>NZ_JBFTHJ010000016.1:0-97152 GCF_056394175.1 Pseudarthrobacter sp. 10T415 | reverse complement strand
GTTACGGCGGTCATAGCGTGGGGGAAACGCCCGGTCCCATTCCGAACCCGGAAGCTAAGACCCACAGCGCCGATGGTACTGCACCCGGGAGGGTGTGGGAGAGTAGGACACCGCCGGACATCATTTGAGTAGGGCCCTGACACACACCACGTCAGGGCCCTACCACTTTAACCACCACACACCACCCACAAACCGCCACGCCCGCGCTCAGTTCTGGCGGCTAACACCCGAACCCCAGCTCAGTCGTGGTGGCTTAGGCCCGGATCCGCGCTCACTCGTGGTGGCTTAGGCCCGGATCCGCGCTCCGTCGTGGCGGTTCCCACCCGGACCCCCCTCATTACTGGCGGCTCAGACCCTGACCCGCGCTCACTGCAGCTGAACGCGCATCAGAATGATAGCCACCACGAATGAGCGCTCGTCACAGGGACAGCCACCACAAGTGAGCGCGCGTCGCGGGGTGGGGAAGGGCTGGTGGCGAACGATGCTGCCGGCGAAAGAGCCACTACGGGTGTGCAGCGGTGTGAAGATTCACACGATGCGGCCGCCAGGGCCAACTCTGGACCGCCGATTATGTGGGCTCCCCTAGAATTGATGGAGATGTACGGACCTGGAAGCGCTTGGTTTCGGGTTGCGTAAGTAAGAAGCACGTATACGAGCGGCTGCAGTTGCGCCAGTGGTCGGCTCACAACAGGAGGAATCCATCATGGCCGAACACGGCGGAGGAAACCGCGGAAACGACCGCGAAGCGTTCCGGGGAGACAACAACTCGGGCGGTGACCCGCGTGGGTTCCGGGGTCGCGGCAACCGCGACAGCAACGAACGCTCCTCTGGAAACGGGGAGCGGAAGCCTTATGGTGACCGGGAGAACCGTCCTTATGGTGATCGGGATCGTAAGCCGTTTGGCGACCGTCCGCGCCGTGAGGGTGACCAGGATCGCCGTGGCTTCAGCGGTGGTGGGGAGCGGAAGCCTTATGGTGACCGGGAGAACCGTCCTTATGGTGATCGGGATCGTAAGCCGTTCGGTGACCGTCCCCGTCGCGACGGCGACCAAGACCGCCGCAGCTTCGGCGGCGGCGAGAACCGCAAGCCTTCCGGCGACCGGGAGAACCGTCCTTACGGTGATCGGGAGCGGAAACCGTTTGGCGACCGTCCGCGCCGTGAGGGTGACCAGGATCGCCGTGGCTTCAGCGGTGGTGGGGAGCGGAAGCCTTATGGTGACCGGGAGAACCGTCCCTACGGTGATCGGGATCGTAAGCCGTTCGGTGACCGTCCCCGTCGCGACGGCGACCAAGACCGCCGCAGCTTCGGCGGCGGCGAGAACCGCAAGCCCTTCGGCGACCGCCAGGACAGGGACTCCCGCAGCTTTGACCGCGGTTCTGACCGTGGCCCCGCCCGAGGCGGAGCCGATCGTGGAGCAGGCCGTGGCGATTCGTTCCGTAGTGACTCCGGCCGCGGCTTCGGCAGGGACCGCCAGGAAGAGCGTCCCGCCCGTACGCACAACGCTGCCGATATCCGCAGCTCCAACCGGCCCGACCGCGAACGCTCTCCCGAGATCGATGAGGACGTCACGGGCAAGGAGCTGGACCGCGCCACGCAGCACCAGATCAAGACCCTTGAGCCCAAGAGCGCCGAGTGGGTTGCCCGCCACCTGGTGATGGCCGGCCGCCTGATTGACGACGAGCCGGAACTGGCCTTCCAACACGCCCTCGCGGCGAGCCGCAGAGGCGGCCGCCTCGGTGCCGTCCGCGAAGCCGTCGGCCTGACAGCCTACGCCGCGGGCCACTACGGCGAAGCCCTGCGCGAGTTCCGCACCTACCGGCGGATCAGCGGCTCCAACGTCCACCTGCCCGTCATGGCCGACTGCGAGCGGGGACTGGGCCGCCCGGACCGGGCACTGGATGTTGCCCGTTCCGAGGAAGCGCAGGACCTTGACGCTCCGGGCAAGGTGGAACTTGCCATCGTGGCCGCCGGCGCGAGGACCGACCTGGACCAGCTCGATGCCGCCGTCGCCGAACTGGAAATTCCGCAGCTGGACATCAACCGTGCCTTCTCCTACAGCCCCCGGCTGTTCCGCGCCTACGCCGGCGCGCTCTCCGCCGTGGGACGCACCGACGAGGCAGACAAGTGGAACAAGCAGGCCGTCGTCGCAGAGAACGCGCTGGGACAGGGCGTTGACGAAGAGCCTGACATCATCGATCTCGGCTGGGATGAAGAGGAAGAGGCCCGCGAAGAGGCCGAGCGCCGGCGCCTCCGCGAACACGCCGTCAAAGCCTCCGAAGCAGCTTCGGCGGCTGAGGGCAGCCAGGAAGGCTCCGCGTCCGACGACGGCACTGCAGAAAGTGCCGACGCGCAGAACGCCGTGGACCAGAACGTGGACGACCAGGATGCGGATTACTTCGCCTCTGACGACGCAGAGTCGGACGAGGATTCGCTGGAGCAGGACGAACTGGACCCCAACAACGAAGACAACGAAGACAGCAGCAACGAAGAAGCCGGCAGTGAAGAGCCCGGCGACGACGCTGCTGCCAACCAGGACCGCCGGGAAGACTGAACCGAATGACTGCCATTTCCCTGATTTCCCTGATTTCCCGCTTTGACGCCCTCCTGTCCGACCTGGACGGGGTGGTGTACGCCGGCCCGCATGCTATTCCGGGCGCCGTGGAGTCGCTTCAGCAGCTGGCCGGCGTGGGCGTGGGTCTTGGTTACGTCACGAACAACGCTTCCCGATCCCCGGCCGAAGTGGCAGCCCACCTGAGGGAACTGGGGGCGCCGGCTGAGGATGAGCAGGTAGTCAGTTCTTCACAAGCGGCCGCGGACCTGCTCGCTTCGCGCCTGGCGCCGGGCTCGAAGGTCCTCATCACGGGAAGTCCGGCGCTTGCCCGCGAAATCGAGCTCGTAGGGCTCACCCCTGTCTTCGGCCAGGACGAGGAACCCGTGGCAGTGGTCCAGGGCTTCAACCCCGGCATCGGCTGGAAGGACCTGGCCGAAGCTGCTTACGTGGTGTCCGCCGGGGCCCTCTGGGTGGCGACGAACACCGACATGTCCATCCCGCAGGCTCGTGGAATCGCGCCAGGGAACGGAACGCTGGTGGCGGCGGTGACCGCTGCCACCGGCCGGACGCCGCTCGTGGCCGGCAAGCCGGAGGCGCCGCTGTTCCATTCCGCCGCCAAGCGGCTCGGCGCCGAACGCCCGCTGGTAGTGGGCGACCGGCTGGACACGGACATCCTCGGCGGCAACAATGCCGGGTTTGCCACCGTCGCCGTGCTGACCGGCGTCGACACCCTGGAAACGATCCTGGCCGCCCGCTCCGCCGAGCGTCCGGATTACATCATCGGCGCCCTGTCCGACCTGTACCGCCCGTACCCCGAGGTGACGCACGACGACGGCACGTACGTCTGCGGCGATGCCACGGCACGCGTCGCCAACGGCGCAGTGGGCGTCATTGGCAGTAAGGACAGCCTTGACGCGTGGCGCGCCGCTTGCGCGGCGTGGTGGGCTGCGACGCCGGACGCACCAACGGCGCAGGCGCCCAAGCTGGCCTGGCTCGGTCACTAGACTTAACGGATGACTGAGCTGACCGGACCTGAAGAATCATCAGCCCAGCCGTCGCGGGACTGGCCCGGGCTGGACGCCGCTGCGATCCCTGACGCCGTGGTGGCCCAAGCCCTGACAGTGTTGGAAACCCTGCCCGCCACTCCCGTTGAAGAGCATGAAGAGGCCTACGCCAGGCTTCATGATGAGTTGCTGGACGCCCTCAACGCCAAGCCCCAGGACATTGAGCCCCAGGACCTGCAGTCCCAAGGCCTTGCACCACGGGATGCCGGACCCCGGGACCCCGGACCCCAGGACCCCGGAAGCCGTACTCCGGGGCCCCCGGTTCCCGGCCCCCGCGGAACCGGCGCAACCGACGCAACGGACGGCGGAGCCTGATGCCGGTACGCCTCGACCAGGCCCTGGTGGCCCGGGGCCTGGCCAGGTCCCGGACGCACGCAGCAACCCTCATCGCCGAAGGCAAGGTCAGCTCCGACGGCAAGGTCCTCGCCAAAGCGTCACTTCAGGTTGACGAAGACAGGGATCTCGCCGTCGAACATGACGACCAGGACACGTACGCCAGCCGCGCCGGCCATAAACTGGCCGGCGCCCTCGACGCCTTCCCGGGCATTACGGCCCAAGGAAAGCGGTGCCTGGACGCCGGTGCGTCCACCGGCGGCTTCACCGACGTCCTGCTCCGGCGCGGCGCGGCACATGTGGTGGCTGTCGACGTCGGGCACGGCCAACTGGTGCCCCACCTCCGCAGCGATCCGCGCGTCGCCGTCCACGAGGGCATGAACGTCAGGTACATGGTCCCGGAAGACATCGGCGGCCCGGCCGCCCTGACTGTCGCGGACCTCTCCTTCATCTCCCTCACCCTGGTGGTGCAGGCCCTGGCCGGTTGCACGGAACCGGGCGGAGACCTGGTGCTTATGGTCAAACCCCAGTTCGAAATCGGCAAGGACCGTTTGGGCCGCACCGGCGTGGTCACCTCGGAACGGGAACGGCGGCTCGCGGTGCAGAAGGTGGCCATGGCAGCGCTCGACGCCGGGCTGGACCTGCACGGGCTGGCGGTGAGTCCGCTGACGGGCCAGGACGGAAACGTCGAATACTTCCTGTGGATAAGACGCAGGATCACCCAAGACTTGCCTAAGATCGAAGAGCGGGAGGCGGCAGCAGCTGCCTTGCTCGGACAAATCTGGCCGAAACACTAGAGAGCGGAACCTGATGAGCAGGCGTGTACTGGTCCTTGCCCATACCGGCCGCGAGGAATCGCTGAAGGCCGCCTGGGAGGCCTGTGCGCTCCTGCATGCCTCGGGCATTGTGCCCGTCATGCAGGACTCCGAACTGGACGACATGGAGCGGTTCTTCGGGCACCTTGCCCAGCCCGTCGAAGTCCTCCACGACCATGTGAGCCTGCCGGACGTGGAACTGGTGATGGTCCTCGGCGGCGACGGCACCATCCTGCGCGCAGCCGAGCTGGTCCGCGAAGTGGACGTACCCTTGCTCGGCGTCAACCTCGGCCATGTGGGCTTCCTGGCTGAGAGTGAGCGTGCCGACCTGGCCCAGACGGTGGAATGGATCGCAAGCCGCGATTACACAGTGGAAGAGCGGATGACCATCGATGTCCAGGTATGGGTCCGGGGCCAGAAAATCTGGCACACCTGGGCGCTGAACGAGGCCGCCATCGAGAAAGCCAACCGGGAACGGATGCTGGAGGTGGTCACGGAAGTGGACGAACGCCCGCTGACCTCGTTCGGTTCGGACGGCATCGTGATGGCCACCCCCACGGGGTCCACCGCGTATGCGTTCTCTGCCGGCGGCCCGGTGGTCTGGCCGGAGGTGGAGGCACTCGTCATAGTCCCCATCAGCGCCCACGCCCTGTTCGCCAAACCCCTGGTGGTGTCGCCCCGGTCAAAGCTTGCGGTCGAGGTCCTGGGACGCACGGAAGCCCAGGGCGTCCTGTGGTGTGACGGCCGCCGGTCCGTGGATCTTCCGCCGGGTGCCAGGGTTGAAGTCACCAAATCCGCAACCCCCGTGCGGCTGGCCCGCACCCACCAGACGCCCTTCTCGGCCCGGCTGGTCCGCAAGTTCGAGCTGCCCATCCACGGCTGGCGGGGGCCGGTGCCCAAGGCCAGCGCGGTCCATACGGGGCCCATTCCGGTGGTCCGCACACCCCGGCCCATGCAGCCGCTGCAGGTCCCGCAGGCGGACCGGCCGGACACCGAACCTGATCCGTCGACTGCGGAGTGAATGCATGCTTGAAGAACTGAGAATCCGCGATCTTGGCGTCATTACCGACGCAACCCTGCCGCTGGGGCCCGGCCTCAGCGTGGTAACCGGTGAAACCGGTGCCGGTAAGACGATGGTGGTCACCGCCGTCGGCCTGCTGCTGGGGGCACGCTCGGACGCGGGCGCCGTCCGCAGCGGCGCAAAGAGTGCCACCGCTGAAGCGGTCCTGAAGCTCGACGCCGGCCACCCCGCCGTGGTGCGCGCGCTTGAGGCGGGCGCCGAAGCTGAAGAGTTCGACGGCGGCGCGGAACTGATCCTGGCACGGCGCCTCGGTGCCGATGGACGCAGCCGCGCATTCCTGGGCGGCCGCGCGGCCCCCGTCGGTGTCCTGGCCGAGATCGGCGAAACCCTGGTGGTGGTCCACGGGCAGACAGACCAGATCCGCCTTAAGGGCGCTGCAGCCCAGCGTGGTGCGCTGGACAAGTGTGCCGGTGAAACGCTGGCCGGGCCGCTCAGCACTTATCAGGAGCTTTACAGCCACTGGAAAGCCAGCCAGGCAGAGCTGGACAGCCTCCGCACCGCCGCCCGGGACAGGCTCCGCGAAGCCGAGTCCCTGCAGACCGCCCTGGCCGAGATCGACGAGGTGGATCCGCAGCCGGGGGAGGACGGGCAGCTGAAGGCGGAGGCCGTGAAGCTGGCCAACGTCGAAGAGCTGCGGATCGCCGCCAGCACCGCGCACCAGGCTCTCATCGCGGAGGACTTCGGCGAAGCCGGCGATGCCACTACCCTGGTGGACGCGGCCAAGCGCACGCTCGAACAGGTGGCGGAGCATGACGCCGAGCTCGGATCGGCCGCGGCCCGGCTGGCCGAAGTGGGCTTCCTGCTCAACGACATCGCCACGGACCTGGCCAGCTACCAGGCGGGACTCGACACCGAAGGCCCTGAGCGGCTTGCCGAAATCGAGGACCGGCGCGGTGCCCTGGCCAAGCTGGTGCGCAAGTACGCGCCCACCATCGACGAAGTGCTGGAATGGGCGGAGAAGGCCCGGGCCCGCCACGACGAACTGCAGGACGACTCCTCGCGGATTGAGTCCCTGGACGCCGAGGTGGCACGTGCGGAGGCGGACCTGACCAAGCAGGCGGCCGCCATCAGCAAGATCCGCGTCAAGGCCGCCAAGGACCTGTCAGCGCGGGTCAGCGCCGAGCTCAAGGCACTGGCCATGGCGGATGCCACGCTGGTGATCAACCTTGAGCCGACGGGGCAGCTGGGGCCCCATGGTGCCGACGACATCGCGTTCCTGCTGCAGCCGCATTCCGGTGCCCCCGCCCGGCCGCTGGGCAAGGGCGCATCGGGAGGTGAGCTCTCGCGCGTCATGCTGGCCATCGAGGTGGTGCTCGCCGCCGTGGACCCCGTTCCCACGTTCGTCTTCGACGAGGTGGACGCCGGAGTGGGCGGCCGCGCCGCCGTCGAGATCGGCCGACGCCTCGCCATGCTCGCCCGCCACGTCCAGGTGCTGGTGGTGACGCACCTGCCGCAGGTGGCAGCTTTCGCGGACCAGCACATCACCGTGACCAAGACCTCAGTCCGGGGGGCCGACGGCGGCACAGCCACCGGGTTCACGTCCAGTGATGTGCGCCTCCTCGACGGGACGGAACGGGTCCGGGAACTTGCCCGGATGCTGGCCGGCCAGGAGGACTCCGAATCGGCCCAGGCGCACGCCCAGGAGCTGCTTGACGACGCCAAACTCCTGCCCCAGCGCGGCTGACAAGGCCTTCATGCCGGCGCCTTCTCCGGCCCGTTGTGGTCCTTGGGCCCTTGCCCGAAAGGCGCGCTGGACTGCACACTGGAGCATTTGGGGAACAGTCCGGACGATCCGTGGAAGGCTCAATTGATGATAGGCTCGAATTCCGTGGTGCAGCGATCAAATTCCCGTGTAAATTCCCGGTTCCCGGGCTCATCCAAGACGACCAAGCACATCTTCGTGACCGGTGGTGTGGCGTCCTCGCTGGGTAAGGGGCTGACGGCTTCGAGCCTCGGCCACCTGCTGCGGGCGCGCGGCCTGTCTGTGACAATGCAGAAGCTCGATCCCTATCTGAACGTGGATCCGGGCACGATGAACCCCTTCCAGCACGGCGAGGTCTTCGTCACCGACGACGGCGCCGAGACGGACCTGGATATCGGGCACTACGAGCGGTTCCTCGATGAGAACCTCGAGGGCTCGGCGAATGTCACCACCGGACAGGTGTACTCCACGGTTATCGCCAAGGAGCGCCGCGGCGAGTACCTCGGCGACACCGTCCAGGTCATCCCGCACATCACTGACGAAATCAAGCGCCGGATGCGTTTGCCTGCCGAGGGCAAGAACGCTCCGGACGTCATCATCACCGAAATCGGCGGCACCGTTGGCGATATCGAATCCCAGCCGTTCCTCGAATCGGCCCGCCAGGTCCGCCAGGACGTGGGCCGCGGCAACGTCTTCTTCGTCCACGTGTCCCTGGTCCCGTACATCGGACCGTCCCAGGAACTGAAGACCAAGCCGACGCAGCACTCCGTGGCCGCCCTGCGGTCCATCGGCATCCAGCCCGAAGCCATCGTGATCCGGTCGGACCGCGAAATTCCCGAAGCCATGCGCGCCAAGATCGGCCGGATGTGCGACGTTGACCTCGAAGCAGTCATTGGCTGCCCGGATGCCCCCAGCATCTACGACATCCCCAAGACCCTGCACACCCAGGGCCTGGACTCCTACATCGTCCGTGCCCTGGACCTGCCGTTCAAGGACGTTGACTGGACCAGCTGGGACCGCCTGCTGGAAGCCGTGCACAACCCGCGGCACCACGTCGAGATCGCCCTTGTGGGCAAGTACATCGACCTGCCGGACGCCTACCTGTCCGTCACCGAAGCCCTGCGCGCCGGCGGCTTTGCCAACGAAACCAAGGTCAAGATCCGTTGGGTCCCTTCGGACGAATGCGAAACCCGTGAGGGCGCAGTCAAGGCGCTCGACGGCGTCGACGCCATCTGCGTCCCCGGCGGCTTCGGCATCCGCGGCCTCGAAGGCAAGCTGGGCGCCCTGAAGTTTGCCCGCGAGACCAAGCTCCCGGTGCTCGGCCTGTGCCTCGGCCTGCAGTGCATGGTCATCGAGTACGCCCGCAACGTGGTGGGCCTGGAAGGTGCATCCTCCAGCGAGTTTGAGCCGGACTCCAAGTACCCGGTCATCGCCACCATGGAAGAACAGCTGGAGTTCGTCGAGGGCGGCGGTGACCTGGGCGGCACCATGCGCCTGGGACTGTACGAGGCCAAGCTCGACGAAGGCTCGGTCATTGCCGGAACCTACGGCAAGACCACCGTCAGCGAACGCCATCGCCACCGCTACGAGGTCAACAACAAATACCGCGACCAGATCGCCGCCGAGGGACTCGTCTTCTCCGGTACCTCCCCGGACGGCAAGCTCGTGGAGTTCGTTGAACTCCCGGCCGAGGTCCACCCGTACTACGTGGCAACCCAGGCGCACCCGGAACTGAGTTCGCGCCCCACCCGTCCGCACCCGCTGTTCGCCGGCCTGATCAAGGCGGCCCTGGACCACCAGAGCGGCAACGCCGACACGGCCGCAGCCGTGACCGCCGGTGCTCCGGAGTCCGGTACGGTAGCGGCTAAGTAGAGCCAACAGAACAAAGGACGGCGTGATGCCCGGTACACCTGAAACCACCCCTGCAGCCAGGCAGGTTTCGGATGCACCGAGTCCACGCCGTCTTTTGTCGTCTGAGAAGGTTTACGAGGGCCGGATCTGGGACGTCGTCAGCGACACCTTCCAGCTTCAGGACAGCGGTGACGCCCTCACCCGCGACTACATCGACCACCCCGGTGCCGTCGCTGTCCTGCCTATGAACGAGCAGGGCGAAATCCTGCTGCTCAAGCAGTACCGGCACCCCGTGGGAATGGACCTGTGGGAAGTCCCGGCAGGCCTGCTGGACGTTGAAGGCGAAGACTTTGTGGTGGGCGCCGCCCGCGAGCTCGCCGAGGAAGCGGACCTCGCCGCGGCCACCTGGAACGTCCTGGCAGACGTCTTCAACTCGCCCGGATCTTCCAGCGAGGCCATCCGCATCTACCTGGCCCGGGACCTCACCGAGGTACCGCATGCCGAGCGGCACGAGCGGACGGACGAGGAAGCCGAGATCGAATTCCACTGGATCAGCCTGGACGAGGCCGTCGCGTCCGTCCTGGCCGGCCGGCTGCACAACCCGTCGGCCGTCGTCGGGATCCTCGCCGCAGCGGCCGCACGGGCTGACGGGTACGCCAGGCTCCGCCCGGCCGACGCAGCCTGGCCCGCCCACCCCAGCCAGCGCTGATGGGTCCGGGTCCGTCCGCCGGGATGGCACCGCCGGCGGAAACCACGCTGACCGAAACACCGGGTTCCGAAGCGCCGGAACCCGAAGCGGCTCCTAAAGCGGAACCCGGGAAAGCTGCCGCCGCACCCACCAGGATTGACCGCGGGGTTACGGACTACCTGCAGCACATGGGCGTTGAACGCGGCCTGGCAGCCAACACCCTGGCCGCCTACCGCAGGGACCTTGCCCGCTACTCCCGCTACCTGGCCGGCGCCGGCTGCCAGCAGCCCGGGGACATTACCCGGCACCACGTGACGGGTTTCGTGCGCGCCCTCTCGGA
Source organism: Pseudarthrobacter sp. 10T415 (assembly GCF_056394175.1). NCBI lineage: Bacteria > Bacillati > Actinomycetota > Actinomycetes > Micrococcales > Micrococcaceae > Pseudarthrobacter > Pseudarthrobacter sp. 10T415. The sequence goes on along the minus strand of NZ_JBFTHJ010000016.1, from coordinate 86,727 downwards.
CGGGTCCGACGGCGGTTCGGCCCTCGGAGTGCGGTCCGCCGCACGGACAGTGGTGGCCGTCCGGGGCCTGCATAAGTTCTGGGCCCTGGAAGGGCATACGGCGTCGGACCCGGCCAGCGAGGTCCACCCGCCCATGGCCGGCAAGCGGCTGCCCAAGGCCATCACCGTGGACGAGGTCACCAGAATCCTGGAGGCCGCAGGAACCGACACCGCCACGGGCCTACGGGACCGGGCACTGCTGGAGTTCCTTTACTCCACGGGGGCCAGGATCAGCGAAGCCGTGGGGCTGGACGTTGACGATATTTCGCTGGCGGGCGACGACACGGAACAGGGACCGGCCATTGTCCGGCTTTTCGGAAAGGGCTCCAAGGAGCGGCTGGTGCCCCTGGGATCGTACGGCGCCAGGGCCCTGGAAGCGTACCTTGTTCGTGGCCGGCCGCTGCTGGCCGCCAAGGGCAAGGGGACGCCGGCGCTGTTCCTCAACGCCCGCGGCGGCAGGATCAGCCGCCAGAGCGCCTGGACCATCCTGAAGGTGGCCGCCGAAAAGGCCAACATCACCCGCGACGTCTCCCCGCACACACTCCGGCACTCCTTTGCCACCCACCTCCTCGAAGGCGGCGCGGACGTGCGGGTGGTCCAGGAGCTCCTGGGCCACGCTTCGGTGACCACCACGCAGGTGTACACGCTGGTGACAGCAGATACGCTCCGCGAGGTCTACGCGGCCGCACACCCCCGGGCCCTGGGCTGATGCACCCGCCGCACTGACTACCGCGGTGCGGAGCGGGCCATGTCCCGGCTGGAACTCTCCGGCGGGAACCGGTTCATTCCATCACGTTGAGCGTGAGTTCCACGGCGCCGAGGAACAGGGCCAAAATGGAGGTGCCCAGCCCGGCCACCAGGAGCAGGCCCGGGTGGGCGAGGCCCACCACCACCCGTCGGGCACGGGGCGATCCCCTCAGGAACTTCTTGGGAAGCCGAGTGCCTTCGGGTGACTGGCGCCAGCCACGGAGGCGGCGTAGGAACCAGGCACACCTGATGATCAGGGCCATCCACAGGACAGTGACCACCAGCGGGACAGCAGCTACCAGGAGGTTGAGGCCCAGGGACGTGACGGCACGCTCCGAGTCCCCGGCCAGCGCCTGCACGGTGGTGGAAATCGATGCGCTGGCCACTACCGAGACGCCCCACACCAGGAACGCGGCGGTCAGTGCCAGGAACCGGACAAAGAAGTGCGAGAGCACGGACTCCTTGGCCGGACGGAGGTAGCGGCGCGGGGTGGCGTTCAGTACCGCCACCGTGCAGCCCAGGGTGGGCAGGGCCGCCATCCCCACGAAGACGTACCAGGTCCAGCCTGCGAGGTCCACGAATTCGTCGGCAACGATCAGCAGCGCCCACGAACCGGTCCACAGCCAGCCGGCATACAGCGGATTCCGGACCACCCACTCGGGTAACCGGACACCGCTTCCGTGCAGGGTGCGGGCCTTGCGGGCGGGGGCGGGATGTTCCTCTCCGGCCATGCTCATGGGCCTCACTGTAGCAACGCCCCGGCCGCCATGCGGGGGCAGTCCACGTGCCGCGGGCTGCCCTCACTGAAGGCCCCGCTAGGCTGGGAAAATGACCGCAGCCGATGTGACCCTCTGCTTCCTGCTCCGCGACGGTGCCGACGGCCCGCAAGTGCTCCTGGGCCTGAAGCAGACCGGTTTCGGCAGGGGCAAGATGGTGGGCATCGGCGGGCACGTTGAGGCGGGGGAGACCAGCGTGCAGGCCGTGATCCGGGAAGTCCAGGAGGAAACCGGCGTGGTGCTGCAGCAGGGGGACCTCACGGATGCGGGAGCCGTGCACTTCGTGTTTCCCGCCAGGCCGGAGTGGGACATGAAAACCACCCTTTTCACCGCCCGTACCTGGACCGGTGACCCGCAGCCCAGCGACGAGATCCTGCCAGAGTGGTTCCGGGTGGATACCCTTCCGGTGGACCGGATGTGGCAGGACGCTGACCACTGGCTGCCCGTGGTGCTCGAAGGCGGCACGGTCAACGTCGTGGTCACCATGGACGCGGACAACGAATCCGTCGCGTCCTCCCGCAGCGTCCTTCCCTAGGCTGCAGGCCTTCCCAAAACTTCCAGGCCGTTAACGCCCGACGGCGGTGCGGCACCCGGGTGCCGCACCGCCGTCGTACGTCCCGCCGAAAGGCTAGGGCAGGTGCCGTTCCTCGGCGCCGTTGTACTCGCTCAGCGGGCGGATCAGCGAGTTCGAATCCAGCTGCTCCATGATGTGTGCTGTCCAGCCGGTGATGCGGCTGGCCACGAACAAGGGAGTGAACGTCGGCGTATCGAAGCCCATCAGGTGGTAGGTGGGCCCGGCCGGGTAGTCGAGGTTCGGCTTGATGGCCTTGGCCTCATCCATCGCCGTTTCCAACCCGTTGTACAGCCCCAGCAGTTCGGGCCTGCCGTAGTGGGCAATCATCTTGTCCAGGGCGGCCTTCATGGTGGGCACCCGGGAGTCGCCGTGCTTGTAGACGCGGTGGCCGAAGCCCATGACTTTCTTCTTGTTTGCCAGGGCATCCTCCATCCAGGCCTTCGCCCGGGCTGCCGCCTCGTCGAGGGACTCCTCCTGCCGGATGCCGATCTCGTCGAAGGTGTGCATCACGGCCTCGTTCGCCCCGCCGTGCAGCGGACCTTTCAGGGCCCCGATCGCTCCTGTGACCGCCGAGTGCAGGTCGGACAGCGTGGAGGTGATGACGCGTGCGGTGAAGGTGGAGGCGTTGAAGGAGTGCTCGGCGTAGAGAATCATCGAGACGTTGAACGCCTCCACAACCTCGGGCACCTGTTCCTCGCCGAAGGTCATCCACAGGAAATTCGCCGAATACCCCAGGTCCTCACGCGGTTCCACCAGGTCCTGGCCGTGGCGGCGGCGCTGGTCGTAGGCCACTACCGCCGGCATGGCGGCGAATAGGTCCACGGCTTTGGCCATGTTGGCCTCGCGCGACGAGTCCTCCGCCAGCGGGTGGCGGGCCCCCATCACGGAGGCCGCTGTCCTGCAGACATCCATCGGGTGGGACGTGGCCGGCAACGCGTCGATGACCTGCTTGACTACCGGGTCAAGCGCCCGCCCGGCACGCTCCCGTGCCGTGAACTCCGCCAGCTGCCCTTCGTCAGGCAGTTCACCGTTCCACAGCAGGTAGGCCACTTCCTCGAAGCTGCACCTGGCGGCCAGTTCCTGGACGGGGTAGCCGCGGTACAGCAGGGAGTTCGTGTCCGGGTTGACCTTGGAGACCGCGGTGTAGTCCACCACGACGCCGGCCAGGCCCTTTTTGATATCTTCAGCAGCCATATTGAACTCCTTCGTTCTTGCGGGGATCCCGGGTCCTACCGGACGCCGGGAATCTGGAAGTTGAAAACGCCGGTATCGAAGCGGTTGTACGCCTCGTAGTCCACGAGGTCATAGAGGCGCGCACGGGTGAGCATGTTCTCCACCTGTGCTTCCTGTGATCCTGTTGCCTTGATCGTTTCCAGCGTACGCTCTGCAGCTCCCATGGCAATGCGCAGCAGGGTGACCGGGTAGATCACCATGTTCACGCCCACCGACTGCAACTGCTCCACCGTAAACAGGTCGCTCTTTCCGAACTCGGTCATGTTGGCGAGGATCGGCACATCCACGGCGTCCCGGATGGCCTGGAACTCGGACAGGTCCTTCATGGCCTCCGGGAAGATCGCGTCGGCACCGGCCTCCACCAGGGCGCGGGCGCGGTCCTGGGCAGCTGCGAGCCCTTCCACCGCACGGATATCGGTGCGGGCCATGATAAGGAAATTGGGGTCGCGCCGGGCATCGGCGGCGGCCCGGATGCGTTTGGCGGCGGTGTCCAGGTCCACCACGTTCTTGCCATCCAGGTGGCCGCACCTTTTGGGATTGAACTGGTCTTCGATGTGGCAGCCTGCCAGGCCGGCGTTTTCGAGTTCCTGGATGCTGCGCGCAACGTTCATGGGTTCGCCGAAGCCTGTGTCAGCGTCCACAATGGCGGGCAGGTCGGTCATGCGGGCGATCTGCCCCGCGCGGGTTGCCACTTCTGTCAGGGTGGTCAGCCCGATGTCCGGCAGGCCAAGGTCGTTGGCCAGGACGGCGCCGGAGATGTAGACGCCCGCGAAGCCCTTTTCCTCAATCAGCCGTGCGGACAGTGGGTTAAACGCTCCCGGGAACTGCTGGATGGTGCCGGAGGCGAGCATCCCACGCAGTGCGGCCCGCTTCTGTTCCGGGGTGGTCTTCGAATACAGCATCAGAACAGTCCCTTCGGTGCCGCGCCCAGTTCGATGACGCCGGGGGCGGCGGTGATGTTCAGCTGGTCCAGCTCGCCGGCGGCGAGTTCCGGGAGGCGTTCGACGGCGGCGAGGAACCTTTCGATCTCGGCCTGCTCCACGAGCCCGGCCGCGAGGGTGCGGAACTTGTTGACGTACTGTTCGCGGGCGAACGGCCGTGCACCCAGCGGGTGGGCGTCTGCCACGGCAATCTGGTCCGTGATGACGGTGCCGTCGGTGAGGGTGATTTCCACGGAACCGCCGAAGGCTTTCTCGGCGATGTCCAGGGAGTGGTAGCGGCGGGTCCATTCGGGGTCTTCGACGGTGGTGACCTTGTGCCACAGTTCCACGGTGTCCGGCCGTGCAGCGCGCTCGGGGGCGTACGAATTCACGTGGTGCCAGGCGCCATCCTGGAGCGCGACGGTGAAGATGTACGGGATGGAGTGGTCCAGGGTTTCCCGGGACGCGGTAGGGGAGTACTTCTGGGGGTCGTTCGCGCCGGAGCCGATCACATAGTGGGTGTGGTGGCTGGTCTTGATCAGCACCGAGGCCACATTGGCGGGGTTGGTGGTTTCCGGGTGCTCGCGGTGGAGCTTGCGGGCGAGGTCGATCCACGCCTGGGCCTGGTATTCAGCCGAGTGCTCCTTGGTGTAGGTATCCAGGATGGCGCGCTTGGCCTCACCCGGGGTGGGCAGGGGTACCTCGTAGGAGGCGTCCGGACCGTCCAGCATCCAGGCGATCACGCCGTCTTCGCCTTCGTAGATCGGCACCGGGGAGGTCTGTCCGCGCATGGCACGGTCTGCCGCCTCGACTGCCATTTTCCCGGCAAATGCGGGTGCATGGGCTTTCCAGGTGGAGATCTCGCCCTTGCGGGATTGGCGGGTGGCGGTGGTGGTGTGCAGTGCCTGGCCTACGGACTGGAAGATGGTTTCGACGTCGAGGCCCAGAAGGGTGCCGATGCCGGCCGCCGCCGAGGGGCCGAGGTGGGCCACATGGTCGATCTTGTGCTTGTGGAGGCAGATTGCCTTCACCAGGTTCACCTGGATCTCGTAGCCGGTGGCGATGCCGCGGATCAGGTCGGCGCCGCTGGAACCCGTGTGCTGCGCGACGGCCAGGATGGGCGGGATGTTGTCACCGGGGTGGGAGTAGTCCGCGGCCAGGAACGTGTCGTGGTAATCGAGTTCGCGGACGGCCACGCCGTTGGCCCACGCAGCCCACTCGGGCGAGACGCGCTCGCCGATGCCAAACACCTTGGCACCCTTGCCGCCGGTGCTTGGCGCATGGGTGAGGGCCTGCGCGCGGGCGGCGACGATCGGCGCCCGGTTCAGCGACGCGATGGCCACTGACGCGTTATCGATGATGCGGTTGATGACCATTTCGGTCACCTCCGGCACCACCTCCACGGGATCGGCGGCCACGGCGGCGATCTTGTGGGCCAGTTGCTCTTCCCGGGCCAGGTTTTCTTCGCTCTTGTAGACGCGGACGTGGTGCTGCTTAACCATGGTTCTCCCTGTGATGAGGTGTGTGCGTATTTTTGACGTGCGTCAGGCTGCGGTGGAGATGGAGGGTGGTGGCTGCTTCAGCCAGGCGGGGGTTGCGGGAAGCGATGGCTTCCGCGATGGCAGCATGTTCAGCCGCTGCTGCGGTGAGCCGCTCCGCGTCGTCGGCAGCGAGCCTGCGGACCCGGACCAGATGCACCCGGAGGGCCCGCATGGCCTGGATGAGGTAGGCATTGGCCACTGCATCATCGATGGCGGCGTCGAGGCGCCCGGCCAGGCCGTAATACTCGTGCCGTCCCGGGTCGCTGCCGTCAATGAGCGCCGGCGCCTCAAGGAGCTCCTTCTGCAGCTGGAGGAAGACGGCGGCATCTCCGCGTTCTGCCGCCAACGCGGCAGCCCTGCATTCCAGCGTTTCGCGGAGTTCGAACAGTTCGTCGATGTCGTCGAGCGAAACGTCGGTGACGACGACGCCGCGGCCGCCTGCCGTCGTCAGCCCTTCCGCGGTAAGCCGGCCCAGCGCCTCCCGTAGAGGCGTGCGCGAGACGCCGAGGCGTTCGGACTGTTCCACTTCGCCCAGGACCGTGCCGGGAAGCAGCCGCCATTCCGTGATGTCGTCCCGGAGGGCGGCGTAGGCCCTGTCGCTGGCGCGCATCGGTAACTCCTTCGGTAACTGAACTCCTTCAGTGTATACACCGTTGCCTGAAAATCCAGCAGAACCCGAGATATTGTCCCGAAAAGAGCAACTGTTGTATACATAACCCTTGTTTGAAGGCTGTTCCTTGGCTAGCATTGCCGCAACACAACGTCGTGGACGGGATGCACTTTCATGCTTGACAGCTATCGGGAAACATACGAAAAGAGCCTCGCTGAGCCAGCCGCTTTTTGGCTTGGCGCCGCTGCAAGGGTGGGCTGGTCCACGCCGCCCCGGCAGGCACTGGACGCGAGCCGGGCACCGCTGTACGGCTGGTTCCCGGACGGCATCCTGAACACCTCGTACAACGCGCTGGACCGCCACGTGGAGGCCGGCCGGGGGAGCCAGGACGCCCTGATCTACGATTCGGCAATGCTCGGCACCCAACGCCGCTTCACCTATGCGGAGCTGACCGGGCTCGTGGCGGACTTCGCCGGCGTCCTGCGGGACCGGGGTGTCGGCAAGGGCGACCGCGTGGTGATCTACATGCCGATGATTCCGGAGGCCGTCATCGCCATGCTTGCCTCCGCCCGCCTCGGCGCCGTCCACTCTGTCGTCTTTGGCGGATTCGCGCCCAAGGAACTCGCAGCCCGGATCCGTGACGCACAGCCGGTGCTGGTGGTAACGGCTTCCGGCGGACTGGAGCCGGCGCGCAGGATCGAGTACCTGCCCGCCGTGGCGGAGGCGCTCGCCCTGGCCGGCGTGCCCGGCCTTCCCGTGATCACCAAAGCCAGGGAGGGCTTCGCCGCGTCAGCCGCTGACTATGGGTGGCTGGACTGGGATGCGGAGGTAGCCGGCGCCACGCCTGCTGGGCCCGTTGACGTGGCGGCCACCGATCCCCTGTACATCCTTTACACCTCCGGCACTACCGGGACGCCCAAGGGCGTGGTGCGCGATAACGGCGGGCACGCCGTCGCGCTGGACTGGACGCTCAGGAACATCTACGGCGCCGGGCCGGGCGACATCATGTGGACCGCGTCGGACGTTGGCTGGGTGGTGGGGCACTCCTACATCGTGTACGGACCGCTGCTGGCAGGGGCCACCAGCGTGCTGTACGAGGGAAAACCGGTGGGAACCCCTGATGCCGGAGCCTTCTGGCGGGTGGTCCGGGACCATCGGGTCAACGTCCTGTTCACCGCCCCTACTGCGTTGCGTGCCATCAGGAAGGCAGACCCCGGGGCAACGCTGCTGCGGGACTACGACATTTCCAGCCTGCGGACCCTGTTCACGGCGGGGGAGCGGCTGGATACCGACACCTTCCATTGGGCTTCCCGGTCCCTGGGGGTCCCGGTGGTGGACCACTGGTGGCAAACGGAAACAGGATGGGCCATCTGCGCCAACCCCCGCGGGCTGGAGGAACTGCCCATCAAGGCAGGTTCTCCCAGCGTCCCGATGCCCGGCTTCCGGCTGGCGATCGTTGATGGACTGGGAGAGGAAGTGGAGCCGGACGTTGAAGGAAACATCGTGCTGGGGCTGCCGTTGCCGCCCGGGACGCTGACCACCCTCTGGGGAAACGACGAACGCTTCGTCTCGTCCTACCTGCAGGCCTTCGAGGGCTGTTACGCCACCGGCGACTCCGGCTTCCGGGACGGCGACGGCTACGTCTTCGTCATGGGACGGACGGACGACATCATCAACGTCGCCGGCCACCGCCTCTCCACCGGAGCGATGGAGCAGGTGATCGGCCAGCACCCCGCCGTGGCTGAGTGCGCCGTCATCGGCCTTGCTGATCCGCTCAAGGGCCAGCGCCCCAGCGGGTATGTGGTCCTCAAATCCGGCGTCGACGTTCAGGACGACGTATTGGCCGCCGAACTGGTGGCCATGGTCCGGCGCGACATCGGGGCTGTCGCGGACTTTAAGCACGTCACCGTGGTGGATGCGCTGCCCAAGACGCGGTCAGGGAAGATCCTCCGCAAGACGATGCGGCAGATTGCCGACGGCGTGGACTACACCGTGCCGTCCACCATCGAGGACGTTGGGGTCATCGAGCAGCTCATCGGAACACTGCGGCCGGAAACCCCGGGACAAGGACCACTGCAGCCCTGACCTGGACCTTCTCAGCGTCCGCTCCAGCGGTACTCGTTCTCCGGACGCCCCGGGGTTCCGTACCTGGCCGTCCGCTGCACCGTTCCGGCGTCGGCCAGGTACTCAAGGTAGCGGCGCGCCGTGACGCGGGACATCCCCAGCGCATCCATGACCTCTGTGGCGGACACGGCATTCTGCTGTGCCTTGAGGAAGTCCTTGACGGAGTCCAGCGTGGAGGTGGACAGCCCCTTGGGCAGCGGAAGCTCGGAAGGCGCCCGCAGGCTTGCGAAGGCCTGGTCCACTTCACTCTGGGAGGCTCCGGCCTTTCCTGCCGCGCCCGTGCCGTCCGCCAGTTGCTGCCGGAACTGGCGGTAACTCTCAAGCTTGTCCGAGAACGTGGCGAAGGTGAACGGCTTGATGAGGTACTGCACCACGCCGATGGCTACGGCGCTGCGCACGACGGCGAGCTCCCGGACGGCGGTGATCGCGATGATGTCCGCGAGCAGGCCGGCCGCACGCATGCGGCGGGCAATGTCCAGCCCATGCAGGTCCGGGAGGTTCATATCCAGCAGGACGAGTTCCACGGGACTGCCGGATGCCGCGAACTCGCCCAGCAGCCGCAGCGCCGATTGCCCGTCGGGCGCCGTGCCCGCCAATTCAAAGCCCGGCAGCCGTCCAACGTAGGCCGCGTGGGCGGCCGAGGCGATGGCTTCGTCCTCAACGACGAGGACGCGAATGTTGCTCACGCTTTATGCTCCCTTTCCGGCAGCGTCTGTCCCGGCAGCAGTTCCGGTATCCCTGTTCCGCGCACCGGGTGAATTCTCCGGCACGGCCGCCTCCGGCGCCACCGCCGCCGGCAGGAACACCTCGAATTTGGCACCCCGGCGCCCGTTGATGACCAGCGAGCCGCCCAGGCGCTGCACAGCCTGGCGGACCAAAGCCAGGCCTATGCCGCGCCCGCCCGGGCCGGCGGGTTTGGTGCTGAAACCATGCCGGAACATGTTCTCTGCAGACGCCGGATCGATGCCGGCCCCCGAGTCGTGGACGGCGATATCCAGCCCCTCAACGTCCGACTCTACCGTCAGCTCCACCCGGCGCGGCGGGGGAGCGTCGGCCGCGGCGTCGATGGCGTTGTCCAGCAGGTTGCCGAGGACCGTGACCAGGTCCTGCACCGCGATCCCTGCCGACGTGCCGGATCCGAGGGCGGTGACTTCCAGGTGCACCCCGCGTTCGTGCGCTTCGGCCGCCTTGCCCATCACCAAGGCGCCAAGGACCGGTTCGTCCACCGAACTGACCATGTCGTCGGTCAGTTGCTGGCTCAACTCCAGGTCCTTCGTGGCGAAATCCAGTGCTTCCTGGGTCCGTCCCAATTCCAGCAGAGACACCATGGTGTGCAGCCTGTTGGCATGCTCATGGGTTTGTGCCCGCAGGGCATCGGAAAGGGTGCGCATGGTTTCCAGCTCATTGCCCAGCGCCTCGATCTCCGTCCGGTCGCGGAGGGTGGCCACCGTACCGTACACGGGTGTCCTGCCCCGGGGTCCGAAGGGTTCCGGCCCCTTGGCCGGGCCCTGGTTGACTACCAGGACCCGTGATCCGGTAAGGACAATCTCGTCATTGGCAGGGCGCCCGGACTCGAAAAGGTTGCGGAGTCCCTCGTCGAGTGGAAGGTCTGACAGCGACGGCGGCCGGGTGGGGTCGCTGCTGCCGGTCTGGGCAAGGCCGAGCAGCTCTGCAGCCTGGTCGTTGTACATCACCACCCGTCCCCGGGTGTCGATCAGGATCAGGCCCTCGCGGACAGAGTGAAGTACGGATTCGTAGTAGGCGAACAGCTGGGAGAGCTGCTCGGGCCCCCACCCGCGGGTGACCCGCCGGAGGTACCGGCCCAGAAGCCACGAGGCCAGCGAGCCACCCACCAGCAACGCGAGGCCGATGGCGGCCAGGGCCGGAAGGCGCGCCGCGAAGGCGACGTCGACGGTGCCCACCGTCACCCCGGCGGCCACAAGGGCGCGGACCGTGCCGGCGTCGTCCTTCACCGGAACTATGGTGCGCACGGAGGGGCCCAGGGTGCCGGAGGTGACCTCGGTGAAGGTCTCACCCCGCAGCGCCGCATCGATGGACCCGATGTAGGGCTTGCCCAGCTCCTCGTTCCGCGGGTGGGTCCAGCGGGTCCGGTCCGGGGCCATGATGGTGATGAAATCGACGTGGGCTTCCTCCATGACGTCGAGGGCATAGGGCTGCAGGATCGACGACGGGTCCCGGGTCCCGGCGGCCTGCAGCACCAGCGGGTTGGACGCGATCGAAGTGGCGATGCCGGTCATCCGCAGGCCCGCTTCGCTGTACGTCCGGTCCCGGGCGTCCACGTAGGCCGCCGTTCCCACCACGGCGATGAAGGACACCACAATCAACAGGTTCGCCACAAAGAGCCGGCGGGCGATACTCCAGCGGTGGATCATCAGTACCTTTCCCTCCGTCTCCGGGCGCCTGGCTGGGTCACCCAGCACCTGCGCCGCGACCAATATGAACGCAACGGTGAGCTGGATCACGGTGTGGCCAATGATGGATATCACACCGCAGGACGTGTGAGCCCAGTGACTGTGCCGCAGCGTCTATCAGATTATCCAAAGGAGACACATCATGGCTTCTCAACGGGGAGAGTCCCTGAACACCGCGGCGCCGCGGCGCAAGGGCCTGGACAAATCGCATTACCTCTACATCGCCGTTATTGCCGCCGTTATCCTGGGCGCCGTCGTCGGCCTGCTGTTCCCCGAAGTGGGCAAATCCCTCAAGCCGCTGGGCGACGGGTTCATCAAGCTCATCAAGATGATGATCGCGCCCATCATCTTCTGCACCATCGTCCTGGGCATCGGCTCCATCGCCAAAGCCGCCACCGTCGGCAAGGTGGGCGGCCTGGCGCTTGCGTACTTCGTGGTCATGTCCACCTTCGCCCTGGCCATCGGCCTGGTGGTGGGCAACCTGATCCACCCGGGTGAGGGACTCAAGCTCACGCCGTACGATCCCAACAAGAAGGCCGCCACGGACAGCACCGTGGACTTCCTGCTGGGGATCATTCCCAGTGACGTCCCCGTGCTTCCCACCCTCCTCGCAGCCATCCTCGTTGGCTTCGCGCTGCAGAAGATGGGCCCGCAGGGCGCTCCCATCCTCAAGGCCATCGGCCACGGCCAGGCGCTCGTCTTCCGTATCCTGATCATGATCATGTGGCTGGCTCCCGTCGGCGCCTTTGGTGCCATCGCCGCCGTGGTTGGTGCGACCGGCTTCCAGGCGATCGTGAGCATGTTCACCTTGATGATCGCCTTCTACATCACCTGCGCACTGTTCATCGTGGTAATCCTCGGCGGTATCCTGCAGGTTGTGTCCGGCGTCAACATCTTCAAGCTGATGAAGTACCTGGCTCGCGAATACCTCCTGATCTTCTCCACGTCCTCCTCCGAGGCAGCGCTGCCCCGCCTCATCGCCAAGATGGAACACCTGGGCGTCTCCAAGCCCGTCGTCGGCGTCACGGTACCCACGGGCTACTCCTTCAACCTTGACGGCACGGCCATCTACCTGACCATGGCTTCACTCTTCGTCGCCAATGCCATGGGGACCCCGCTGGATCTCGGCGCCCAGATCTCGCTGCTGATCTTCATGATCATTGCCTCCAAGGGTGCTGCCGGCGTCACCGGCGCCGGCCTGGCAACGCTCGCAGCAGGCCTGCAGGCCCACAAGCCCGAACTGCTAGGCGGCGTGGGCATGATCGTTGGCATCGACCGGTTCATGTCCGAAGCCCGCGCCCTGACCAACTTCACCGGCAACGCCGTGGCCACCATCCTGATCGGCACCTGGGTCAAGGAAATCGACGGCGGACAGGTCACCCGGGTCCTCTCCGGCGAGCTGCCCTTCGACGAGCAGACCATGATCGCCGGGCACGGCGAGCTTGCGCCGAAGGAAGAAGGCGCGAAGGCTGCCGCCAGCGCCTAACCCCGCCTTGCAGTCAAACGGCCCCCGGAGCACGCTCCGGGGGCCGTTTCGCGTATCAGAAGCCTCAACCTTCGACCTCAACTAGAGGGTCAAGGCTCAACATTCGAAGAAAGTCAAGTTACCCGGAATGCCGTGTCGGCGGCTGTAGCCTTGGAGGGAAGGAACGGCGCTGGGGATCCAGCGGCAAGCAAGTCACCGTCATCGAAAGTGTGGACAGATACGTGAGCAGCGAACAGGGTGCGGCAACTCTGGAAGGCACGGAATTCGACCTCGACAACGCGGTGATGGGCCCTACGGGTCGCCCATTGCGTGAGTTCCCCGAACCCGCGCCGCTGCCCTCCCATGGGCCCGCGCGCGTCATCGCCATGGTCAACCAAAAAGGCGGAGTGGGGAAGACCACGTCCACGATCAACCTCGCGGCAGCCCTCGCCGAATACGGGCGGCGCGTCCTGCTGGTGGACTTCGACCCCCAGGGTGCGCTGTCGGCCGGCCTGGGCGTCAACCCCCACGAACTGGACCTCACGGTCTACAACGTCCTGATGGACCGCAAGGTGGACATCCGCGAAGCCATCCACCACACCGGCGTGGAGAACGTCGACCTGCTGCCTGCCAACATCGACCTCTCCGCTGCCGAAGTGCAGCTGGTCAACGAGGTAGCCCGCGAACAGGTCCTGGACCGTGCGCTGAAGAAGGTCGAAGACGATTACGACGTCGTCCTCATCGACTGCCAGCCGTCCCTCGGCCTGCTGACCGTCAACGCCCTCACCGCCGCCCACGGCGTCATCATCCCGCTGATCTGCGAATTCTTCGCCCTGCGCGCGGTAGCACTGCTGGTTGAAACCATCGACAAGGTCCAGGACCGGCTCAACCCGCGCCTTCAGGTTGATGGCGTGCTGGCCACCATGTATGACGCCCGCACCCTGCACAGCCGGGAAGTCATCACCCGCCTGGTGGAAGCTTTCGGGGACAAGGTTTTCGAAACGGTCATCAAGCGCTCCATCAAGTTCGCGGACGCCACGGTGGCCGCAGAGCCCATCACCAGCTATGCCGGCACCCACGTGGGAGCGGACGCCTACCGCCGCCTCGCCAAGGAGCTCATTTCGCGCGGCGGCGCACCCTAGCCACGCCGTGGCCGAATCCAAACCCGGCTTTGAGGTGCGGCTGGCCAACTTCACCGGCCCGTTCGACCTCCTTCTCGGACTCATCGCCAAGCACCAGCTCGACATCACCGAAGTTGCCATTGCGACAGTCACCGATGAGTTCATCAAGTACATCCGCAAGCTGCAGGAACTTGGCCAGGACTGGGCGCTGGACGAGGCCAGTGAGTTCCTGGTCATCGCAGCCACACTGCTGGACCTGAAGGCGGCCCGGCTGCTGCCCGCCGGCGAGGTGGAGAGCGACGAAGACATCGCCCTCCTGGAGGCCAGGGACCTCCTTTTTGCCCGCCTGCTGCAGTACAAGGCCTTCAAGCAGGTGGCAGGGCTCCTGGGCGGCACCCTGCACGAGGAAGGCCGGCGGTTTCCCCGCCAGGTGGCCCTCGAGGAGCATTTCGCAGCGATGCTTCCCGAGCTTGTGTGGAAGCACACCCCGGAGCAGTTCGCCGCCCTCGCCGCAGCCGCCCTTCGGCCCAAGGCGCCGAAGCCAACCGAGGTTGGCCTGGGGCACCTGCATGGCGGCACTGTCAGCGTCAAGGAACAGGCGGAGATCCTGGGTATCCGACTGCAGCATGAATCACCCCTGACCTTCAGGGCACTGACCGCAGACGCCGACTCGACGCTGGTGGTGGTGGCACGGTTCCTGGCCCTCCTGGAGCTGTACCGGGACAGGGCCGTGGCCTTCGACCAGCTGTCACCGCTCGCGGACCTGGCTATCCACTGGACGGCAGGGGAGCGCGACTGGTCGGCGGAAAACCTGAGCGAAGAATATGAGGAACAACCGTGAACACCGCTGACAGCGCCGAGGGCCATGACGATGCCCGAGCCAGCCTCCGCGACCTGCCCGGTGGCGCCAAAGCCGCGCTTGAAGCCGTGCTCATGGTGGTTGACCAGCCGGCCACCGAAGATGAACTGGCGGCCGGGCTGGAACTGACGCTGGGGGAGGTCCGGGAGTTGCTGGCGGATCTTCAGGCTGATTACAACGGGTATACTGTTAACGCCCCGGATGAGGAACAGGCCAGTTCAACTGGCTTTGGCTCCAGCCCCCGGGGTTTTGAATTGCGGAACATCGCCGGTGGCTGGCGGATCTACTCCCGCCCGGACTTCGCCGACATCGTCGGGAAGTATGTGCTCGAGGGGCAGACTGCCAGGCTCACGCAGGCGGCATTGGAAACGCTGGCGGTCATCGCTTACCGGCAGCCCGTTTCCCGGGCTCGGGTGTCTGCAATTCGCGGGGTCAATGTTGACTCTGTCGTACGGACACTTGCCCAACGCGGGCTGATTGAGGACGCGGGAACGGATCCCGAGTCCGGGGCCATCCTTTACCGGACCACCTCCTACTTCCTTGAACGGATGGGAATCAGCTCTGTGGCCGGGCTTCCGCAGCTTTCCCCGCACCTCCCGGGGCTGGAAGGCATCGCGGAGTTCTACGACGCCGACAGAATGTAGGTCCGGAAAATCCGGCCTGCAGATGAATATCCACCAGGGCAGATAATTTCTGCCCGGCTGGCTAGGGTTGTCCGTGGACAGCTTTTGCAGGCCAAAACAGCAGAGGACGGGTCATGACACAGGCGGGACGCCAGGGTTCACCACGTAACAGCTCCGGACGCGGCGGCGCGGACCGGAACAAGCCGCAGGGCAACACCCCCCGCAGGGGGACAGCCGGCGGAGGATTCGGCGGAGGTTCCGCCGGCGGCCAGCGCGGCCAGGGCTTCGGCAGCGACCGGCCGCAGCGCGCCCCCAAACCGCGCGAAGAACGGTTCATCGACCCGGATTTGGCCGGCTCCCAGCAAGGTGGCGCGCCGGAGCGGTCCAGCAAGCCTTCTTCCCGGAAGCCTGCCGCCCGCAAGCCGGGCGCAAAGAAAGCTCCGGGAACCCCGGGTGCCCTGAAGCCCAAGCCCCGCACGGGTGCTCCCGGCGCAGCGGCCTCCCGCGCCTTCGGCAGCGAACGCTTCGGGCAGAACCTCGGGCCGGTCCGGAAGCCGGGCCGCAAGAAGCGCCCCCGCACCGACGTTCCCCAGTCTGAGCTGCACGACGCCGACGGCGTACGCCTGCAAAAAGTCATGGCCTCCGCTGGAGTTGCGTCCAGGCGCGTCTGCGAAGAGATGATCGCTGAAGGCCGGGTTGAGGTGGACGGCCAGGTAGTAACCGAGCTTGGGGTGCGCATCGATCCCACCACGGCGGTCATCCACGTGGACGGTCTCCGCATCCAGCTGGACGAAAACCTCGTCTACATGGTGTTCAACAAGCCCAAGGGCGTTGTGTCCACCATGGAGGATCCCGATGGCCGGCCGTGCATCAGCGACTTCCTCAAGAGCAACAAGAACACCGGTGAGCGGTTGTTCCATGTGGGCCGCCTCGACGTCGCCACCGAGGGGCTGCTGCTCCTCACGAACGACGGCGAACTGGCCAACCGCCTCACCCACCCTTCCTACGAAGTCCCCAAGACCTACCTGGTCCAGGTGCGGGGCCCGTTCCCGCAGGGAATCGGCGCGCAGCTGAAGGCCGGCGTGGAACTCGAAGACGGGCCGGCAGCCGTTGACTCCTTCCGCCTGGTGGACTCCACCCCCGGGCACGTGCTGATCGAAGTGGTACTGCACTCCGGCAAGAACCGCATCGTCCGCCGCATGTTCGATGCCGTTGGTTTCCCCGTCCAGCGGCTGGTCCGCGTCAAGGTGGGACCCATCGGTTTGGGCGACCAGCGCCAGGGCAGCATCCGCAACCTCGGCAAGCAGGAAGTCGGCCACCTGCTGGCGTCCGTAGGACTCTGAGGCATGTCCGCGTTCAAGAGCCACGGCCGCGGGCATTTGGACGGGCCCGTCGTCGTGATCGGCACCGGGCTGCTGGGGACGAGTATCGGCCTGGGCTTGAGGGGCCGCGGCGTCCCCGTCTTCCTGTCCGACCCGTCGCCCACCAACCAGGCGGTGGCTGTTGACATCGGCGCCGGCCGGCCCCTCGCGGAGCTGGCCGGTGCAGCACCGCAGCTGGTAGTGGTGGCGGCGCCGCCGGACGTCACGGCCGAGGTGGTCACCACCGCGCTGTCCGATTACCCGGACGCCGTGGTGGTGGACATCGCCAGCGTTAAGGCAGGCATCCTGTCGAGCCTTCGGAGCAGCGGCACGGACCTGGCCCGTTATGTGGGAACGCACCCCATGGCCGGACGCGAAAAGTCCGGACCGGTTGCGGCCCGCGGTGAGCTTTTCACGTCCATGCCGTGGGTGGTGTGCCCCTCGGAGGAGACCTCCGCAGCAGCCCTCCAGATTGCGCGCTCGCTTGCAACGGACCTGGGCGCCGTCGTTTCACAGTTCACCCCGGACGAGCACGACGAAGCCGTAGCGCTTGTTTCGCACCTGCCCCAGGTGATGTCCTCCTTGCTGGCCAGCCGGCTGCAGGGGACACCGCTGCATGCGTTGTCCCTCGCGGGGAACGGGCTGCGCGACGTCACCAGGATCGCTGCCAGCGATCCCACCCTGTGGGTGCAGATTTTGGGCGGTAACGCCGGCAAGGTAGTGGACATCCTCTACGGCGTCCGGGAAGACCTGAACCGCCTGATCGGAACGCTGGAAAACCCCACCGCGCCCGGGGCGAGGCTGGACCTCGCCCAGCTGATGAGCGAGGGCAATGCCGGCCAGGCCCGGATCCCCGGCAAGCATGGCGGCCCGCCGCAGGCGTATTCCTGGCTTACCGTGCTGGTGGACGACCGGCCCGGCCAGATCGCGCAGCTGCTCACCGAGATCGGTGAGATCGGCGTGAACCTGGAAGACCTGCGGCTTGACCATTCCTCCGGACAGAACGTCGGTATGGTGGAAATATCCGTGCTGCCCAATAAGCATGACCACCTGATCGAAGCCCTCAACGACCGCGGATGGCGGGTACTTCAGTAATGACACAAGAACTCCTAGAATCCGTGCGCGCCCTGCGCATCGGCCGGCCGCTCGTTGTTGCCATCGACGGCCCCTCCGGTTCCGGCAAATCCAGCGTCAGCAAGGAAGTGGCCCGGAGGCTGCGGATTGCCTACCTGGATACCGGCGCGATGTACCGGGCCCTCACCTGGCACTGCGTCACCACCGGCATAGACCTGGAGGACGCCGCAGCCGTGGAACAGGCCTCGCGGGACCTGGTGCTGGAAGTCAGCACCAGCCCCAACGAGGAATATGTCAGGGTGGACGGCGTGGACGTCACGGACGCCATCCGCGAGCCCGCCATTTCCTCCGCCGTCAGCGCGGTGGCCACCACCTTGGGTGCACGGACCGAACTGATCCGCCGCCAGCGCGACCTGATCGAAAAGCACCACCGCCGCATGGTGGTGGAGGGCCGGGACATCACCACCGTCGTCGCCCCCGGAGCTGAGGTGCGCATGCTCCTGACTGCCAGTGAGGAAGCACGGCTGCGCCGGCGCGGCCTCCAGCTCGGCGGCACGCAGAACGCCGCGGAACTGGCAGCCCAGGTCACACACCGCGACGCCAAGGACTCAGCGGTGGTGAACTTCACCCAGGCTGCTTCCGGCGTGGTGACGCTGGACTCCTCGGACCTGGACTTTGAGCAGACCGTGGATGCCGCACTGGTGATTGTCACCAAGGTCCTCAACCGTGACTGAGGGCACCGCCGGGGCACCCGCGGGCTGGACCATGGCATGGAGCAGGCCTGTCGGCTGGATCCTTGACCATCTCGTCTACCGCACCACCGTCACCGGCCGGGACAACGTCCCCACCGGCGGCCCGGTAATCTTTGCCGGCAACCACATCAGCTACCTGGACGGACCGGTCATGTTCGGGGCCGCGCCGCGGCCCATGCACATCCTGGTCAAGCAGGAGATGTTCAAGGGATTCCTTGGCCGGGTCCTCAACGCCTCCGGGCAATTGCCGGTGGACCGGCGCGGCGACCGTGCCGCGCTGCAACGGTGCAAGGACGTGCTCGACGCCGGGCGTTGCGTCGGGATCCTGCCCGAAGGTACACGGGGGAGCGGGGACGCCGCGGGGATCAGCGGCGGCGTTGCCTGGCTTGCCCTCAATTCCGGCGCACCCGTGGTGCCGGTGGCCATCCTGGGCACGCGTGTTGGCGGGGAACACCTCGACTCCGTGCCCCGGCCGGGCCGCCGGTTCCATGTGGCCTTCGGCCCCGCCCTGACCCTGACCCGCAGGGCAGGGGAAACAGGCCGTGCTTCAATGGACAGGGCGGCGCAGGAAATCCGCGCAGCGCTGGCCGGGCACGTCCGCGACGCCATTCAGCTCAGTGGGCAGCCGTTGCCGTTCGCTGATGCTCCCCAAGACTTAACAGCAGTAGCCGGGACGCCGGCAGATGACCACTAAGGACAGTGCAATGAGCGACACCACGCAGACATCCGGGCATTCCGGCTCCGCCGAGTACGAGTACACGCCTTCCGGCGCAGACCAGGTGGCCGAGCGGCTTGCGGCGATCGGCGACGACGAAGCCGAACTCCGTGCTGCCTCCCTCCGGGCAGGCCTGGAGGATTACGAGCTGGACGAGGAAGATGCCGCCCTCCTAAGCGGCGAATACGGCGACGATGACCTGGACGGTCCCGTCAAGCTGGATCCTGTCCTGGCCATCATCGGCCGGCCCAATGTGGGCAAGTCCACGCTGGTGAACCGCATCCTCGGCCGCCGCGAAGCAGTGGTGGAGGATACCCCCGGTGTCACCCGCGACCGCGTCATGTACTCGGCAAGCTGGAACGGCCGCAACTTCACCCTGGTGGACACGGGCGGGTGGGAACACGACGCCCGTGGCATCCACGCCCGGGTTGCCGAGCAGGCCGAGATGGCCGTGGAACTCGCCGACGCCGTCCTCTTCGTGGTCGACTCCGCCGTCGGCGCCACCGCCACGGATGAAGGCGTCATGAAGATGCTCCGCCGCAGCAAGAAGCCGGTCATCATGGTGGCCAACAAGGTGGACGACTTCGCCCAGGAAGCCGACAGCGCCGCATTGTGGGGCCTTGGCTTCGGCGAGCCGTACCCGGTCTCCGCCCTGCACGGCCGCGGCGTGGCTGACCTCCTGGACCACGTCATGGATGTCCTGCCCGAGTTTTCCACCGTTGAAGGCGTGGAGCGCTCAGGCGGCCCCCGCCGCATCGCGCTGATTGGCCGCCCCAACGTGGGCAAGTCCTCGCTGTTGAATAAGCTTGCGGGAACCGAGCGCGTGGTGGTGGACAACACCGCCGGCACTACCAGGGACCCCGTGGACGAGTTCATTGAACTTGGCGACCGCACCTGGCGCTTCGTGGACACTGCAGGTATCCGCCGCCGCCAGCACATGGCGCAGGGAGCTGACTACTACGCCTCGCTGCGGACGCAGGCCGCCCTTGAGAAGGCGGAGGTCGCCGTCGTGCTCCTCGCCGTAGACGAGGTCCTCAGCGAACAGGACGTGCGTATCCTTCAGCTGGCCATCGAGTCGGGCCGCGCCCTGGTGCTGGCTTTCAACAAGTGGGACCTGCTCGACGACGAACGCCGCACTTACCTGGAACGTGAGATCGAACAGGACCTGGCCCACGTGGCCTGGGCGCCGCGCGTGAACATCTCGGCCCTGACCGGCTGGCACAAGGACCGCTTGGTCCCTGCCCTGGACCTCGCCCTGGAGAACTGGGACAGGCGCATCCCCACCGGCCGCCTGAACGCCTTCCTCGGCGAACTGGTAGCTGCCCACCCGCACCCCGTCAGGGGCGGCAAGCAGCCGCGCATCCTCTTTGGTACCCAGGCCTCCAGCCGGCCGCCGAAGTTCGTACTCTTCACCACCGGCTTCCTCGATCCCGGGTACCGCCGGTTCATCACGCGCCGGCTTCGGGAAACCTTCGGCTTCGAAGGCACGCCCATCGAGGTCAACATGCGCGTCCGCGAAAAGCGCGGCAAGAAGCGCTAGGACGGGTGTTGACTCCGACACGTCCGGGCCCGATTCCCGGAAAGTGTCATCCACACCCCTTTCGATCGTGTAAGCTCTTCTAGGTGGTTCGGCCGGACTGCTGATGGAAATCTTCGGAGGAATCCGGGATGACCTGCAGCGGAGAACGGCGGAACCAGCGGGCTGTAGCGCAGCTTGGTAGCGCACTTGACTGGGGGTCAAGGGGTCGCAGGTTCAAATCCTGTCAGCCCGACCACGAAGGGCCGCTTTCCGGAATGACTCCGGAAAGCGGCCCTTTTGCTTTAACGCCCGCAAGCGTTATTTGATGCCCCGGTGGATCAGTACCGCACGCGGATCACGTAGCAATTCCTCCTGTTGTCATACCTGTCGCCCCACTCAAACCAGTGGTTGCCGCGGCGGTCGAAACAGATGAAGAGGTACCGGTGATCGCGGTGGTCGCGGTCACGGTCGCTGCGGTCGCGCTGGTCTTTGTCGTACGTCCTGGAATAGGACGAGTTGTGGTCGCTGACCTTGTCGTTGCTGTTGGCGAAAGCGGCAGTTGCCGAGCCGCCGAGCGTGAGTCCTGCCACCAGGACAGTCGAACTCAAAAAACGTGCTGTTCTCTTCATGACATTTACCTCAGGTGATCGAATGGATCGATACCCCGCAGGAGCAGGCAAGCAGGCAGAATGGGCAGGCACGGGCCGTCATATGGGCACGGTCCACGTCGTTGTCGACTCGCCTGTCTGCGGTTGTCACTCAAGCCTGCCGCGTGAGTAGCTTGGGCTTGAGGGTGCGGGCGCCGGCCCAGCGCGTGAACCTGTTTCCCCCGGTTCACGGTCGAGGGGCGCTTCAGTGATGACTGAACACATGCAAAAGGCCCAGAGGGGCACTTTGTGTGGGGAGTGAGCGCCTGTGTCTGGACCCTCATGTAACCAGTTTCCGTCCGCCAGGATATGAGCATTTGGGGGACGTGACATCAAGGATACTAAGGTGTTTCCGGCGTGGGAAGGGACTTCCTTCTCTTACCTGCGATTCCCTGCAATCATAGGGGGAGTGAGGCGTTTCCAGCGTCTCTCCGGGAACCTGCGCGGCCGTCGACCGCCTACCCGCGGGTAGCAAGCCGCCGCCCGGCACCGCAGCCCCCAAATTGGCACGCGGCCCCGGGCGCTGCCCAGCCGCCGCGAACGTCACTCCTTCCCTCTTGGGCCGGCTATTTCAGGAACTTGGATGTACGCCGGTCAGCAAGGATCTTGCCCTTGGTCTGGCAGGTGGGGCAGTACTGGAGCGCTGTGTCGGCGAAGGACACCTCCCGCACGGTGTCCCCGCAGACCGGGCACGGCAACCCCGTGCGCGCGTGGACGCGCATATGGCTGCGCTTGACGTCCTTCAAATCCTTCGGAGGCTTGCCCTGGGCTTCGGCCAGTGCTTCGCCCAGAATGCCGTGGATGGCCTCGTACAGCACCTGGACTGTTTCCCGGTCCAGGGATTTGGCGGTGGCAAACGGGGAAATGCGGGCCGCATGCAGGATTTCGTCGCTGTAGGCGTTCCCAATGCCGGCGATGACGCTCTGGCTGCGCAGGAGGCCCTTGATCTGCTGGGAACTGGCCCCGAGGATCTCGGCCAGCATGCCGGCGTCGAACGTCTCCGTGAACGGATCCGGACCCAGCGCGGCGATCCCGGGCACGTCCTGCGGATCCCGCACCACGTACACCGCAAGGCTCTTCTTGGTGCCGGCCTCCGTGAGGTCGAACCCGCGCGGCCCGTCCGGTGCGGAGAAAGCACAGCGGACAGCAATCAGCCCTTTGCCCATTTTCAACTGGCTGTCCGCGGGGGAGTCCGTGAAGCGGAGCCAACCGGCGCGGGCCAGGTGGAACACCAGGGACATGCCATCGGTGTCGATGCTGATGAACTTTCCAAAGCGGCGGACTCCGGCCACGGTGCGGCCCTCAATCGCATTGAAGGGAGGATCCGCCGTCTTGAGCACCGCGAAGGAGACAACCTGCAGTTTGGTCAGGACGGCGCCACGCAGCTGTCCGTCCAGGAAGGTGGCCAGGCCGGCCACCTCGGGAAGCTCCGGCATGGTTACCCGCCCTCTCCGCGCAGTCCGGCGCAACGAAGCGCGCTCATGCGTCCCATCTTCGCAGACACCCCCGTGAACGCCCCGGCAGATATGCCTATACTTTCAGCGGCGGCTCGTTTCCGCGCCTCCTGACCTTGGTGTCCAGCCCTACGAAAGGCCCCCAATGAGCAACATTCCCGAAGACCTGTCCTACACCGCCGAACACGAGTGGGTCACTGCCCCCAACGCTGACGGCGTGGTCCGCGTGGGCATCACCGACTTTGCCCAGGACGCCCTTGGGGATGTTGTGTACGCGCAGATGCCCGAAGTGGGTACAAAGGTTACGGCCAACGAAGTGGTGGGCGAAGTCGAATCCACCAAGAGCGTCAGCGACATCTACGCGCCGGTTTCGGGCGAAATTGTGGCCCGCAACGAGTCACTGGACTCCGATTCCGCACTCATCAACACTGATCCGTACGGCGACGGCTGGCTGATCGAGGTCAAACTCGCCGAAGCAGACGCTGTTGACTCGTTGCTCAGTGCATCCGAGTACGAACAGCAGGTAGGCTAAAGCTAACCGGTAAATCCGGTCCGGCCCGCCTCGCAGGCACGAACGTCTTCGCACGTCAACGGCCGGATGCGGAGCCGGAACCGGACCTGCCGGGACGGTCCGGCGGGCAAACGTTGGCTGCAGCCCTGACGGGCGGCAGCGGGAAGAGGAGGAATCCATGGCTGGCCACACACAGAACCCTGCCGATGGGGAATACGGCACGGGTGCGGCTAAGGCGTCGGAGACCACCTCGATCCATCTCACCCCCATCCGGGATGAGCCCACCATCGCACCCAAGCTCTCCCTCGAGGAGCGCAACTCCGTCGAGGCCCTGCCTGCGGGTTCGGCGCTGCTCGTAGCCCACAGCGGACCAAACGCCGGAGCGCGCTTCCTGCTCGACTCGGACGTTACGACGGCGGGCCGCCACCCTGACGCTGACATCTTCCTCGACGACGTCACAGTTTCCCGCCGCCACGTCGAATTCCGGCGCACGGCACGCAGCTTTGAAGTGGTGGACCGGAACAGCCTGAACGGCACGTACGTCAACCACGACCGCGTGGACGCAGTGGAGCTCAAGTCGGGCAGCGAAGTCCAGATTGGCAAGTTCCGCCTTACCTTCTACCTGAGCCCTGCCACAGCTGCAGGCCGCGGCTGATCCGGGGACCGCTGCCTGTGGCAATGGCACAACCCGAACGCCGGGGACCCCAGGTCCTGAACATTGGCGAGGTACTCGCCCAGCTCAGTGCCGACTTCCCGGGCATGACAGCGTCGAAGATCCGGTTCCTTGAGGAAAAGGGCCTCATCAACCCCCGGCGCACTCCGGCCGGTTACCGGCAGTACTCCGACGGCGACGTCGAACGCCTCCGGTTCGTCCTTGCCTTGCAGCGGGACCAGTACCTCCCCCTGAAGGTCATCAAGGACTACCTTGATGCCATTGACAGGGGAGAGCGTCCGGAAAACCTGCCGCCCGGCGTCGTGGTTTCACCGCGGATCGTGTCCGACGAACTCGCTGCCGAACTTCAGAACCATGGCCGCAAGCTCACCGAAGAGCAGCTGCGGACGGAATCCGGCGCCAGCGTCCCGCTCCTGAAGTCCCTCCTGGACTTCGGCCTCATCAGCCACACCAATGGCCGGTTCGACGAACATGCCCTCCAGGTTGCGCGTGCCTGCGTCCAACTCGAGGGCCATGGACTTGAGCCACGCCACCTCCGTCCCTTCCAGGCGGCTGCAGAACGGGAGTTCGGCCTCGTGGAACGCGCGGTGGCACCCCTGGCGTCCCGCAAGGACTCCGCATCCCAGGCGCGTGCAGCTGAGGCAGCCCGCGAAATCAGCGACCTCTGCCTCACCCTGCACCGTGCTTTGGTGCAGGACCACATCTCACGCATGGACATCTGATGATTGAAGTCGAGATTGTTGGCGTTCGGATCGAACTGCCGTCCAACCAGCCACTGGTGCTGCTCCGCGAGATGCACGGGGAGCGCCACGTCCCCATCTGGATCGGAACGCCGGAGGCCAGCGCCATCGCCCTGGCCCAGCAGGGCGTGGTTCCGCCCCGGCCCATGACACACGACCTCCTGGTTGACGTGGTGGAATCGCTGGGCCACTCGGTGGTCAGCGTGAACATTGTTGCCGTGGAGGACAACATCTTCTACGGGCAGTTGCAGTTCGAGAACGGCACCACTGTGAGTTCGCGGGCCTCTGACGCCCTCGCTATTGCCCTGCGGGCGAAGTGCCGCATCTGGTGCGCAGACTCGGTGATGGACGAGGCCGGAGTCCGCATCACCGAGCACGACGAAGGCGAGGACACGGAGCCGAACCCCACTGTGGACGAGGAGCGCGAGCTGCGCAGATTCCGTGAATTCCTCGATGACGTGGAGCCGGAAGATTTCGACGGCTAGGTCACGTTAAGGTTAAAGTTGAGGCTGAAAGTTTCGACACGCCCCCTCAAAGCGCCAACGTCTTTGACCTTGCGACCCTCCGGGCCTAACGTCGAAGTATCAAGTTCCCATTGCTTACGGCAGCCGCGCAAGTCACACTGGAAAGTGCGCCCCGCGAGAATTACATGCATGGTCTTCATGCCCACGCTGCTGCAGTTGTTCCCGGGAGCGTACGACAAGGAGGATCCAGGTGAGTCCTAAAGGTGAAGCAGGCGGGCTAAAGCAGCCCACGGCCGGTGCCACCGTGCCCGTAAGCGGTGCCCAGGGCCTCCTCTTTACCGAAGACCTCCCTGTCCTGGACGAGGACGCCGGCTACCGCGGTCCCACCGCATGCAAGGCGGCCGGGATCACTTACCGGCAGCTCGATTACTGGGCCAGGACCGGACTGGTGGAGCCCGCCGTACGCGGCGCGGCCGGGTCCGGCTCGCAGCGCCTCTACGGATTCCGCGACATCCTGGTCCTCAAGGTGGTCAAGCGGCTCCTTGATACCGGGGTCTCCCTCCAGCAGATCCGCACTGCCGTGGAGCACCTGCGTGAACGCGGCGTGGAAGACCTCGCCCAGATCACCCTGATGAGTGACGGCGCCAGCGTTTACGAATGCACCTCCGCCGATGAGGTCATTGATCTCGTACAGGGCGGCCAGGGCGTCTTCGGCATCGCGGTTGGCCGGGTATGGCGCGAGGTGGAGGGCAGCCTGGCATCACTGCCCAGCGAGCACGCTGCCGAGCAGACTTTCCCTGACGATGAGCTCAGCAAGCGGCGGGCGGCTCGCAAGATCAGCTGACCTGCAGACCAACAAACAGGGGCCGCACTCCTCCCGGAGGAGTGCGGCCCCTGTTCGTTTAAGGTTCGTCCTTAGCGCGCGCGGCTTCGGAGGCCGCTGCCCGCAGCCATCAGGTTGGCCAGCAGCTCATCGAACAGGGCGGCGGCGGATTTGGCGGAGTCGCCCGGCCAGTGGTGCACCGGATGCGCTGCGCCCTGGATCTGCTGCCAGTTGGCCTGCTCCGGGATCCGAGGGCTCAGCAGCAGCTCACCAAACATCGACTCCATCTCGGCCAGCCGGTACGTGTGCTCGGAGGAGCCGCTCCGCACCCGGTTGGCGACGATGCCGGCCGGTGAAAGGTTGGGGGCGAACTCCTGCTTGAAGAGCTGGATGGCGCGCATGGTGCGCTCCGTGCCCGCCACCGAGAAGAGCCCGGGTTCGGCCACAAGTGCCACCTTGTCGCTGGCGGACCACGCCATCCGGGTAAGGCCGTTGAGCGACGGCGGGCAGTCGATCAGCACCAGCTGATAGTTGCCTGCACCGGCCAGGACCGCGGTGAGCCGGCGAAGGTCGCGGCGGCCAAGGTCCGGACGGTCGTAGATCCCCGTATAGGCGGAGCCGACGGCGACGTCCAGGACAGCGGGGCCGGAACCGTTTGAGTGGGCGCGGGCGCTCCAATTGCTCCGCACTACGTTCTCGGCGAGTTTGGCACGGCGGGGGCTCTTGAGCATCCGTCCGATATCAAGCTGCTCGCCGGGCTGCACGCCCAGGGCCGTGGTTGCGTCCGCGTGGGGATCAAGGTCCACCACAAGGGTCTTGATTCCCGCGGCCAGCGCCGCAGACGCCAATCCTGTGGTGACGGAAGTCTTGCCGACTCCACCCTTAAGGCTGCTGATGCTGACTACTTGCACTTGAGAGACCAAAACCTAACGCCGGATGCCGTGTTGGGGGTAATGTTTGCTCCGGCGGAACCGAAGCCGGACGGTCCTGCCGCCCTACTCATCATATGTGGATGCCGCGGTGAATCCTGCTTTATGGGCGCCCGGCATGGCACTGGCGGTGCAGGCGGGTCATATCAGGACGGCCCGGCACAAACCGATCAGGACATGACGGGGAAATCTGTGATGGCTGACACAAAGATTTGTGTTTGTCCTTGTGGGTCCTAGACACTGTGACCACTCACCGATCCACCCGCAATGATGCAGGAGAAGTATGTTTTCCAAAGTTCTGGTGGCCAACCGCGGCGAAATCGCGATCAGGGCCTTCCGCGCCGGCTACGAGCTGGGCGCCAAGACCGTTGCCGTCTTTCCCCATGAGGACCGAAACTCGATCCACCGGCAGAAAGCGGACGAGGCGTACCTGATTGGCGAGGAAGGGCATCCCGTCCGGGCATACCTGGACGTCGCCGAGATGGTGCGGGTGGCCAAGGAGTCCGGCGCTGACGCCATCTACCCCGGGTACGGCTTCCTCTCGGAAAACCCGGACCTGGCCCGCGCAGCCAAGGAAGCGGGCATCACGTTCGTGGGTCCGCCGGCCGAAGTCCTGGAACTTGCCGGAAACAAGGTGGCGGCACTGAAGGCGGCCCGCGCGGCCGGCGTGCCGGTACTGAAGTCCAGTGAGCCGTCCAAAGACCTGGACGAACTGCTTGCCGCCGCCGATGAGATCGGCTTCCCCATCTTTGCGAAGGCAGTGGCTGGCGGTGGCGGCCGTGGCATGCGGCGGGTGGACACCCGTGAAGCGCTTCCCGAGGCCCTCAAATCGGCCATGCGCGAGGCGGACGCCGCTTTCGGCGATCCCACCATGTTCCTGGAGCAGGCCGTCCTGCGCCCCCGCCACATCGAGGTGCAGATTCTCGCTGACGCTGAGGGCAACGTCATGCACCTCTTCGAGCGCGACTGTTCCATCCAGCGGCGGCACCAGAAGGTCATCGAGATCGCCCCTGCACCGAACCTGGACGAAAACATCCGCCAGGCCCTGTACCGTGACGCCGTCAAATTCGCGCAGGCGCTGAACTACGTCAACGCCGGCACCGTCGAGTTCCTGGTGGACACCGAAGGCGAGCGGGCCGGCCAGCACGTCTTCATTGAAATGAACCCGCGCATCCAGGTGGAGCACACGGTCACCGAGGAAGTCACGGACGTGGACCTGGTCCAGGCCCAGATGCGCATCGCCTCCGGCGAAACCCTGGCCGACCTGGGACTCTCCCAGGAGACCGTCCACCTCAAGGGCGCTGCCTTGCAGAGCCGCATCACCACCGAGGACCCGTCCAACGGCTTCCGGCCCGACGTCGGAAAGATCACCGGCTACCGCTCCGCAGGCGGTGCCGGCGTACGGCTCGACGGCGGAACCGTGTACTCCGGCGCCGAGATCAGCCCGCACTTCGACTCCATGCTGGTCAAACTCACCTGCCGCGGCCGGGACTACCCCGCCGCCGTGGCCCGCGCCCGCCGGTCCCTTGCCGAGTTCCGCATCCGCGGCGTTTCCACCAACATCCCCTTCCTTCAGGCTGTGCTGGACGACCCCGACTTCATCGCCGGCGACGTCGCCACCAACTTCATCGACCAGCGCCCCGAGCTGCTCAAGGCACGGGTGTCCGCTGACCGCGGCACCAAGCTGCTGACGTGGCTGGCCGACGTTACGGTCAACAAGCCCAACGGCGAACTGACCGTCCACTCGGACCCCGCGACGAAGCTGCCGTCGGTGAAGGGACAGCAGGCAGCGCCGGGTTCCCGCCAGAAACTGCGTGAGCTCGGGCCGGAAGGCTTCGCCAAGGCGCTGCGCGAGCAAACCCCTGTTGCCGTCACGGACACCACCTTCCGCGATGCCCACCAGTCGTTGCTCGCCACCCGGGTCCGCACCCGCGACCTCGTGGCTGCCGGACCGGCCGTGAGCGCCCTGATGCCGGAACTGCTGTCCGTTGAAGCCTGGGGCGGGGCAACCTATGACGTAGCCCTCCGCTTCCTCGGCGAAGACCCGTGGGACCGCCTCGCAGCGCTTCGCGAGGCCCTGCCGAATGTCTGCATCCAGATGCTCCTCCGCGGCCGCAACACCGTCGGTTACACCCCGTACCCCGAGGAAGTCACCGAAGCCTTCGTCAACGAGGCAGCGGCCACCGGCATCGACATCTTCCGGATCTTCGACGCCCTGAACGATGTCAACCAGATGGCCCCCGCCATCCGTGCAGTCCGCGCAACCGGAACAGCCGTCGCCGAAGTGGCACTGTGCTACACGGGCGACCTGCTGGACCCGGCGGAGAAGCTGTACACGCTGGACTACTACCTCGAACTGGCCCAGAAGATCGTCGACGCCGGCGCCCACATCCTGGCGATCAAGGACATGGCCGGCCTGCTGCGGCCCGCCGCGGCCGCCAAGCTGGTGGCCGCGCTCCGCGAACGCTTCGACCTTCCCGTCCACCTGCACACCCACGACACGGCGGGCGGCCAGCTGGCGACCCTGCTCGCTGCCGTGGATGCCGGCGTGGACGCCGTGGACGTGGCTTCGGCCTCCCTGGCCGGCACCACCAGCCAGGTATCGGCATCGGCACTGGTGGCAGCACTGGCGCACACGCCCCGCGAGACCGGTCTCAGCCTGGACGCCGTCAGCTCCCTGGAACCGTACTGGGAAGCAGTCCGCCGGGTGTACGCACCCTTCGAATCGGGCCTGCCGGGCCCCACCGGCCGGGTGTACAAGCACGAGATTCCCGGTGGCCAGCTTTCCAACCTCCGCCAGCAGGCCATTGCGCTGGGCTTGGGGGAGCGGTTCGAAGCCATCGAGGACATGTACACGGCAGCCGACCGGATCCTGGGCCACCTGGTCAAGGTCACCCCGTCCTCCAAGGTGGTGGGCGACCTCGCCCTGCACCTGGTGGGCCTCAACGCCGATCCTGCGGACTTCAATGAGAACCCGCAGAACTACGACATCCCCGATTCTGTGATCGGGTTCCTGTCCGGCGAACTCGGCGACCCTCCCGGAGGATGGCCTGAGCCCTTCCGCACCAAGGCACTCCAGGGACGCAGCATCAAGGTCCGCGACGCCGAGCTCAGCGCCGAGGACAGCGCCGCGCTCAAGTCCGATTCCAAGACGCGCCAGCACACGCTGAACCGGCTGCTCTTCGACGGTCCCACCAAGGACTACCTGAAGAGCGTGGAGACCTACGGCAACATCTCCGTCCTCGACACCCGCGACTACCTCTACGGTTTCCAGCGCGGGGCCGAGCACGAAATCGAACTGGAACGCGGTGTCCGGCTGATCGCTTCCCTGGAAGCCGTCTCGGAACCCGACGAAAAGGGCATGCGTACTGTCATGTGCACGCTGAACGGCCAGTCCCGGCCGGTGGTGGTGCGTGACCGTTCGGTGGTCAGCAACGTCAAGGCCGCCGAGAAGGCGGACCCGGCACAGCCCGGCCACGTTGCCGCTCCGTTCGCAGGCGCCGTCACGATCACTGTGAAGGCCGGTGACACCGTGAACCCCGGCGATACCGTTGCCACGATCGAGGCGATGAAGATGGAAGCATCCATTACGACGCCGGTGGGCGGCAAGGTGGGCAGGCTCGCCATCTCCGCGGTGGAGCAGGTGCAGGGCGGGGACCTGCTCCTGGTTGTGGAGCAGTAGCCCGGTCCAGCAGTTAAGGCAATGAAAAGGTCCTCCCGGCAGCAGCCGGGAGGACCTTTTCGTCGTTAGTGCAGCAGTGCTTGGGTCAGGAGCGGGGCGCCGAGTACATCTCCTCGATGATGGTCTCGAAGTCCTTCATCACCTGTGCCCGCTTTACCTTCATGGACGGCGTCAGGTGTCCGGACGCCTCGGTGAAGTCGGCCGGAACGATCCTGAACGACTTGATGGCCTCGGCCTGGGACACAGACCCGTTGGCGGCGGTGATCAGGTCCTGCACCGCTGCCTTGACCACAGGATTGTCCCCTGCCTCCTCAAGGGAGGTGCCGGCCGGAAGTCCGTGCCGCTGGAGCCAGCCCGGCAGCGCCTCCTGGTCAAGGGTGACCAGGGCGCCGATGAACGGGCGGTTGTCACCCACAACCAGGACCTGCGAGACCAGGGCGTCGGCCCGGATCTGGTCCTCCAGCAGGGCGGGGATGACGTTCTTGCCGCCGGCCGTCACGATGATCTCCTTCTTGCGGCCGGTGATCCAGACAAAGCCCTCCTCGTCGAGCCGGCCGATGTCCCCGGTACGGAACCAGCCGTCGTCGAACGTGTCCGCGGTGAGGTCATCGCGCTTGTAGTAGCCGCGCATTACGCAGACGCCCTGGGTGAGGATTTCGCCGTCCTCAGCGATCTTTACGGCGTTGCCGGGCAGCGGCTTGCCTACGGACCCGATCTTGATCCGGGACGGGGTGTTGACCGAGATGGGGGCTGTGGTTTCGGTCAGGCCGTAGCCCTCGAGTACCTGCATGCCGATGCCCTGGAAGAAGTGGCCCAGGCGTTCGCCGAGCGGGCCGCCGCCGGACACGGCGTGGGCCACGTGGCCGCCCATCGCGGCGCGCAGCTTGCCGTACACCAGCTTGTCGAACAGCGCATGGCGGAGCTTGAGGCCCAGTCCGATGCGGCCTTCCTGGCGTGCTTTGGAGTACGCGATGGCGGTATCGGCGGCCCGGTGGAAGATGGGGCCCTTTCCGCCGTCCTCTGCCTTGGTCATGGCCGAGTTGTAGACCTTCTCGAAAACCCGTGGCACGGCCAGGATGAACGTGGGCTCGTAGCTCTGCAGGTCCGCGAGCAGGTTCTTGATGTCCGGCGTGTGCGCCACCGTGGTCCCGGCAGCCATGGCCAGGACGGAAATGAACCGTGCGAAGACGTGTGCCAGCGGAAGGAACATGATGGTCTTGGCGTCCTCGTGGACGATTTCGCCGATGATGGCCAGGGCGTTGTCCGAGAGCTCCACGAAGTTCCCGTGCGTCAGTTCGCAACCCTTGGGCCGCCCGGTGGTGCCGGACGTGTAGATGATGGTGGCGGTGTCAGCGAGGCCGGCAGCACTCCGCCGCGACTCGAGTTCGTCGTCGCTGACGCCGCGCCCGGCTTCGCGGAGTGCATCCAGGCCGTTGCCTTCAAGCTGCCAGACGTGCTGCAAGTCGGTGAGGCCTTCGGCGGTAACGGCCTGCAGGATGATGTTTTCGTGGTGAGCGGATTCGCCGAATGCGGCAACGGCTCCGGAATCGCCGAGGTTCCAGGCCACCTGGGACGGGGACGAAGTTTCATAGATCGGAACCGAGATGGCGCCCGCAAACCAAATGGCGAAGTCCACCAGGGACCATTCGTAACGGGTCCGGGACATGATTCCCACCCGGTCGCCGGCGCCCACGCCGCTGGCCATCAGACCCTTCGCGAGGGCATTGACGTCGGCCAGGAAGTCGGTGGCGGACACGTTCTGCCAGGAGCCTGATGCGTCAAGGCGGGAAAACAGCGCCGGGTTGCTGGCCTTCTCGGCCTGCCGCAGCAGCAGGTCTGTGATGTTGGTCTCCGGTGGAACAACAACAAGGGGCGGAACACTGAATTGGCGCACTATAGCTCCTTTGATATCCGTCGTCCCGCAGGGGGCATGCCACAAGCCTAGTATGCCGCCGCAGGACAGTGCTGTATCTAAAGTTACTGGCCAGTAACTTAGCCGTCAATGCGGGAGGGGCGTATCCGGAGCCAGCGTGCCCCGGCTCCGGGGGTGCGGCCGCGAGCCTAGAATTGGGGACTATGTACGCACCGCCCTCCGGCGACCAGGCCGGCCACCTCCGTCGATCCGCGCCGTGGAAGCGGCGGTCCGCCCCGTACCGCGCCACTTCAGGGCAGGGTAAAGGTTCCCGGGGGCGGGCACGCCTGGGCCGCCGCGGACTGGCGATCGGCATCGACATCGGCGGCACCAAGGTGGCTGCAGGTGTGGTGGATGAGGAAGGCCGGATCCTCAGCGAAGCCCGCCGCAGCACGCCCGGGACTGATCCCCGGGCTGTGGAACGGGTCATCGTGGAACTGGTCGAAGAGCTCGGCAGCGGGCGGCGGATCCGGTCGGTGGGCATTGGGGCCGCCGGCTGGATGGACCTCGACGGCGGCACCGTCCTTTTCAGCCCCCACCTCGCCTGGCGGAACGAGCCCCTGCGCGCCAACCTCCAGCAGCTCCTGCGGCGCCCGGTGCTGCTGGCCAACGACGCCGACGCCGCCGCGTGGGCCGAGTGGCGGTTCGGCGCCGGGCAAGGGGAAAGCCGCCTGGTATGCATCACCCTCGGCACCGGAATCGGTGGGGCCATGGTGATGGACGGCCGGGTGGAACGGGGCCGCTTCGGCGTGGCCGGCGAGTTCGGCCACCAGGTCATCATGCCCGGAGGCCACCGCTGCGAATGCGGCAACCGCGGATGCTGGGAACAGTATGCCTCCGGCAACGCCCTCGGCCGCGAAGCGAGGATCCTTGCCAGCAGCAACTCGCCCATGGCCCAGGACCTTCTGGCTGCCGTCGGTGGCCGCGCGGAGACCATTACCGGTGCCATCGTCACCGAACTCGCCCTGGCCGGAGATACGGCATCGCGCGAACTGATCGAAGAGGTGGGGGAGTGGCTCGGCCTGGGGCTTGCCAACCTCGCAGCGGCCCTCGACCCGGGACTGTTCGTCATCGGCGGAGGACTGTGTTCAGCAGGCGATCTCCTGGTGGAGCCCGCCAGGAAGGCATTTGCCAGGAACCTGACCGGCCGTGGCTTCCGGCCCGCCGCCGGTATCCAGTTGGCCCACCTGGGGCCCAACGCCGGCCTCATCGGTGCCGCCGACCTCTCCCGCGTTAGTAGCAGGGTCCGCAGCTGACCGCTCAGACCCGGGCGCCGTCGTCGTCCTCGTCCTTCTCCTGCGGGAGCTTCATGATGAGGTACACCGTCCCGGCAACAAATGCAGCAACAATGCCCCATATGGCCAACACGGGCGCGGACCGCCAGAACATCGCGGAAAGCAGCAGCGCAATGGGCCCGCCCACTGCGGCCAGCCAGGCCAGCATGGTCAGGGGGTCTGTCCCGGAAAGGCTGGGGGGCTCTTCCGGCACGAAGTCGCCTCCCTCATCCTCAACGCCGTAGTCGCGCGGGCCGGCCGGAGGCGCCTCCGGCGTTTCGTCATCCCCGGACCCTCCGCGTTGGCTGTCCCCGCGCTCGGCAGCCGAACGTTCCTCGGGTGCGGCACCGGACAGATTGAGCGGATCAAAATCGCGGAAGGACGCCGGCCCGGCCGGTTTGGCAACAGAATCCGGCAGGTTGCGCTCCGGCGGCTGCGTGTCAGCCTCCAGCCGTGCCACCAGGTCGAGCCAGACGGCGTCGTCCTGGTTGGCACCCTGGTCCGCGGATCCGGAATCAGGCCTGTTCATTTCCGGCCTCCCCGGACCCCGGTACGGGAGCCGGCACGCCGGGCGCCAACGCAGCAAGCGTTGCCCGGATGAAGTCCACCGAACCCTGGAATATCTGTTCGGCGTCGTTGTCCATGGTGGCCACGTGGTAGCTGTTCTCCAGACGGACCAGCTCCAGGGGTGCATGGGTCAGGCCGCGGCGCAGGACGGAGATACTGCTGTCCGACACCACATGGTCCACGGCGGACCGGTAGACCTGGACCGGTGCCGTGATGCGGGGGAGCAGCCTGGCGGTGTCCTTGAACATCTTGTTCAGTTCGTGTGCAGCGGCGACGGGAGTGCGCGGATAGGCACCTTCATCGATGCCCGCCTTCAGGATGTCGTTGGCGATGGCCGGGGTGCTCTTCATGACCAGCTTCAGGATCCCTGCCAACGGAGCGCGGGGGTCATCAATCACCAGCCCGGGGTTCACCAGGACCACGCCGGCCACCGGCCGCGTGGCGGCGACCCGCAGCGCAAGGGCGCCGCCCATGCTCAGCCCGGCAGCGAAAACGTGCTCGCATTCGGCATCGAGTTCCAGAAACGCATCATCCAGGGCGCCGTGCCATTGTTGCCACCGCGTGCGCGACAGGTCCTGCCAGCTGGTGCCATGGCCCGGCAGGAGCGGCATCCGCACCGCGAAGCCGGCCCCGGCAAGCGCCTTCGCCCAGCTGCGCAGGCTGTGCGGGCTGCCCGTGAACCCATGGGACAGCACTACACCGGCGCGTGGCCCGGTGCCGCTGCTGGCACTGCTGAAGGGACTGTGGTCCGGGCCGGCAGTCATGGGGTCTCCGAAGGGCTGGATTGGCGGGCGTGGTCACGGAAGAACTCGCTGGACCGGGCGAAGATTTCCGGCGCGTCAACGTCCAGCGTAGCCACGTGTCCGCTGCCCGCAAGTTCAACCACCTCCGTCACCCTGTCGCGCAGCCGTGCCCTCAGCAGTTCCAGGGAGGTGGGCGGTACCACCTCATCGGTCACGGATTTGAAGACCTGCACCGGTGCCGTGACCGCAGGCAGTTCCCGGAGTGTTGCGTTGAACAGCTTCTTGAGCTCGTGCACTGCCGCCAGGGGCGTCCTCGAGTAGTCGCCGTCTTCAGTGGCGGGCGCCGTTGAATGTTCCTCCGGAATGGGAATGGTGGTGCGCTGGAAGAACTTCAGCAGTCCGATCACCCGGACGCGCCGGTCATAAAAACTCAGGCCGGGGTTGACGATGCTCACGCCGGCTGTCTTATGCCTGGCGGCGGTCAGCAGGGCCACTGCACCGCCCATGGACAGGCCTGCTACGAAGCAGGTGGAGGTCCTGGCGGAGAGATCGAGGTAGGCCGCCTCGAAACTGCCGAACCAATCGCGCCACCCCGTTTGGGCGAGTTCCCGCCAGTGCGTTCCATGGCCGGGCAGCAGGGGGACGGTCACCGCGTAGCCCTGGGCTGCGAGATGCTCCGCCCACGGCAGCACGCTGAGCGGGCTGCCCGTGAAGCCGTGGCAAATGGCGATGCCGATGTCCGCATTGGGACCATGGCCGGGATAACTGAACGCGACGGGGCGAGGC
The DNA here is from genome assembly GCF_056394175.1 of Pseudarthrobacter sp. 10T415. Taxonomy (NCBI): domain Bacteria; kingdom Bacillati; phylum Actinomycetota; class Actinomycetes; order Micrococcales; family Micrococcaceae; genus Pseudarthrobacter; species Pseudarthrobacter sp. 10T415. The sequence goes on along the minus strand of NZ_JBFTHJ010000016.1, from coordinate 51,037 downwards.
GGTGTGCTGCTTTCAGTCATGCCTACATCGTGTCACTGTTCCGGATAAATCTCACTAGAGTAGGGTTGCATCTGAACTGCTGAAACAGGCCCGGAGCGGAGCCTGGGGCCGACCTTCCGAGAGGTTCACCGCGTGTTTTATTGGGTCATGAAGAGGATTTTCCTCGGTCCTGTTCTGAAGCTTCTTTTCCGCCCCTGGGTCAAGGGCCTGGACAACATTCCGGCCGAGGGCGCGGCGATCATCGCCTCGAACCACCTGTCGTTTTCCGACTCGATCTTCATGCCACTGATGGTCCGCCGCCCGGTGGTCTTCCTGGCCAAGTCCGAATACTTCACCGGCACCGGAATCAAGGGCCGCCTGACAGCGCTCTTCTTCCGGCTCACCAACCAGTTGCCCATGGACAGGTCCGGCGGCGCAGCCTCTGCTGCCTCCCTCAGCGCCGGCATGGACGTACTGACCAGCGGCGGCCTGCTGGGGATCTACCCGGAAGGGACCAGGAGCCCCGATTCCAAGCTGTACCGGGGCAAGGTGGGTGTCGCCAGGCTGGCCCTCCAGGCAGGGGTCCCCGTCATCCCCGTGGCGATGATCGGCACTGACAAGGTGCAGCCCATCGGAAAACGGCTCCCCAACATCCGGCGGATCGGAATGATTTTCGGTGAACCGCTCGACTTCAGCAGCTACCAGGACCAGGCCGAGGACCGTGGCACCCAGCGGACGGTAGCGGACCGCATCATGCTGGAACTGCAGCGGCTGTCCGGGCAGGAATACGTGGACGAATACGCTGCCGTGGTGAAGCTGCGCCTGGCCGGCAAGCCCGGCGAGCCGGCCGCCGCAGCGGAGCCCCTGGCGTCGCCGCCGGCTGGCGGAGACGACTCCGGCGGGGAGCCGGCGGCACACTGACCGGGTGCCCGGCGGATGGGTGTCCCGGCGCCGCCCATCCGTTGTGACGCAAGGGCCGGGAACCGTGACGGCACGGTGTCCAGCCGTCCTGCTCGGACGCTAGTCTTAGATGGTGACTCAGCTATCTGCAAACCCAGCCTTTCCCCTGTCCGGCAACTCCCAAAGCGGCGCCGCCACCTATCCCGGACTTGACGACTGGCGCGGGCTGCCCATCTCGCAGCAGCCCAGCTGGCAGGACACGGAGGTGTTCGATGCCTCCGTGAAGGAGCTTTCGGTGCTCCCGCCACTGGTTTTCGCCGGCGAAGTGGATGTCCTCCGGGAGCGCCTGGCCGCAGCAGCGCAAGGCAAGGCATTCCTCCTGCAGGGCGGCGACTGCGCGGAGACCTTCGAGGCAGCCACGGCAGACAAGATCAGCGCCCGCGTCAAGACCATTCTCCAGATGGCGGTGGTGCTGACCTACGGCGCGGCCATGCCCGTGATCAAAATGGGCCGGATGGCAGGACAGTTCGCCAAGCCCCGTTCCTCCAACGACGAAACCCGGGACGGCGTGACCCTTCCGGCCTACCGGGGCGACATCGTCAACGGATACGAATTCACCCCCGAGTCCCGCGGACATGACGCGTCCCGGATGCTGCGGGCCTACCACACCTCCGCGTCAACGCTGAACCTCATTCGGGCCTTCACACAGGGCGGTTTCGCCGACCTCCGGTCCGTCCACCAGTGGAACAAGGGCTTCACCGAGAACCCCGCGCACGCCCGCTACGAATCACTGGCGCGCGACATCGACCGCGCCATCAAGTTCATGGACTCCTGCGGCGCGGACTTCGAGGCACTCAAGCGAGTGGAATTCTTCGCCAGCCACGAAGCGCTGCTGCTCGATTACGAACGCGCACTGACCCGGATCGACTCGCGGACCGGCTTCCCCTACGACACGTCGGCCCACTTCCTGTGGATCGGGGAGCGGACCCGCGAACTCGACCACGCCCACGTCGACTTCCTGTCGCGGGTGCGCAACCCCATCGGCGTGAAGCTCGGCCCGTCCACCACCGGCGACGACGCCCTGCGGCTCATCGACAAGCTGGACCCGGAACGCGAACCGGGCCGCCTGACCTTCATCACCCGCATGGGAGCCGGCAACATCCGTGAAAAGCTGCCCGCCGTCGTCGAAAAGGTCACGGCGTCCGGCGCCCAGGTCCTGTGGGTCACCGACCCCATGCACGGCAACACGGTCACCTCACCTAACGGGTACAAGACCCGCAACTTCGACGACGTCATCGACGAAGTGCGCGGCTTCTTCGAGGTGCACCACGCACTGGGCACGGTACCGGGCGGCCTGCACGCTGAGATGACCGGCGACGACGTTGCGGAGTGCCTGGGCGGCGCGGACCCGATCGACCAGGACGCGTTCCTGGACCGCTACGAGTCTGTCTGCGATCCCCGCCTGAACCACATGCAGTCACTCGAAATGGCCTTCCTGGTGGCCGGGGCACTCGCCAAGAACTGACCGGAACACCCGTCGCAGCGCGTTCTCCGCGCTGCGACGGCGGTGTGGGCAGAGGCGCCGCGAAGCGCCCCTGCCCACAGCGGCCTACACCACTGTCAAGGTGATGACGGACCCTTCCGGAACTTCCGTGTCCACCGGATCCTGGTCCCTTACGGTGCCGAAGAATCCACCCAGGACCTTGTTAAGCCGGACCTCAAATCCAAGCTTCCGCAATGCTTGTTCGGCTTCCCCCGCCTGCTTGCCGATAAAGCTTGGGACCTCCACCATCCGGGGACCCTTCGAAATGGTCAAGGTGACCGTTCCGCCGCGGGTCAGCGTCCCGTTGGCAGGACTCTGGCTGACCACGGCGCCCTCCGGGACCTTCCTGTCGAAGACCTCGTCCTTGGCTACCTCCGCCTTCAGGCCCGCTGCCTCGATGGCGTCGACCGCCTGGTTTTCCGCCTTCCCCACCACAGAGGGAACGGCAATGGGCTCGGGGCCCTTGGAGACCACCATTGCCACTGCGGTGCCCCGCCGGGCAGGAGTACCGGCTGCAGGATCCTGGGCGAGCACAGTCCCCGCCGATGCCCCTTCGTCAAACTGTTCGGTAACTTTGCCCAGCGCCATTCCAGCGGCGTTGAGGGCGTTTTTGGCCTCGTCGAGGGTGCCGGCCGTCAGTTGCGGCAGGGGGTAAAGCTGGGGGCCCTTCGATACGCGCAGTGAAACCGGCTGGAACTTGCGGATCTCCGCTCCGGCCTGCGGGTCGCTGCCTACCACCCGGCCGCTGGGAACGGCATCGTCGAAGACGTCGCTGGTGGTCGAACGGAATCCTGCATCGCTCAGCAGTTGCTGGGCCTCCGCTACGGTCCTGTTGGCCACCGCCGGTATTGCTGCCGCCGCACCCGGACCCATCCCGAAGAACCAGCCCGCTCCGGTGGCAAGCAGCGCGGCAATAACCAGGACGATGATCCACAGAATGCCCCTCCGCCGTGGGTTGCCTTCGCGCAGGCTTCGAGCCGGTGTGGCGGCAGCCCGTGCGCGGGCCTTCTCATCGTCCTTTTCCGCCTTGCGCTGGGCCCGCTTGCTCAGTGCCGGGGGAGCCGGGGCCCAGGCCGGACTCTCGTCCTCGCCGGGCGGGGTGAGGGCGTGGCCGGGGCGCGGTGCCGGCACTGGGTTGCGGGCGGCCGTGGCAGGGCCTGCCGGCTGGTAGGGAGGCGGCACCGGACGGCCGGCGGGCATGACGGACGTCTGATTGCTGATGTGCGGGATGAACTCGGTATGGCTGGGCCCGGCGGAGGGATCCGCTGCGCCCGGCAGTCCCGTGGTCCCGGGAATTCCGTGAAGGGAAGCTCCCAGAGCTGCCGGTGGCTGCAGGTCGAGTTCGGAATCGGTCAGGTTGGTGCGGATGTGGCGGAGTTCCTGCAGCAGCGCGCTTCCGTCAACCGGGCGGTTCTCGGGATCGTTCGCAGTGCACCACTGCACGAGTTCATCCACTTCAGCTGCGAGGCCCGGAACGAGCGCGGACGGCGGACCCACCGTGCTGTTGACGTGCTGGTAGGCCACCTGGATGGGAACGTCGCCGCCAAAGGGCTGTTTGCCGGTCAGCATTTCGTAAAGCATGATGCCGACGGAGTAAACGTCACTGCGGGCATCGGCGGGCCGGCCCAAGACCAGCTCAGGGGAGAGGTAGGCAACCGTTCCAATCAGCGCGCCGCTGCTGGTGGACGTTGTCACGGCCCGGGCAAGGCCGAAGTCGCCCACCTTGATCCGGCCGTCGTCGGCGATGAGGACATTCTCGGGTTTGACGTCCCGGTGGATGAAGCCGGCGGCGTGCGCTGCCGCAAGGCCTTCCACCACCGGGTCGATCAGGGCCAATGCCAGCCGTGGCGGCAGGGCGCCCTTGTCAGTGATGACGTCCCGCAGGGTGTGTCCCTTGATGTACTCCATCACCAGGTACGTCGTGTGGCCGTCGTTGCCCTGGTCCAGGACCCCCACCACATGGGGATGGGACAGCTTCGCGGCGGCCTTGGCTTCACGGCCCAGCCTGCCCAGGAAACTTTCGTCCGCGGAGAAGTGCGGATGCAGCACTTTCAGGGCCACATCGCGTTCCAGCCGCTGGTCCTCGGCAAGGTACACAGTGGACATGCCGCCCCGCGCCAGCTTGGACCTGATGGCGTAGCGGTTATCCACCAGCGTTCCTACAAGGGGGTCAGACACGTTTTCCTGCACCCTCCGATCCTAGTTGCAATGGAACGGGTCCGGGCCGATAACCGGCCCGAACCCGTTCCATCAGCGGCTGCCGGCCCCGTGAAACCGGGCCGGCCAAGGCTTTAGCCGAAGTTCTTCTGGTGTGCCTTGATGGCTGCCACATAGGTTTTGGTGTCGTCGTACATCCCGTACTTACTGACCGAGTACTGGCCCTGGTAGTAGCCTGCGATGGCGGTGTCCCGGTCCTTGCTGGTAGCAAGCAGCTGGCGGATGATGGCAACTCCTGCGGTGGCGTTGTCATAGGGATCGAGCAGGTTCAGTTTGCGGCCCACCAGGTCCGAGGCCCATTGGCCGGAGCTGGGAATGACCTGCATGGTCCCGATGGCGTTGGCAGGGGAGACTGCGCGCTGGTTGAAACCGGACTCCTGGTAGGCGAACGCCAGGGCCAGTGACGGCTCGACACCCATGCGGCGGGCGGTGTCTGCCACGATGTTCTGCATCTCTGCCCGGGACGGGACCGGGGAAGCATTCAGCAGTGCTTTGTTTTCATTGGCGGAGTTCACCACCGCCGGCGGGTACGTGAACCCAAGGAAGGAACTGGGTACCAGCGGGGCGGCGGGCGCTGCCGGCTGCGCAGCAGCAGGCTGCGAGCCTGAGCCTGGGACATTCAGTTTGTTGCCCGGGTAAATGATGGAGCCGAGGTTCAGCCCATTAGCCGAAAGGAGCTCGGGCAGCTTCACCCCATGGCGCGATGCGATGGCGGACAGGGTGTCGCCCGCCTTGACGGTGTAGGAGCCGGCCGCCGGAGCCTGCGGGGCTGACGTGTTGGCGAGTGGGGCCGCCGGTGCCGCTGCGGCCGCGGGGGCAGCAGGTGCCTGCGAACTGGCGCCCACCTTGATCTTCTGGCCGGGATAGATGATGGACCTCATGTTGAGGTTGTTCCAGCTGAAGACATCCCCCAGGCTGACGTTGTGCCGGGCGGCAATGGCGCCCAATGTGTCACCGGACTTGACGGTGTAGGTGGCGCCAGCGACCGAAGCGGGTGCAGCGGCCGGCGCGGCGGGGGCCGGGGCTGCTGCGGCAGGACTGCCGGACAGCTTAATCTTTTGCCCCGGGTAAATGATGGTGTTCGCCTGGAGATTGTTCAGCCTGAGCACTTCCCCGGTGTTCAGGTTAAATTTTCCTGCGATAGCGCTGATGGTGTCTCCGCGGGCGACAGTGTATTCGGCAGGCGCAGAATTCTGTGCGGGTTTAAAGGCCGCCGGAATCATGGTGGAAACGGATGAGGCCGGAATGACCGTTGCCGTGGCCTTGGCTGCTGCCTGCGCGTTCATCGCCGCGGTCAGGGTCGCGGGGAGTGGTTTGGCCGGCTGCTGGGCAGTGGCCGGCTGTGCGAGGGCCAGGGACGACAGGACAACCGCCGGCAGTGCCGCCGTCGTCGCAGCAATCATCGGCAAGCTCGGCCTGGGGGGTTGCTTCGGCGAGCGGGACATCGTCATGTAAGGGATCCTCTTCTCAACTGCGGGTGCGGACGGGGGTGCCGCATTAGTGCTTGATACTACTGTTACTCGAGTGATCTTTGTTACGAGTGTGAACAGTGAGAATCTCTCATGAATTCGCGGTTAGCACAAGAATTCGCGCTTTTGCCGTAAGGAAGAATTTCGGAGTGTCCGCAGGCCGGGAGTATTGGGCCGATGCATCGACTAGGCGCCGGGCCGCGCACCGTGGCAACCTTGATCCGTGAGTAACGTAGAAAACCTCGTGGGCGAATGGTTGCCCCTCCCCGATGTCGCCCAATTGCTGAATGTTTCCATTACCAGGGTCCATGGCCTGATTGATGAGCGCGCCCTCGTGGCTGCGCGTGTGGGCGAACGGAAGATCCGCTCGGTACCGGCAGAATTCCTCCAGGACGGCCAGGTGGTGGACAGCCTTAAAGGCACCATTGTTGTCTTGGCCGACGCCGGCTATTCCGACGAAGACCTGATCATATGGCTGTTCACTCCGGACGAGTCGCTTCGCGGCCGGCCCATTGACGCCTTGCGTGAGGGACGAAAGACCGAGATCCGGCGCCGGGCGCAGACCCTGGCCTGGTAAGTGCTGTCCTCAGGAGGCCCGGCTGACAGTAGCCTCGGCCAGCCTCCTGAGTGCGGTCTTGGGCAGCTCATCCAGCTGGAGCGCCTCCAGGGCCTCGTAGGCCGCATTGCCGTATTCCCCAATCAGCACTTCGGTGGCCTGCAGCGCTCCTGAGTCTTCGATGATCCGGCGGATTTCCTGGACGTCCCCGTCATCCAGCTGCGGGCTCCCCAGCCTGGAGTCGATGAAGGCGGACTCCGCCGGCGAAGCCTGGTCCAGGGCCAGCGCCACCAGCACGGTGCGCTTGCCTTCACGCAAGTCATCTCCGGCCGGTTTGCCCGTGGTGAGGGGGTCCCCGAAAACTCCCAGGACGTCGTCGCGAAGCTGGAATGCCTCACCCAAGGGAAGGGCGAAGGCTGAATAGCCGCGCAGCAGGTCGTTGGTGGCGCCGGCCAGGGCGCCGCCCAGGGCCAGGGGGTGCTCCGTGGAGTACTTGGCGCTCTTGAACCTGATGATCGACTGCGCCCGGCTGACGGCGCCCGCGCGGTCGCGGACCGGGCCGGCCACCTCTTCCAGGATATCCAGGTACTGCCCCGCCATGACTTCGGCCCTCATAAGGTTGAAGATCAACCGTGCCCGGCTTCCCGACGCCGCCCGTTCGCCGATATCCGTGAATGCCTCTTCACTGAAGGAAAGGCACAGGTCGCCGGCGAGGATGGCTGCTGCCTGCCCGAACCGCCCGCTGTCCAGGGCCCAGCCCTGGGCCTCGTGCAGTTGGCTGAACCTGCGGTGGACGCTGGGGCCGCCACGGCGGGTATCCGAGCGGTCAATGATGTCGTCATGGATCAGGGCGGCGGCCTGGAAGAGTTCGAGGGCGGCTCCTGCCGTCACCACCTCAGCGGCGCCGGGGTCTCCACCCGCCCCGCGCCAGCCCCAGTAGCACATCAGGGCGCGCAGCCGCTTGCCGCCGGTGACGAGGTTCGAGATTGAACCCATGATGGGATCGATGTCCGGGGAGATGCCGGACATGATCCCCTGGCGGGACGTGAGGAAGCCCGTCAATTCCCCGGCCACCGAGGCCACAAAGTCGGCCTGTTCGTTCCTTAACTGCTCGGCGCCAGTCACTTGGCGGACTCAGCAGCCACGTTGGCACCGATGGTGAAGGTTGCCACTCCGGATGCCTCAACCACCGAAAGGTTGACGGTCTCGCTGTCACCGCGGACAAAGTCCTTGGAGGCCACGGCCCCCACGGAGTCCCCGGGCACCGCCTTGAAACCCTGCGCTTCCAGCGCCTTCGTGTAGAAGTCGACGACGGCGGACGTGGGTCCGGTGACAGTCGCCACCAGCGCGGCGGTTGCGGGCGCGGACGACTTGTCAAAGCTGCTGGATACGACAGTCGCGTTCGGCATCAGTGGGAGGAGCTGCTGCGGGAAGCCGTCAACAAGCGCCCCCACAGTTGCCGAAGTGCTGGGGGAGGCGCTGGGGCTGGCCGACGCAGTAGTGGTTGCATGTGCTGTCGCGGGCACAGTGGCGGGGGAGGACGGTGACGGCTGTGCCGGTGACGGGGTCGGGCTGCAGGCTGCCAGGGCCAGTGCCGCGCCTGCGGCAAGAACGGCCAGGCCAGCCGGTTTGAAGTTTCCAATGACCGTCACAGGGACTTTCCTCCTGGTGTTGATGCCGGATTCAGCCTCCAGTTTAGTCAGTACCTACGGATAGGATTGCAGCCGTGGGGCCCGACGCTAGAAACCAACCAGCCGCAGCACGCCTTCCGGGCGGCAGGCGCAAGTGCATCATGCACGTGGACATGGACGCCTTCTTCGTCTCGGTCGAACTCCGGACACGCCCCGAACTTCGCGGCAAGCCAGTGATCGTCGGCTTTCCGGGGGAGCGCTCAGTGGTCCTGTCCGGCTCCTATGAGGCGCGCGCCTTTGGCGTTAAATCAGCCATGCCCATGGCCGTCGCTGCCAGGATGTGCCCGCAGGCCGTCATCATCGAACCGCGGCACAAGCTGTACTACGAAGTCTCGGCGCAGCTGATGGCCATATTCGAATCCGTGACTGAACTGGTGGAGCCGCTCAGCGTAGATGAAGCCTTCCTTGACGTCACCGGAGCAATTCGCAGGCTGGGGCCCCCGAGGGACATAGGTGAACTCATTCGGCGCCGGGTCGCCTCGGAGCTCGGCATCACGGCATCTGTGGGCATCGCCGAATCGAAGTTCGTGGCGAAGATCGCCTCCACCCGCTGTAAACCGGACGGCCTGCTGCTCATCGGCCCCGATCAAACCGTGCCGTACCTGCACAGCCTGCCGGTGGGGGCGCTGTGGGGTGTCGGGGCAAAGACAGCTGAAGTCCTGGCACGGATGGGAATCCGGACGGTGGCGGATGTGGCCGCCACTCCCGTTTCCACTCTCCGCCGGATGCTCGGCGCCGGCGGTGAGCACGTGCACCGGCTGTCCTGGGGTATCGACCCCAGGGCGGTTACGCCCGTGCGGCTGGAAAAGAGCATCGGAGCGGAAGAGACTTTTGCCGTTGACACATCCGATGACGCCCTCCTCCACCGCGAACTCCTTCGGCTGTCCCACCGCACGGCCGGACGCCTGCGAAGCTCCGGCATGGTGGCGAGGACCGTGGCCTTGAAACTGCGCTTTGCGGACTTTTCCACCATCACCCGCAGCCGCACCCTGCAGGCTCCCGTGGACAGTGCACAGCTGATCTATGCGGTGGCGGTCCAGTTGCTGGAGTCAGTCGGGCCCCGTGCCATGTCCGTCCGGCTGGTGGGAGTGCGTGCCGAGCAGCTGGAGGACACGGCAACAACCTCAGTGCAGCTAACCATCGACCGGCGGGATGAGAATTGGCGCGCCGCGGAACAGGTCCTGGACGAGGTCACCCGAAAATTCGGTTCCAAATCGGTGCTTCCTGCCCGCCTCATGGAACCCGGAAGCGGTGCGGGTTAAAACGGACCAAAAGACGGCCGTCCCCGTGTTTCGGAAGAAATCGCCGTCTTTCAGAACGGACCGCAACAAACTATCCTTAGAGATACATAGTTTTTGAGTGATTGGACTACTGCCGGACCGTTTTGGACATGCTTCCGCTCCGGCGGCTTTGCGCCCGGTTCAACTTCCTGCCCAGGCGGGAAGATGGGAACCGAACAGGTGCACCAGCCGTTAAGGGTGCAGGAGTAATTTCTGGGACCAGCCCGGACGTTGGCCTACGAAGGAGGTCGTGATGCCGCTGTCGGAGCACGAACAAAAGCTGCTTGAGCAGTTGGAGAAGCAGCTTCACGAGGACGACCCGAAGTTTGCGAACTCCATGGGGTCGGACCCCGGGCGTTCGTGGTCAACCAGGCATGTGGTGATCGGCGTCCTTGGTGCCTTGGCAGGCGTGTTCCTGCTGCTGGTTGGCGTCACGCTGCAGAGCATCTTCGTCGGTGTCCTTGGCTTTATCGTCATGGGTGGCGGCGTGTATTTTGCGACGATGCGCAGTTCTTCGGCAGCCAAGGATGGCGCCAAGGGCAGTACCGGCAAGCCGGGCAAACCGCGGAGTTCCTTCATGAGCAACCTCGAGGAGCGTTGGGACGAACGCCGGCGCGGTGAGCCCTAGGTCCTGCCGGTAACCGGGCCCCACCCGGAGCCTCCACTTCGCTCCCCGGCAGGGGAGCCAACAACAGAAAGACCCGCTGCGGCGGGTCTTTTCCTTTAACGCTGTTTGCTGCCAATTCAGGCAGTTGCCCGGTTCCCTGATTCCCGCTATGCCCTGGAAAACCACTCCACTTCCCACCACCGGTTGAAAATGGCGCCATTCCGCGGCCGGTATCCCAATTTCCTGGCCCACCACACCCCATTTTGCGTTGACTGTGGGGGAAAGTGGAGTAATGTGGAGGGCATAAGAGGGTGGTTGCAACATAGGGGATGTGCATTTCCTGATATCGGACAGGCGGTGGGCCAGTGTTTCTGGGCACTCACTCGCCGCGCCTGGACGAGAAGGGACGGATCATTCTCCCTGCGAAGTTCCGTGAGGAGCTTGCAAGCGGGCTGGTGCTCACAAGGGGCCAGGAACGTTGCATCTACGTCTTCAGTGAGAAGGAATTTGCGCGGGTCCACGAGCAGATGCGGGAGGCACCAATCTCCTCCAAGCAGGCACGTGACTATATCCGTGTCTTTCTCTCTGGGGCCTCTGACGAGGTACCTGACAAGCAGGGGCGCGTGACAATTCCTCCCGCGCTCCGGGAGTACGCAGGACTCGGAAGGGAACTGGCCGTCATTGGCGCAGGCTCCCGTGCCGAGATCTGGGACGCCCAAGCCTGGAATGAATACCTCGCGGAGAAGGAAACAGCCTTCTCTGAAACGGACGATCCCATTCCGGGCATTCTCTGAATCCCGGAGCGGTAAGCAGGAGTTTCACGCAGGAAGTTTCCTGGATGAGATCTCCAGCCGGCCGATCGGCCAGCCAACCTGACTCACTTCCCCGGAGCCAGGCAGGCGGGACGGTAGGTGCGGATGGGGATCTGATCCCGGAAGCGGAACCAGCGACCACAACGGCGAGAAGGGACGAGGCATGAACGAACAACCGAAGCCAACGTCCGAACGCCATGTGCCGGTCCTTCGGGACCGGTGCATCAATTTGTTGGCCCCAGGATTCGATGCCGCACGGCAGCAGGGCAACGCCCCGATCGTCATCGACGCCACGCTGGGGATGGGCGGGCACTCCGAAGCCATGCTCCAGCGTTTCCCGGACCTCCACCTGATCGGCATTGACCGTGACGAGGAAGCGCTCGCCCTTGCGGGGGAGCGGCTTGCGCCATTCAGCGCACGGACGGACCTGGTCCACGCCGTTTACGACGAAATCCCCGAAGTCCTCGCGGACCTTGGCGTCACCGAAATCTCCGGTATCCTGATGGACCTTGGGGTCTCGTCGCTCCAGCTCGACGAGCGGGAGCGCGGCTTCGCCTACTCCTTCGACGCTCCCCTGGACATGCGGATGGACACCAGCCGCGGCCAGACCGCTGCGGACGTCGTCAACACGTACAGCGAGGACGAGCTGGTCCGGATCATCCGGAAGTGGGGCGAGGAGAAGTTCGCGGGCCGCATCGCGAACCGGATCGTCGCTGCACGTGGCGAGAAGCCATTCACCACCACCGGAGAGCTGGTGGAGCAGATCCGTTCGGTCGTCCCTGCCGGAGCAGCCAAGTCCGGTGGGCATCCGGCCAAGCGGACCTTTCAGGCGTTGCGAATCGAAGTCAACGAGGAGCTCGACGTCCTGGAGCGCGCCGTCCCGGCCGCCGTGGAGGCGCTGGCAATGGGGGGACGAATCGTGGTCATGTCCTACCACTCCCTGGAGGACAAGATCGTCAAGGGCGTCCTCCAGGGCCGCTCCAAGTCTTCCGCCCCGCTCGGGTTCCCGGTGGAACTGGAAGAGCATAAACCCGAACTCAAAATCCTGACCAAGGGCACCGAGGTGCCCACCGCCGTCGAAATCGCCGAGAACCCCCGTGCCGCCTCAGCCAGGCTCCGCGCGGCGGAACGAATCAGAGCCAGGAGAGCTGCATGAGCACCGCTGCCGTCAAGAACTTTCCCGCCGCTCCCGGCAATCCGGCGCAGCGCGAGGAACGGAAGAGCCGTACCCCGCTGTCCGTGGTGCGCAGCATGCCCCGCAAGAGGCGTGCTCCTTTCGTCGTGCTCTGCTTCGCGATGCTTGCAGTAGCCCTGGTGGCAGTCCTGGTCCTGAATATCTCGGTATCCACTGCGCAGTACCAGCTGGTGGAACTGCGCGGCAAGCAGAGCACGCTGACCAAGCAGAACCAGGACCTCACCCAGCAGGTGCAGAACTTCGAGGCCCCGCAGAATCTTGCGGCCAAGGCCAAGGACCTGGGAATGGTGGCTTCAACCGTCAAGGGCCAAATCGACCTCTCCACCCTTTCCGTCACCGGCAAGGCGACGCCGGCTGTTAAGGGTGCCACCGAAGGTGCCGTCATTCCGGCCCCCGCCGTCCCGGGGCAGCTGATCGTGGTGCCGCCGGCTTCAACGGGTGAACCTCTGGCAAGCCGCAAGCCGGCAGCAGAAACCCCGTCCGCCGCCGCGGCTCCCGCCGCTGGGGCGCCCGCAGCGGCAGCACCGGCCCGCCAGGCCTCCGCGGCCGAGCTCAACGGCGGCACAGTTCCCGCACCGCAGCAAAAGGTGCCCGGACAGTAACAGCGGTACTGGCAGGCACGAGGGACGAACAGCAAGGAAGATCAGTGGCGCAGAGGACCGGTAAGGCAGTGAACGGCAAAGCGCCCAACCCCACCAAACGGTTGCGCCTGGGCCTGGGCATCATGCTTTCCCTCCTGCTGGTGGTTGGCGGAAAGCTGTTCCTGGTCCAGGGCCTGGACGTCGGTGGCATGGCTGAGGCTGCCCTCAACAAGCGAATGACCGAAACGGTCCTGCCTGCGGAGCGCGGCAGCATCCTGGACGCCAACGGCACGGTCCTGGCCAACAGTGTGATCCGCTACAACGTGGTGGTGGACCAGCAGCTCAATACCAAGACCGAGACCTACCGGCGCCTGGATAATGTCGACGGCAAGGAAAAGCTCGTCGAAGTCAGCCGGGACCAGGGCCTCACCGAGCTGGCAGCGGTCCTGGGCATGGACAAGGACGCCATCGTCAAAGCCGTTACCGGTGAATCGCGCTACTACATCGTGGCCAAGGACGTGAAACCGGACGTCGAGGACCGCATTTCCAAACTCCAGGTGCCCGGCATCGTGACCGAAGGCGTCAGCAAGCGTGTCTACCCCAATGGCTCCGTAGCGGGCGGCATCATCGGCTTCCTGCAGGAGGGCGGCAGCGGACAGGCCGGCATCGAACAGACGCAGGACGACCTCCTGAAGGGGTCGGATGGCAAGCGCCTGTTCGAAATCGGGGCGGACGGCCTCCGGATCCCGGTGGGCGTGGACGAGTTGACCGCACCGCAGGACGGCAAGAACGTCAAGCTCACCATCAACTCCGACCTCCAGTACTTTGCGCAGCAGGCCATCCAAAGCCAGGCGGACAAGCTCAGCGCCGAATGGGGCGTCATCATTGTGATGGACGTCAAGACCGGCAACCTGGTGGCCATGGCGGACACCAACTCCCCGGATCCGAACAACCCTGGCCTGGTGGCGGCCAAGGACCGCGGCGTCCGAGCCGTTACCGCAGCCTACGAGCCGGGTTCCGTGGAGAAGATGCTGACCGCAGCGGCCCTGATCGAGGAAGGCAAAGCCAACCCGCTCAGCGAATACACGCTGCCCCCCTCGTATACGGTCAACGGCCAGACGTTTACCGATTCCTTCTCGCACGGCACCGAGAAGCGCACCCTGGCGGGCATCCTCGGCTACTCCATGAACACGGGCACCGTGATGGCCGGCCAGGCCCTGAGCAAGGAACAGCGCCACGACTGGTTGCAGAAGTTCGGCATTGGCCAGGCACCGGACATCGGGCTCCCCGCTACCGCCTCCGGAATTCTCACCCCCGCAGACCAGTGGGACGGACGGCAGGAATTCACCGTTCTCTTCGGGCAGGGCGTGTCCCAGTCCACCCTCCAGACCGTGCGGGCATTCCAGTCGGTGGCCAACAACGGGGTGATGCTCCAGCCGCGCCTGATCGACTCGTATGTTTCCGCCGACGGAACCGAGGAAAAGGTGCCGGCAGCACCCCCTACCCAGGTTGTCTCTGACAGCACCGCCCAGCAGGTCCAGGACATCCTGGAAAGCGCCGTTACCGAGGGCCAGATCAAGGATGCCTCCATTGACGGCTACCGGGTGGGTGCCAAAACCGGCACCTCGGAATCGCCCTGCGACGACGGCAAGTCCGGTTTCTGCGGCTACACCGCCTCCATGGTGGGCATGGCGCCGATGGATGATCCGCGGTTTATTGTTGAGGTGGTACTCCAGCGGCCCAAGGGCAGCATCTACGGAATTACCAACGGGCCGGTCTTCCGGTCGGTCATGAGCCAGGCACTGCGGACCTACAACGTCCAGCCGTCCACCGGCGAACCGGCCAGGCTGCCCCAGTTCGCCAAGTAGCACCCCGGCGCCACCACGCTGCAGCAGCGCCCGCTGCGGCCACAGCCGGGCACGGTCCACTAGCACCATCGGAGATTCCTTGTCAGAGTTCACGCCGTCCCACAGCAGCGCCCTTCCGGCCGCTCCTGCCAGCAAAGCCAGGTTCCGGCCCACCGCCGTCGAACCGGTCCGTCTGGAGAGCATCGGCGCCGCCGTAGGCGTCGCAGTTCCCGGACATGCAGCAGACGTCACGGTCACGGGAATCACCCTGAACTCCCGGGCCGTCGAAGCCGGCGACCTGTACGTAGCCCTCCCCGGCGCGTCCCGCCACGGCGCGGACTTCGTGGCACAGGCCGTGAAAGCCGGGGCGGTAGCCGTCCTGACCGACGACGCCGGCGCGCGCCTGCTGGCGTTGGGCAACGACACCCCGGTGGCGGTCCTCGTGGTGGACAAACCCCGCAACGTGGTGGGCCCGCTGTCCGCGGCCATCTACGGCAGCACCGATGGCGCCGACGAGGACTTCACGCTGTTCGGCGTGACCGGCACCAACGGCAAGACCACCACCACGTACTTCATCAACTCCCTGCTGCGCGCCCTCGGCACCCGGTCCGGCCTGATCGGGACCATCGAGATCCTCGCCGGCACGGAGCCCATTCCAAGCCTGCTGACTACCCCCGAGTCCACTGAAGTGCACGGGCTGCTGGCACTTATGCGCGAACGGGGACTGGGCGCGGCAGCCATGGAGGTTTCCTCGCACGCCATTTCGTACCAGCGCGTGGACGGCGTGCTGTTTGACGTGGCCGGATTCACCAACCTGACGCAGGACCACCTGGACCTGCACGGCACCATGGATGACTATTTCGCCACCAAGGCCGACCTCTTCACGCCGGCGCGCGCCCGCAGGGCAGTAGTCACGGTCGACGACGAGTGGGGCCGCCGCCTGGCCGGCACCGCCGGCATTCCGGTCACCACGCTCAGCACGGACGGGCGGGCAGCCGCGGACTGGGCCGTGGCCGCCACCGAACCCCGGGGCCTCGGCACCGCTTTCACGCTCAAAGGTCCCGACGGCGCCGAACTTCGCCTGCACACGGGACTGCCCGGCAGCTTCAACGTCGCCAACGCCGCCCTGGCGGCGGTCATGGTCCTCACCGGCGGGGTGGACACCGCTGTGCTCCAGGACGCCCTGGACACGGCCGACCCATTCACCGTTGCAGTCCCCGGACGCATGCAACTCGTCGCCGAGCAGCCCGCCGCCGTCGTCGATTTCGCCCACAACACTGATGCGCTGGCCCGTGCCCTCGAAGCCGTCCGCCCGCCGGCTCCGGGCTCACGGCTGATCGTCGTCTTCGGTGCCACCGGCCAGCGCGACCAGGGCAAACGCCCCGCGATGGGCGCGGTGGCTGCCCGCCTCGCGGACACCGTCATTATCACTGACGACGACCCCCACGACGAGGACGCAGCCGCCATCCGCGCCGACGTCCTGGCGGGTGCAGAAGACGCGCGCAGCAGCGAATCGCTGCCCTGCGAGATCCTGGAGGTCTTCCCCCGGGATGAGGCCATCCGGCGCGCAGTAGAGCTCGCAGGCCCGCTGGACAGCATCCTTGTGGCCGGCCGTGGCCATGAAGTCTGGCAGGAAGTCAAAGGCGTCAATCTGGCCCTTGACGACCGCGTGGAACTGCGCACCGCCTTGACAGCCAGGGGATTCAACGTTCTCCAAGACGACCGGATAGAGTCCTAGACCGAGATGATTGCTTTTACTGCGGCCGAAATTGCCGACATCACCAAGGGGCGCCTGGACGCCGATCCCGGAATTACGCCTACATCGGTAGTGACGGACTCCCGCGAAGCCACACCGGGTTCGCTGTACGTCGCCAAGCCCGGAGAACACGCAGACGGGCACGACTTCATCGCCGCAGCGTTCGAATCCGGTGCCGTCCTGGCGCTCGTGGAGCGCCCGGCGGCCAGGCCTGACGGCAGTTCCTACCCATCGGTACTGGTGGATGACGCCGTCCTCGCCATGGGTGCATTGGCCGCGGAGTCCGTACGGCGCATCCGTGCCGCCCGCGCCGCGGCCGGCCAGGAACTCACCGTCGTCGGCATCACCGGCTCAGCCGGCAAGACCACCACCAAGGACCTGCTGGCGGGGCTGTTTGCCTCCCAGGGGGCAACGGTGGCACCGAAAGGCTCCTACAACGGCGAGGTGGGCGTCCCTCTGACCGTCTTCCTGGCGGACGAGGGCACGCGCTATCTCGTGATCGAAATGGGCGCGACGGGGATCGGCCACATCCGGTACCTCGCGGACATGGTGAAGCCGGACATCGGAGTAGTTCTCGCGGTCGGAACCGCCCACGCCGGCGAATTCGGGGGAGTGGCGAACATCGCCCTCGCCAAGGGGGAGATGGTCGAAGGCCTCTCCGCCGGCGGGACCGCGATCATCAACCTCGACGACGACAGGGTGGCCGCCATGCGCGGCCGCACCACGGCCACCGTGCTCGGCTTCAGCGCCGAAGGACGCGACGGAGCCGCCGTGCAGGCCCTCGGCGCCGACACCAACGAACAAGGCAACCCGGAATTCGATCTCCAGCTGCCCGGCGGCGACGGCCCGCACCATGTGGCCAGCAAGCTCATCGGGTCGCACCACACCGGCAACCTGCTGGCCGCGGCGGCTGCGGCCTTCGCCGCCGGCATGGCCGGCGCAGACATCGCCGCCGGCTTGAGTAACCAAAGTGCGGCAAGCCGCTGGCGGATGGAACGCACCGAACGTGCGGACGGCGTCACGGTGATCAACGATGCCTACAACGCCAATCCCGAATCCATGCGGGCGGCGTTGCGCACGCTCGCCGATCTTGGGCGCGGCAGGCGGACCTGGGCGGTGCTTGGGGCGATGCTTGAACTCGGCGACGACTCCATCCGGGAGCACACCGCCGTGGGCACGCAGGTGGTCCGGCTCAACATCTCCAGGCTGGTGGTGGTGGGCCGGGAAGCGCGGGCCCTCTATGTCTCAGCCGTCCAGGAAGGCTCCTGGGGTGACGAATGCCTGTTCGCAGAAACCCCTGACGAGGCCTACGAGCTCCTCAGTACCGGGCTCGAGCCGGGCGATCTGGTCCTCTTCAAGTCCTCCAACAGCGTGGGCCTGCGCCATCTGGGCGATCGGATAGCATTACCCCCACAAACCCCCCTGAACGCCGATGAAAGGAGCACACAGCTGTGATTGCACTTTTGATCGGCGCCGGGCTGGCCCTGCTCTGCGCCCTCGTCGGAACCCCGCTGTTCATCAGGCTGCTGGTCCGCCGCGGCTACGGCCAGTTCATCCGCGATGACGGACCCACGTCCCACCACACCAAGCGCGGAACGCCCACCATGGGCGGCACCGTGGTGGTGGCCGCCGTACTGCTCAGCTACGGGCTCACGCACCTCATCATGTTCCTGATGAACCCGGATTCCCCGGGGCCGTCCGCCTCCGCCCTGATCCTGCTGTTCCTCATGGTGGGCATGGGCCTCGTCGGGTTCCTCGACGACTTCATCAAAATCTCGCGACAGCGAAGCCTGGGCCTGGACGCCAAGGCGAAACTGATCCTGCAGGCCGCCGTCGGCGTCATCTTCGCCGTACTGGCACTGAACTTTCCGGACGAATCCGGGCTTGCGCCCGCCTCCACCAAGATCTCGCTGGTCCGTGACCTGCCGTGGCTCGACCTCGCCTTCGGCGGAACCGTCCTCGGGGCGATCCTCTTTGTGGTCTGGTCCAACCTGATCGTCACCGCCGCCACCAACGGCGTCAACCTCACTGACGGCCTTGACGGGCTGGCGGCCGGCGCCTCCGTCATGGTCTTCGGCGCCTACACCCTAATGGGGATCTGGCAGAGCAACCAGGCCTGCGGTTCGCCGCGGGAAGCCGGCAGCGGCTGCTACTCCGTCCGCGACCCCCTGGACCTCGCCCTGCTGGCGGCCATCATGAGCGCAGCCCTGGTGGGCTTCCTCTGGTGGAACACTTCGCCGGCCAAGATCTTCATGGGCGACACCGGTTCCCTGGCGATCGGCGGTGCCATCGCCGGGTTCGCGATCCTCTCGCGCACCGAACTGCTGCTGGGCATCATTGGCGGACTCTTCGTCCTCATCACCCTCTCCGTCATCATCCAGGTGGGCTACTTCAAGGCCACCGGCGGCAAACGTGTCTTCAAGATGGCTCCCCTGCAGCACCACTTCGAACTCAAGGGCTGGGCAGAAGTCACCGTGGTGGTCAGGTTCTGGATCCTCGGCGGCCTCTTCGTCGCCGTTGGGCTGGGTATCTTCTACGCTGAATGGGTTGTGCTGCTGTGACCGTTTCCCCCCGCCTGGAAAATCTCGTTACCTGGGACTCAGACTGGTCCGGGCTGCGCGTGGCAGTCACCGGCATCGGTGTCTCCGGCTTTGCCGCCGCGGACACCCTGATCGAACTGGGCGCCCGGGTAGTGGTGGTCGACGCCGCCACCAGCGACACCGCCAAGGCTTCGGCCGACACCCTGAAAATCGTCGGCGCCGCCGATGTCCTTCTCGGCGAAGAAGCTGTTACCCGCATTCCACGGATCGACGGTGAACTGCCGGAACTGATCGTCACCTCGCCGGGGTGGCGTCCGGACCAGGCCCTGCTGGCAGCAGCGGCCCGCGCACACATCCCGGTCTGGGGCGACGTCGAACTTGCCTGGCGGGTCCGCCGGCGCGAGGGACGCAAGACCGCCGACTGGCTCGCCATCACCGGCACCAACGGCAAGACAACCACTGTGGGCCTCACCGAATCCATGCTGCGGGCCGCAGGGCTGAAGGCCATCGCGGTGGGCAACGTAGGCAAGCCCATCCTTGACGCCATCCGGGAACCCGTCGAATACGACGTCTTCGCCGTCGAACTCTCCAGCTTCCAGCTGCACTGGGCGGAATCCCTGTCGCCGCTGGCCAGCGTTTGCCTCAACGTTGCCGAAGACCACGTGGACTGGCACGGCTCCTACGACTCCTACCTGGCGGACAAGGCCAAGGTCTACGAACAGACCCAAAAGGCCTGCATCTACAACGCCGAGCAGTTCGAAACCGAACGCATGGTGGAGAACGCCGACGTCGTGGAAGGGTGCCGCGCCATCGGCTTCACCACCGTCACTCCCGCGGTCAGCATGCTGGGAGTTGTGGAGGGCCTCCTGGTGGACCGCGCCTTCATCGAAGAGCGGCGGGACAGCGCCGCGGAGCTCGCCGCCATGGCCGACCTCGGTCCGATCGCTCCCCGGCACATGGTGGCCAACGCGCTTGCCGCCGCCGGACTGGTCCGCGCCTACGGAGTCGACGCCGCAGCCGTCCGCCAGGGGATCCGGGACTACGTTCCCGGCGACCACCGCATCCAGCCGGTAGCCCGCCACGAAGGCGTGCTGTGGGTCAACGATTCCAAGGCCACCAACCCCCACGCTGCCGCAGCCTCACTGGCGGCTTTCTCCAACGTCGTCTGGATTGCCGGCGGCCTCTCCAAGGGCGTCACCTACGACGACCTGGTCCGCGAGCAGGCGCACCGCCTCAAGGCCGTGGTGCTGATCGGAACCGACTCCTCCGAGCTTGCCGGTGCCCTCCAGCGACACGCGCCGGATGTCCCCGTGATCGCGGCGGCCCCGGGTGACACTGAAGAGATGCAGACTGCTGCAGCGGAAGGTGCCACCGGTACCCGTTCCCCCCTTGCCGGGGAACAGGTCATGTCCCTGGCCGTTGCGACAGCAGCCCAGCTGGCCGGCTCCGGCGATACTGTGCTGATGGCTCCGGCAGCTGCTTCCATGGATCAGTTCTCTTCCTACGCACACCGCGGCAACACATTCATCGAAGCTGTCCGCGGGCTGGTGGAAGGGCAGGCCAAGACCGGCGAGGAGTAAAAATGGTCAGCACGCCCACGCGCCGGCAACCAGCCGGGCGGCCAGGCCGTCCGGCCGGCACCGGCTCCACAGCTACGAAGGCGCAGCGCCCGGCACCTGTTACGGTCCGGCTCAAAAAGGCCTACCGCAGTTTCTGGTCAGCCCTCGAGGGCAACGGAACGTCCCGTAACGGCTCCACGTATTACCTCATCCTCGGCTCCACCCTGGCGCTGACGGCGATCGGGATCATGATGGTCCTGTCGGCCTCCAGCGTAGAGTCCATTGCCGCAGGAAAATCGCCCTATGGTGACGCCCTGAAGCAGGGCATGTTCGCGGGCATCGGCATCTTCACCATGTTCGTCCTGTCCCGGATCAACGTGGTCTGGCTCAAGCGCCTCGCCTGGCCCGCAATTATCGCCGCCATGGTCCTGCTGGCCCTGGTGCAGGTGGTGGGCGCGGAAGTCAACGGCAACAAGAACTGGATCGACCTCGGCGGCATCACCTTCCAGCCCTCCGAGGCGTCAAAGCTCGCCCTGGCACTCTGGATGGCCACAGTGCTGGCCATGAAGGCCAAACTGCTGCGGCGCTGGCAGCACGTCTTTGTCCCGGCCATCCCGGTGGCCGTCATCGTCATCGGCCTGGTGCTGATCGGCAACGACCTCGGCACTGCCATGATCATCATGATGATCGCCGCCGCGGCGCTGTTCTTCGCGGGCGTACCCCTGTACTTCTTCGGCATCGCCGGGCTGCTGGGCGCCGCCGGCGCGGCAGTCATGGCCATCACCAGCTCCAACCGCATGTGCCGCATCACCTCCTGGTGGACGGGCGAATCCTGTGCCGACGGCATCGACGCCAACTACCAGGCCACCAACGGTCTCTACGGGCTGGCTTCGGGCGGCTGGTTCGGCGTGGGGCTGGGACAAAGCCGGCAGAAGTACAGCTGGATCCCCGAAGCCCACAACGACTTCATCTTCGCCATCATCGGCGAGGAACTGGGCCTGGTGGGCACCGTCGTCGTACTCATCCTTTTCGCGATCCTCGGCGCGGCCATCTACCGCGTGGTGGTGGCCCAGGAAGACACCTTCCACCGCGTCCTGGCGGGCACCATCATGGTGTGGCTCCTGGGCCAGGCCACCGTGAACATGTCCGTGGTGACCGGCCTTATGCCCGTGATCGGCGTACCCCTGCCCTTCATCTCCTATGGCGGCTCCGCGCTGCTGATGTCCCTCTGCGCCATTGGCGTGGTGCTTTCCCTGGCCAGGGAACAGATGGCGCCTGCCATCCGTCCCAAACGGATGCTGAAGTTCAAGGCCACGGGGCGGGAGAAAGCCCCCCGGAACAAGAAGACTGCTAGAAAGCGTGCCTGATCCCACATGAACCCGAAGAACCCATCCATCGTCCTGGCCGGCGGCGGCACAGCCGGCCATATCAGTCCCCTCCTTGCCATCGCCGCGGCCGTGAAGACCGCTTCGCCGGGCGCCGGCATCCTTGCGGTCGGCACACCGTCCGGGATGGAAACCCGCCTTGTGCCGGCGGCAGGGGTTGAACTGGCGACGATCGACCGGGTCCCGTTCCCGCGCAAACCGTCGGCCGACCTGTTGCGGCTTCCTGCCAGGCTCGCCGGCGCAGTCCGCCAGGCCGGCGACATCCTGGACCGGGCTGGCGCCGACGTGCTGGTGGGTGTGGGCGGCTACGTATGCACGCCGATGTACCTCGCGGCCCGGAAGCGGCGGATCCCCATCGTCCTCCACGAGGCGAACGCCCGCCCCGGGCTTGCCAACAGGGTGGGCGCACGCATGACTTCGCGGGTGGCCGTCGCTTTCGAAGGGACGCCGCTGCGGCACGCGGTGCATGTCGGCATGCCCATGCGGACAGAAATCTCGGGCCTGGACCGGAACGCTGCGCGGACCGCCGCCCGGGAGGCCCTCGGACTTGATCCGCAGCAGCCCACCCTCATCGTCACCGGCGGATCCTCCGGTGCCCAAAGCATCAACCGCACCATCGCAGCGTCCGTGGGGCAGCTGGCTGCCGCGGGGATCCAAACCCTGCACATCACCGGGCGCGGCAAGTCGGTCCTGGACGGAGCCGGCCAGCCGCTGGCCGCGCCGGGCTACCGCCAGGTGGAATACGTGGACGGGATGGAACTCGTCTACTCTGCGGCAGACGTGCTGCTGGCCCGCTCCGGCGCTGCGACCGTCTGCGAGGTGGCCGCTGTTGGCGTGCCGGCCGTCCTGGTGCCGTTGCCGATCGGGAACGGGGAACAGGCCCTGAACGCCGCCGGCCTGGTGGCCGCCGGCGGCGCCCTGCTGGTCCAGGACCGCGACTTTACCGACGAATGGCTGGCCAAGGAGCTCGTCCCGCTGGTCACCGATAAGGCACGGCTGGCCACCATGGAAGCCAACTCCTACAGGCTGGGTGTCCGTGACGCCGACCGGCGGATGGCTGCCCTCATCCTGGAAGCGGTGTCCGCATGAGCAACCATGACCTTTCCGGCAGCGAATCCCAGGGCTCCCTGGCATCCCTGGGCCGGGTCCACTTCATCGGGGTGGGCGGAGTCGGCATGTCCGCCGTCGCCAGGATCATGGTGGCGCGCGGCGTCCCCGTCAGCGGATCCGATGCCAAGGACCTTCCCGTCATGCGCGACCTCGCAGCAAAGGGTGCCAGGATCGCCGTCGGTTACGGGCCAGGCAACCTGGGCGATGCCCAGACCGTTGTGGCGGGGTCGGCGATCAGGGCGGACAACCCCGAGCTGGCCGCGGCCCGGCAGGCCGGGCTGCCCGTGCTGCACCGCTCCGAAGCGCTGGCGGCCACGATGGGGGAGGACACGGTGGTGACCATTGCCGGCACCCACGGCAAGTCCACCACCACGTCCATGGTCACGGTTTTGCTCCAGGGCGCCGGTCTGGACCCATCTTTTGCCATCGGCGCCAACGTCCCTTCCCTGGGGGTTAATGCCGCGCACGGCACGTCAGGGATCTTTGTGGCGGAAGCCGACGAATCGGATGGTTCGTTCCTGAACTACCGGCCGCAGATCGCCGTGGTGACCAACGTCGAAGCCGACCACCTGGACCACTACGGCACAGCCGAAGCCGTATACGAGTCGTTCGACAAGTTCGCCGCCCTGCTGCCCGCCGGCGGACTCCTTGTGGCCTGCGCCGACGACCCCGGCGCACGGGCATTGGCCGAGCGCACCCGCCAGGCGGGCAACACTCGCGTCCTGCTGTATGGCACCGCCGGCGACGCCGACCTGAAGCTTCACGACGACGGCCCCGGCAGGGTTGCGGTATCCACCGCGGAAGGGCGGTTCGACCTCGCGCTGCAGGTACCCGGCCGGCACAATGCGCTGAACGCGGCGGCCGCGTTCGCCGTGGCACTTGAACTTGGGGTTGCACCCGGCGCTGCCGCGTCAGCACTGGCCTCCTTCTCCGGCGCGTCCCGACGGTTCGAACTGAAGGGCGAAGCCCGCGGCGTGCGGGTGTTCGACGACTACGCCCACCATCCCACCGAGGTCCGCGCTGCCCTGACCGCCGCGCGCTCAGTCGCGGGGGAGCACAAGGTGCACGTGCTGTTCCAGCCGCACCTGTTCTCCCGCACCCGGGAATTTGCCCGCGAGTTCGCCGAGGCTTTGGAGTTGGCGGATACCGCGCTGGTCCTGGACATCTACCCTGCCCGCGAGGACCCCATCCCCGGCGTCACCAGCAAGCTCATTGCCGACCATATGGCCGGCCGGGGACGCCTGGTGAGCGCAGAAGAGGCCGTGGCCGCCGTCGCGGACGCGGCCGCGGACGGGGACATCGTGCTGACCGCCGGCGCCGGCGACGTGACCGGATACGGTCCGCGGATCGTGGAGGCCCTGGGTGGCTAGCACGCGCCGTCCCACCTACACCCCGACCGGCCGTAAAGGCCCGGTAACCGGCGGGCGGAGCCAGACGGATCCCGCAGGCTCCCCGGATGCGGACGAGGTGATTTCGGCGTCGCGGAACGTACCGGTCCAGACGTCGGAGAAGGCCGCCGCCCGCACCAGCGGGACAGGCGGCAGGAAAGCGCCCGCAGCTGATTCCGGCCCGGCCGCCAACGTCCTCGCCTTCCCTGAACCCAGGGGAAAGCGGCGCAGGCGGAGGTTGCTTCTGGTGCTGTGCACTGTGTGTGCACTGGTGGCTGCCCTCCTGGCCGCTGCCGTGTACTCGCCGGTGCTTGCGCTGCGCACCATTACCGTGTCCGGCACGTCACTGCTGACGCCTGCCCAGGTTCAGGCGGCGCTCGAACCGCTGCAGGGGAAGCCCCTGCCGCAGATCGGCGACGACGACGTCAGCCGGCTCCTCGAGCCACTGGTCCAGGTCAAGTCCGTGTCTGCCGAGGCCAGGCCGCCCTCCGGGCTTGCTGTCACCGTGCACGAGCGGGTGCCCGTGGCTCTTGTCAAGCAGGGGGAGCAGTACCAGTTGGTGGACGTGGACGGCGTGCAGCTGGCCACCACCGCGGACCCGGCGTCCGTATCCCTGCCGCTGATCGACGGCGGCGCCGGTGCCATTGGACAGGACCTGTTCAAGGCCACCGCTGCTGTGCTGGGCGCCCTTCCCGCGGATGTCCTGGCGAAGTTGTCGAACGCTTCCGCCAAGTCCGTTGACGCGGTGGAGCTCAAGCTGGTTGATGGCCAGATCATCGTGTGGGGCAACGCCTCGGAGAAGGAACTCAAAGCCAAGGTGCTGGCTGCGCTGCTGAAGGTTCCGGCGGATCCGAAGAACCCCGTACAGGTCTACGACGTCAGCGTTCCGCGGCATCCGGTGACACGGTGAGCCGCTTTCTTTCCCGGTATTAATCCGACACGCGGACCCGGTTATTGAATGTGGGAACCAGAGGAAATACCGTCACAGACATGAGTTACTTGACATAACTATAACCTTCAACTCGAAGGTTAAGGTTACAGGCTTCAAGCTCACCATCAGTTTTTCGCAATAAGACACGAACAAGGGACACGTAACGTGGCAGCTCCGCAGAATTACTTGGCCGTCATCAAAGTCGTCGGCATCGGCGGCGGTGGCGTGAACGCAGTCAACCGCATGATCGAGGTCGGCCTCCGAGGTGTTGAATTCATCGCCATCAACACCGACGCCCAGGCACTGCTGATGAGCGACGCCGACGTCAAGCTCGATGTAGGCCGGGAACTGACCCGCGGCCTCGGCGCCGGCGCCAACCCGGAGGTGGGCAAGCAGGCCGCCGAGGACCACGCCGACGAAATCGAGGAAGTGCTGCGCGGAGCCGACATGGTCTTCGTGACCGCCGGCGAAGGCGGCGGAACCGGCACCGGCGGCGCGCCCGTCGTCGCCCGCATTGCGCGCTCCCTTGGCGCCCTGACCATTGGTGTCGTTACCCGTCCCTTCACATTCGAAGGCCGCCGCCGCGCGGGCTCCGCCGAATCCGGCATTGACGCGCTGCGCGACGAAGTGGACACCCTGATCGTGATCCCCAACGATCGCCTTCTTTCCATCAGCGATCGCAACGTCTCGGTCCTCGACGCCTTCCGCTCAGCCGACCAGGTGCTGCTGTCCGGCGTCCAGGGCATCACCGACCTCATCACCACCCCGGGCCTGATCAACCTCGACTTCGCCGACGTCAAGTCGGTCATGCAGGGTGCCGGCTCCGCGCTCATGGGCATCGGCTCCGCCCGTGGCGAAGACCGCGCCGTGAAGGCCGCCGAGCTTGCCATCGCTTCGCCGCTGCTGGAGGCCTCCATCGACGGCGCCCACGGTGTGCTGCTGTCCATCCAGGGCGGCTCGGACCTCGGCCTGTTCGAGATCAACGAAGCCGCGCGCCTGGTCCAGGAAGTTGCCCACCCCGAAGCGAACATCATCTTCGGTGCCGTGATCGATGACGCCCTCGGCGACGAGGCGAGGGTCACCGTCATCGCAGCAGGCTTCGACGACGTCAAGGCCACATCGCCCTCCATGGACCAGTCCCAGCCGCAGGCGCAGGCTGCGCCGCAACGGCCCGCAGCACCTGCGCCGTCGCAGGCGCCGTCCGCCGGCAACAACCAGGGCGGCAGCTACCAGTCAAACGTCCAGCCGGTCCACGCAGGCGTCGGCGCGGCCGGCCTGAGCAACTGGGGCCAGCAGCGCCCCACTGCGGTACCCGCAGATTCCGGTTTCGACGTGGACCTGCCGTCCGTAGTGGAGCCGGACCTTACCGGCAACCACCAGGACGACCTGGATGTCCCCGACTTCCTGAAGTAGGCAGCGGCTTGTTCCACTGGCGGGCCGGCATCCTTCCGGGGGTGTCGGCCGCTTTTACGAACAGCGACGCCGGCAACCTGGCGCTCCACGTCGGAGACGATCCCGAAGCGGTTCGGCAACGCCGGGCACGGCTCGAACAGGAGATCGGCGTCAGCGCCGGCAGCCTCCGGTTCATGAACCAGGTCCATGGAACAGACGTGGTGCTGATGGATGCCGTCAGTCCCGCCCCCGAGGCGGACGCGATGGTGTCACGCGGCACTCCGCTGGCCGTGATGGTGGCAGACTGCATCCCCGTGATCCTGGCCGGTGTGTCAACCGATGGACCAGTCCTGGCCGTGGCCCACGCCGGCCGTCCCGGCCTTGCCAGCGGAGTCATCCCCGCGGCACTGGAGCGCATGGCCTCGTTGGGGGCCACCGGCATCCGGGCCTGGCTTGGACCCTCGATTTGCGGACGCTGCTACGAAGTCCCCGGTGCCATGCAGGAGGAAGTAGTTGCCGCAGTGCCTGCCACCCGGAGCACAACCTCCTGGGGCACTCCCGGCCTCGACCTGCCGGCCGGTGCGCGGAGCCAGCTGGAAAACGCCGGCGTGACTGTTGAATACAGCGGGCCCTGCACCCTCGAGACGCCGTCACTGTACTCCTATCGCCGGGACCGCCACACCGGCCGCTTTGCAGGCTTGGTGTGGTGCCATGAATGACCCCGCAACAGCTGGTGATCCCCGCCTCCGCGAACTTGCCGGGCGGCTGGAGGCCGTACGGGAGCGTATCGCGAGGGCAGTCGGGTCGGCCGGGCGCGAAGGCCAGCCGCCCAGGCTGATCGTGATCACCAAGTTCCATCCAGCAGATGACATCCGCCGCCTCGCCGCCCTGGGCGTCACCGACGTCGGCGAGAACAGGGACCAGGAGGCCGCGGCCAAGGCGGCCGAGCTGGCTGAGGCCGGCCTGGCCTGGCATTTCGTCGGCCAGCTGCAGACCAAGAAGGCAAAGTCCGTGGTGCGGTATGCAGCTGCTGTCCACTCGGTGGACCGGCCCCAGCTCGTTGATGCGCTTGCCAAAGCGGTGCTCAACGAACAGGACGCCACAGGGCGGGCGCCGCTGGACTGTTTCATCCAGGTCAGTCTTGAGGACGACGCCGGGGCGCACCGGGGCGGCGCGTTGCCCGCCGACGTTTCGGCGCTGGCCGATCGGATCGCCGTTGCGGAAGGGTTGCGCCTGGCCGGTGTCATGGCGGTGGCCCCGCTCGGTGCCGCGCCCGAACCGGCCTTCGAGAAGCTCGCCGGGGTCTCGGAACGGCTGGTGCAGGCCCACCCGGCGGCATCCGGCATTTCGGCCGGTATGAGCCAGGACCTCGAAGCTGCGATCAAATTTGGGGCGACACACCTGCGGATCGGTTCCGATATTCTCGGATCGCGTCCGGCCGTGCGGTAGCGTCGGGACTGTTGGAAGTTGGGCGGGGGACTCCAGTGCTGTCAAGTCATTGGGCGGCCCGCTTACGGGACACGATTAGGAGTCGACCATGGCCGGCGCTCTGCGCAAGACAATGATCTATCTTGGGCTCGCCGACGGCGATGAGCATTACGAGTCCGAGCAACTGAACACACGTAAGGATGAGGACGAAACAATGGAAGCAGACCGCGAGGAACGCCGTGCACCTGCACCCGTCCGCGAGGTCAGCCGTGAAATGTCCTACACCCCCGAAGAGGAATACCGCGCCCCAGTGACCCCCATCAAGCGTGCGGCCTCCAGCCGCGAAGAGACCTCAGGCCTCCGCCAGATCACCACTATCCATCCCCGCTCCTACAACGATGCCAAACTCATCGGTGAGAGCTTCCGGGACGGCATTCCGGTGATCATGAACGTCACCGACATGGGTGAGTCGGATGCCAAGCGGTTGGTGGACTTCTCCGCCGGGCTGGTGTTCGGCCTGCGCGGCAGCATCGAACGGGTCACCAACAAGGTGTTCCTCCTGTCGCCGTCCTACGTTGAGGTCATTGGCGACGACAAGAAGGCAAGCGACACCCAGGCCAGCTTCTTCAACCAGAGCTGACCCGCAAACGTTGAACGGATGCCAGGCAGGGACACCTGTCTGGCATCTGTGCTGAAATAGGAACAACACATCGGCGCCACCGCGGCATCGGCTTTCTTGAACATGGAGATATGGGTTAAGGCATGGGAATTGTTTTCGGACTTGTCTATCTCGCGCTCCTGCTGTTTTTTGTTGCCCTGATCATCCGCCTGGTATTCGACTGGGTGCAGATGTTCGCCCGGGAATGGCGGCCGCGCGGCGTTGCCCTGGTGGTGGCGCACGCTGTGTACTCCATCACGGACCCGCCCCTGAAAGTGCTCCGCCGGCTGATCCCGCCGCTGCGTTTGGGCGGCATCTCGCTGGACCTTGGATTCCTGATCCTCTTCATCGCGGTCAGCATTGCGATGGGAATCACCAGAAGCTTCGCCTGATTCAGAGATTTACACCCATGCAACGCAGGTCGGTGCCACCGGGACCGGCTAGTGTGAAGCAGGGAAACTCGAGTTTGACACTCCAGTGTTGAATTAGAGATAGCAGACCAAATTTAGGTACCGTAGTTTTGACGGCCGGAAGGCCTACTGACTAACCAGACCAGTGAGGTGACCAGATGGCTTTGACGCCAGAAGACGTTGTCAACAAGCGCTTTCAGCCGACCAAGTTCCGCGAGGGCTACGACCAGGACGAAGTTGATGACTTCCTGGACGAGATCGTCGTTGAACTTCGCCGCCTGAACCAGGAGAACGACGAGCTCCGCAAGAAGCTCGCTGAGGCTGGTTCCAGCGTTCCGGCAACCGCCGCTGCCGCCCCCGTGGTGGAGAAGGTTCCCGCGCCCGTCAAGGCTGACAAGGACGAAGCCCGCGAGAAGGCCGAAGCTGAGGCCAAGGCTGCCGAGGCGAAGAAGAAGGACGTCCAGCCGGCCGCTCCCGTCGCCGCAGCCCCCGCTGCTGCAGCGGCCTCCACGTCCACCCCCTCCGCTGAATCCGCTGCCGGCCTGCTGGCCATGGCGCAGCAGATGCACGATCGCCACGTCGCTGACGGCCAGTCGCAGAAGGACAAGATCATCGCCGAGGCGCAGATCGAAGCCAGCAGCCTCGTCAACGACGCCCAGGAAAAGTCCCGCAAGATCCTTGGCGCACTTGAGCAGCAGCGCTCCGTCCTGGAACGCAAGGTGGAGCAGCTCCGCGGCTTCGAGCGCGACTACCGCTCACGCCTGAAGGCCTACATCGAAGGCCAGCTGCGCGATCTGGATGCCCGCGGCTCCGTGGCGACGCCGGAAGTCAGCGAAGCCAACTAGCACGCACAGCACGTATTCTGAAAGCCGGTGGCTGAGGATTCCTCGGCCACCGGCTTTTGGCATTGACCCCGGTTTTACGAATGAAAGCACCATGACTGACGAACTTGCCGCCGGCGCTGCACGCCCTGTCCCGCCGTCACCCCGCCCACGACGCGGGGTGCTGCTGTCCTTCTTCGCCGGATTCGCAGTATTTGCCTACATCTTCGACCAGCTGACCAAGATGTGGGTGACGTCCTCCATGGTGGAGGGCGAACGCATCCCGGTCCTGCCGCCGCTCCTGCACTGGTACTTCATCCGAAACTCCGGCGCAGCCTTCTCCATCGGCGAGAACGTCACGTGGGTGTTTTCCATTATCATGGCCGCCGTCGCTGTCGCCATCCTCTTCCAGGTCCGGAAGCTGGGGTCTGTCTGGTGGGCCCTTGCGCTGGGCCTGCTGCTGGGCGGGGCGCTCGGCAACCTCACGGACCGGCTCTTCCGCGAACCCTCGTTCGGCATGGGCCATGTGGTGGACTTCATCCAGCTGCCCAACTTCGCCATCTTCAACATCGCCGATTCTGCGGTGGTCTCTGCCGTGGCCATCATCTGCATCCTGACTCTTCGCGGCATTTCCCTGGATGGAACCCGGGTGCATGCCGAGCGAAAGGGCACGGACGCTGATGCCTGAGCCGATCATCGTCACGGAGGAATACGGCGGCACCCGGGCAGATGCAGGGCTTGCAGCCATCATGGGCATTTCACGCTCAGCAGCCGCCGCCCTGATCGCGGAAGGGCACGTGCTCAGCCGGGGCAAAGCCCTTGGCAAGTCAGCGAAACTGGCGGCCGGCGACACGCTGGAGGTCACTATTCCGGAGCGGCGCGATCCGCTGGAAGTCGTGGAGGAAATTGTGGAAGGCCTGAAGATCCTGCTGGACGACGACGATTTCGTCGTCGTCGATAAACCGGTGGGGGTTGCGGCGCACCCTTCTCCGGGCTGGGTGGGGCCCACCGTGGTGGGTGGCCTGGCCGGTGCCGGCTACCGCATCTCCACGTCGGGTTCGCCGGAACGGGCCGGGATTGTCCACCGGCTCGACGTCGGGACGTCCGGCGTGATGGTGGTGGCCAAGTCCGAGAGGGCCTACACAGCCCTCAAGCGTGCGTTCAAGGAGCGCACGGTGGACAAGGTGTACCACGCCGTGGTCCAGGGCCTGCCGGATCCCCTGACCGGAACCATCGATGCCCCCATCGGCCGCCACCCGGGGCACGACTGGCGGTTTGCCGTGACGGAAGAGGGCCGGCCATCCGTGACCCACTATGAGGTGCTGGAAGCCTTTGGCAAGGCGTCCCTCGTGGAAGTGCACCTCGAGACCGGCCGCACGCACCAGATCCGCGTCCATTTCTCCGCACTCCGCCATCCCTGCGCGGGCGACCTCACCTACGGCGCGGATCCGCGCCTGGCTGCAACCCTTGGGCTCACGCGGCAGTGGCTCCATGCCCGGGAACTCGGCTTCGACCACCCTGTGACGGGTGAGCGGGTGCGCGTGACCAGCGACTATCCGCAGGACCTGGCCTTCGCCCTCGACGTGCTCGCCTCGGGACAGGCCTGAGCGGCATCTTCCTGGCAGGGCCGTAACCGGGCAGCGCATAGAATAGTCCGGTGACTTCCAGCAATGATTCGTTTGTCCACCTGCACACCCACACCGAATATTCCATGCTGGATGGAGCCGCCCGGCTGGGGGAGCTGTTCGACGAAACCGAACGGCTGGGCATGCCGGCGCTGGCCACTACGGACCACGGCTACCTGTTCGGTGCGTTCGACTTCTGGCAGAAAGCCCAGGCAAAGGGCATCAAACCGATCATCGGCGTCGAAGCCTATGTGACGCCCGGAACCGCCCGCGGGGACAAGACCCGCGTCCGTTGGGGCGAGGAAAACCAGCGCAAGGACGACATCTCCGGTGGCGGTTCGTATACCCACATGACGCTCCTGAGCTACAACAACGTGGGCATGCGGAACCTGTTCCGCGCATCCTCCATCGCGTCCCTGGACTCCGTCTTCGGAAAGTGGCCGCGGCTCGACCGGGAACTGCTCAACACCTACTCCGAGGGCCTGATCGCCACCACCGGCTGCCCCTCCGGCGAGGTCCAGACCCGGCTGCGCCTTGGCCAGTACCGCGAAGCCGTGGAAGCCGCAGCGGAGTTCCGGGACATTTTCGGTGCTGAGAACTACTTCTGCGAACTGATGGACCATGGCCTGGACATCGAGCGGCGCGTCACCGGTGACCTGCTGCGCCTTGCCAAGGAACTAAACCTGCCGCTGGTGGCCACCAATGACCTCCACTACACCCACGAGCACGACGCGAAGGCGCACGAGGCGCTGCTGGCCATCCAGTCCGGTTCGACCCTGCTGGAGCCCACCTACGACAACGGCGGCTCCCGGTTCGCGTTCTCCGGCAGCGGCTACTACCTGAAGTCCCCGCAGGAAATGCGCGAGCTCTTCCGCGACCACCCCGAGGCCTGCGACAACACGCTGCTCATCGCCGAGCGGTGCGAAGTGTCGTTCAACACGAACGCCAACTTCATGCCGCGGTTCCCCTGCCCGCCGGGTGAGGACGAAACCTCCTGGCTGGTCAAGGAAGTGGACCTGGGCCTGCAGTACCGGTACCCCAAGGGCATCCCGGACGAGGTCCGCAAGCAGGCGGACTACGAGCTGGGCGTCATCACCTCGATGGGCTTCCCCGGCTACTTCCTCGTGGTGGCGGACTTCATCAACTGGGCCAAGAACAACGGCATCCGCGTCGGCCCCGGCCGTGGCTCCGGTGCCGGTTCCATGGTGGCGTACGCCATGCGAATTACGGACCTCGATCCGTTGCGGCACGGCCTGATCTTCGAACGCTTCCTCAACCCGGACCGCGTTTCCATGCCCGACTTCGACGTCGACTTCGATGACCGGCGCCGCTCCGAAGTCATCGACTACGTGACGCGCAAATACGGTGACGAGCGCGTGGCCATGATCGTGACCTACGGCACCATCAAGACCAAGCAGGCGCTCAAGGACTCCTCGCGCGTGCTGGGCTACCCGTTCAGCATGGGGGAGCAGCTCACCAAGGCCCTGCCCCCGGCCGTCATGGCCAAGGACATTCCGCTGGCGGACATCCAGAATCCGGAATCAAAAAGGTACAGCGAAGCAGGGGACTTCCGGCAGCTTGTCAGCACGGATCCGGAGGCCGCCAAGGTCTTCGAGACGGCCCTGGGCATCGAGGGCCTGAAACGCCAGTGGGGCGTGCACGCCGCCGGCGTCATCATGTCCTCGGACCCGATCATCGACGTCATCCCCATCATGCGCCGCTTCCAGGACGGCCAGGTGATCACGCAGTTCGACTACCCCACGTCCGAGGGCCTGGGCTTGATCAAGATGGACTTCCTGGGCCTGCGGAACCTGACGATCATTTCCGACGCCCTCGAGAACATCAAGATGAACCGCGGCATCGACCTGGACCTCGAGAACCTGGAGCTCGACGACGCGCCGTCCTACGAGCTCCTGGCCCGCGGCGACACCCTGGGCGTGTTCCAGCTCGACGGCGGACCCATGCGGTCCCTGCTCAAGCTGATGAAGCCTGACAACTTCGAAGACATTTCCGCTGTCCTTGCGCTCTACCGGCCCGGTCCCATGGGCGCCAACGCCCACACCGACTATGCGCTCCGTAAGAACGGCATCCAGGAAGTCATCCCTATCCACCCCGAACTGGAGGAACCCCTCAAGGAGATCCTCGGCGGGACCTACGGCCTGATCGTGTACCAGGAGCAGGTTATGGCCGTGGCGCAGAAGCTGGCCGGCTACTCGCTGGGCCAGGCAGACATCCTCCGCCGCGCCATGGGCAAGAAGAAGAAATCGGAACTGGACAAGCAGTTCGCCGGCTTCTCCCAGGGCATGCAGGACAACGGCTACTCCATGGCGGCCGTGAAGACCCTCTGGGACATCCTGCTGCCGTTCTCGGACTACGCGTTCAACAAGGCCCACTCGGCCGCCTACGGCGTCATTTCCTACTGGACCGCCTACCTGAAGGCGCACTACGCACCCGAATACATGGCTGCGCTGCTGACGTCGGTGGGTGACGACAAGGACAAGTCGGCCATCTACCTCAACGAGTGCCGTCGCATGGGCATCACCGTCCTGCCACCGGACGTCAACGAATCGGCCCTGAACTTCACCCCTGTGGGCACGGACATCCGCTTCGGCATGGGCGCAATCCGCAACGTCGGCGTCAACGCGGTGGAGGCCATGGTTGCCGCCCGCGAGAGCGAGGGCGCTTACACGTCCTTCAAGGACTACCTGATGAAGGTACCGGCGGTGGTCTGCAACAAACGGACCATCGAGTCGCTGATCAAGTCCGGCGCCTTCGACTCCCTGGGCCACCACCGCCGCGCGCTGGCCATGATCCACGAAGAAGCCATCGACTCCGTGATCACGCTGAAGCGCAACGAGGCGATCGGCCAGTTCGACCTCTTCGCGGGCTTCGAGGAGGCCGAGTCCGAAGCGTCGTTGAGCATCGAGATCCCGGACCTGCCTGAGTGGGAGAAGAAGGACAAGCTCTCGTTCGAGCGCGACATGCTGGGGCTTTACGTCTCGGACCACCCGCTCCAGGGCCTGGAAGGGGTCCTGAGCCAGCACGCGGAAATGAGCATCACCACCATCCTGGGTGAAGACGGGCCGCAGGACGGCGCCATCCTCACGATCGCGGGCATGATCACCTCGCTCAGCCGCAGGATTGCCAAGGCCAGCGGCAACGCCTACGCACGCGCCGAGGTGGAGGACCTGGGTGGTTCCATCGAGGTTATGTTCTTCGGCCAGGTCTACGGACCCATCGCGTCAGTGCTCGCCGAGGACCTGATCGTGGTGGTGAAGGGCCGCCTGCAGAAACGCGACGACGGCGCCATCGCCCTGAACTGCATGGAACTGTCCGTCCCGGACCTCAGTGAAGGCCTGAACGGCCCCGTGGTCATCACCATGCCGACGCACAAGGCCACCGAGGCTGTGGTGACCGAACTCGGCGACGTGCTCCGAACCCACCGGGGCAATTCCGAGGTCCGGCTGCACCTCCAGGGCGACACCCGCACCGAGGTCATGGGCCTGCCCGTGCACCTGCGGGTCAACCCGAGCCCCTCGCTGTTCGGCGACCTGAAAGTCCTCCTGGGCCCGGCCTGCCTGGATGCCTAGGTGATCTTCCCGAAGGGAAGCACGACGGCGGAGGCCGCCTTCCGCCGTCGTCCGACCTTCTGCGGGAGGTGTGTTGGCCGGGGCTAGATTTCGTAGTCGAGGGGGACAGGCTGGCCGTAACCCCCGGCGTGGTACAGCAGGGGCGTGCCTTCGCCGCCCACCTGGCCGTCGACCACCTGGACCACCACCACGGCGTTGTTTTCGAAGGACAGGCGCATCTGCACTTCGCCGATCAGCCAGCCCGCAACGTCCTTCAGCACGGGTACCCCGTGCGGCCCCGTTGCCCAGTGGTCGCCCTCGAATCGGTTTCCGGCGGCCGAAAACCGTGCGGCCAGCTGCTGGTTTTCGAGCCCCAGCATGTGGACCCCGATATACGTGGTGTTGGCCACAGCCGGCCAGGAACGCGAACTGCGGGCCATGTTGAAGGTGAAGCGTGGCGGCTGGGCAGACAGCGAAGCCACTGACGTTGCCGTGAAGCCGTAGGGCTCGTCCTGGTAGTTGACCGTGATGATGGCCACCCCGGCCGCGTGGCGCCGGAACATTTCCCTGAACGTCCGTTCGAACGGCGCGCTGTTGTCGGTCACCCGTAACTCCTGAATGGTGGATGGGCAGTTGCTTGTTCCCTAACCCTATTGTCCGCCTTCCCCCGGAGAGCAACATTCCGACACAGGCGGGAGGTCAACAACCCGTGGCTGGGCG
The DNA here is from genome assembly GCF_056394175.1 of Pseudarthrobacter sp. 10T415. Classification (NCBI taxonomy): domain Bacteria; kingdom Bacillati; phylum Actinomycetota; class Actinomycetes; order Micrococcales; family Micrococcaceae; genus Pseudarthrobacter; species Pseudarthrobacter sp. 10T415. The sequence continues at coordinate 15,068 of NZ_JBFTHJ010000016.1, read as the reverse complement.
GCGGTCTGCCGGCAGGAACATTTGTTAAGGTTTGTGGCATGACACTTATACCCCGCCGGGACCGGCCGCGCCTGCCGTGGGCCCTCTTCGCCGTTCCTGCGGTTGCCGGCGTTCCCGCCGGAATCCTGTGGTGGCTGCTGGCACCGGGCGGCCTCAACCTGATCACCCGGGACCCTGCGCTGGCTACCGGCTCCAACACCTCCGTCTGGCTGCCGCGGGACCTTACGCTCGCCGGGCTGATGGTCCTTGCCGGCTGCCTTCTTGCGGTGTTCCTGGCCGACCGCCGGCGCCCCCGGCCGGAGGCATCGTTGGTGCTGGGCCTGGCCGGAGCGCTGGTTGGCAGCCTCCTGGCCTGGCAGGCAGGGATGTTGGCCGGACGGCTGTGGGGCACTCCGGTGGACACGTCCCTGAATGCAAGCCTGGCATTCTCCCTCCGCGCACTGCCGGTGCTGCTCCTGTGGCCGGCAGCCACCGCCATTTCCGTATTTGTCTTGGAGCTCCTGGAACAGCTTGGCCGGAAGCCCGGCGCCGGGAACCCGCTGGAGGAGGCCGCTGGCAGCAGCGGCCGCGGCGCCCCGTAAAATAGTCCGGTGACCATTTCATCGGAGTTCCCCGCCACCCCCGCCACTGCCGTGAACTTCCGGACGGTGGACGTCCGGGGCCGCAACCTGACCCTCGCCGGGCTCCGCGCGGCAGTCCCCCGCGCACAGGGACAGACGGTGGCCAACGCCGAGGAGAAGGTTCTCGACATCATCGGCGCCGTCCGCGCGAGGGGGTTCGAGGCGCTGGCTGAGCTGGCGCTCCGGTTCGACGGTGTGGAGCAGTCCCACCCCCGGGTGCCCGCGGAGGCCCTCGACTCGGCCCTGGACAACCTGGACCCCGCCGTCCGGAAGGCGCTCGAGGAATCCATCCGGCGTGCCCGCATCTTCGCCGACGGCCAGCGTCCCCGCAATGTTGACGTCGAACTCGGCGACGGCGCCCTGGTCAGCCAGAACTGGGTTCCGGTGGCACGGGTGGGTCTCTACGTGCCCGGCGGCCTGGCCGTCTACCCGTCGTCGGTCATCATGAACGTGGTGCCCGCACTGGCCGCCGGCGTGGAATCCATCGCCCTGGCGTCGCCGCCGCAGAAGGAGTTCGGCGGGCTGCCGCACCCCACCATCCTTGCTGCAGCCGCCCTGCTGGGAATCACCGAGGTCTACGCCATTGGCGGCGCACAGGCGATCGCCGCCTTCGCCTACGGCGTTGATGCGACGGAGGCCGGCCCGGCCCTGGAGCCCGTGGACGTGGTGACGGGGCCAGGCAACATCTTCGTCGCTACTGCCAAGCGCCTGGTGAAGGGTGTGGTGGGCATCGATTCCGAGGCAGGCACCACCGAGATCGCCATCCTCGCTGACTCCACCGCGCAGCCTGCCCTGGTTGCTGCCGACCTGATCAGCCAGGCAGAACACGACCCCCAGGCGGCGTCGGTCCTGATCACGGATTCGGAGGACCTCGCCGCTGCCGTGCGCGCGGAGCTGGACGTGCAGGCCGCGTCCACCAGGCACTCCGACCGGGTCCGTGAGGCCCTGTCCGGCCCGCAATCCGGCGTGGTGCTGGTGGACGGCCTGGAACAGGGCATCGCGGCCTGTGATGCCTATGCCGCCGAGCACCTGGAGATCATGACCAAGGACGCGTCCGCCGTTGCGGCGCGGATCAGGAACGCCGGGGCAATCTTCGTGGGGGACTACAGCCCCGTCAGCCTTGGCGACTACTGCGCCGGCTCCAACCACGTGCTCCCCACCAGCGGAACCGCGGCCTTTTCCTCCGGCCTGAACGTCACCACGTTCCTGCGGGCCATCCAGGTGGTGAACTACAGCCGGGACGCCCTTGCCGAAGTCAGCAGCCACATCGTGAACCTGTCCCGCGCGGAGGACCTGCCCGCCCACGGTGACGCGGTCACGGCACGTTTCCCGGGCGCCGCCGGCTAAGCCCCCAAAAGTGCTCTGGCACTACATGTAGTTGTTGCATCCACTACATGTAGTAATGACACGCTTGTTATTCACCTGCCGGCCGCCGTAAACTGGAGGCTGCGGCAGCGATGCCGCCAACCTGTGCCACCATAGTCTTCACCTGCCGACTGCCGATTCCACAGTCCCCAAAGGGACCCTGCGAGAGAGGGACGCCATGTACTGTCCGTTCTGCCGCAATCCCGACTCCCGGGTGGTGGACAGCCGGATGGCCGACGACGGGTCCGCCATCCGCCGGCGCCGGCAGTGCCCGGAGTGCGGGCGCAGGTTCACCACCGTGGAAACCACCAGCCTGTCGGTCATCAAACGGTCCGGTGTGGGCGAGCCCTTCAGCCGCAGCAAGGTCATCAACGGCGTCCGCAAGGCCTGCCAGGGGCGCCCTGTGAGTGAGGACGACCTCGCCATGCTGGCGCAGGAAGTGGAAGAGCAGATCCGCGCTTCCGGCGCCGCGGAAATCGACGCCCATGAGGTGGGCCTGGTAATTCTTGGTCCGCTGCAGAAGCTGGACGAGGTCGCCTACCTTCGCTTCGCGAGCGTCTACCAGGCCTTCGAATCCCTTGAGGACTTTGAGTCAGCCATCGCCCAGCTCCGCCACGAGGCGCAGGAAGATGCCACGGAAAGTCCTGTTACGCCGCGAAAGCCGGAAAAGACTTCCCTCTAAGACTTCCGGCGGCAGCTGCGGAGGGGAAGCCGCAGCTGCCGCCGGTACCTCACCCGCTCGGCGCGGCCTCACCAGCCATGAACGTCCAGTGCGGCGGCCCTGCGGATCATCAATACGCAGTGCACCTATACGCAGAACACTAAAAGTCTGAACACGAAAACGCAGAACACCCCTCCCGGATCCGGAAGGGGTGTTCAGCGTTAACCGTAAGGGGCCCGGCGTCGCGGTGCAGCCTACTTGGTGAGCTTGTGCTGCAGCGCTATCTCCACGGCGGCGCCCACAATCCCGGCTTCGTTCCGGAGCACCGCCGGGACAATCGGGGTGCGGAGCTTGAGGTTGGGCAGGTATTCGTCGGCACGCTTGGAGATGCCGCCGCCAACAATGAACAGTTCGGGGGAGAACAGGAACTCAACGTGGGAGAAGTAGCGCTGCAGCAGCACGCTGTATTCATCCCAGGACAGCCCGTCCCGCTCACGTGCCACGGCGGACGCCTTGGTCTCTGCATCGAAACCGTCCACCTCCAGGTGGCCCAGTTCGGCGTTCGGGACGAGCTTGCCGTCGAAGATGAAGGCCGAGCCGATGCCGGTGCCAAGCGTGATGACCAGGACGGTTCCCTTGACGCCTTCGCCCGCGCCGTAGCGGGCTTCCGCGAGTCCGGCGGCATCGGCGTCGTTGATTACCTCAACCGGGCGGCCAAGCCGGGCGGTGAGGAGGGCATCGATGTCCGTGTCGAGCCAGCTCTTGTCCACATTCGCGGCGGAGTGGACCACTCCATGCTGGATGATGCCGGGGAAGGTCACGCCGACCGGCGAGCCGGCCTCCGGGGCCTCGGGACGCGCTGAGAGCTCTGCCACCACCAGTGCCACGGCCTCGGCCACGGCCTCGGGGGTGGCCGGCTGCGGCGTGGGAACCCGGAACCGGTCGCCCAGGAGCTTGCCCTTTTTCAGGTCGACGATGCCGCCCTTGATTCCCGTGCCTCCGATGTCGATGCCGATCAGCGGGGCGTTCTTGTGCAACTTCTCGTCTTTCTTGGCCAATGGGTTTCCGTTCGTGGCAGGGGACGGGCAGGGAATAGGGTGCCGGGCGGCTTGCAGCTCTCGCAGGCCGGTGCGGCCGCAGGGCGGCGCGCTACGGCAGGGTGAGGATTTCGGCGCCGCTTTCGGTGACGAGGAGGGTGTGCTCGAACTGGGCGGTGCGCTTGTGGTCTTTGGTGACAACGGTCCAGTCGTCGGCCCACATGTCCCATTCCACGGTGCCCAGGGTGAGCATCGGTTCGATGGTGAAGACCATGCCGGCTTCGATGACGGTGTTGTAGGCCGGGGCGGCGTCGTAGTGGGGGATGATCAGCCCGGTGTGGAAAGCCTCGCCCACGCCGTGCCCGGTGAAGTCACGGACCACACCGTAGCCGAAGCGCTTGGCGTAGGACTGGATGGCGCGGCCAATGACGTTGATTTCGCGGCCAGGGGCAACGGCTTTGATGGCCCTGTTCAGGGATTCCTGCGTCCGTTCCACCAGCAGCCGGGAATCTTCATCCACGTCGCCCACCAGGAAGGTGTAGTTGGTGTCGCCGTGGACGCCGTTGATGAAGGCGGTGATGTCGATGTTGATGATGTCGCCGTCCTGGACCACCGTGCTGTCCGGGATGCCGTGGCAGATGACCTCGTTCAGGGAAGAGCACAGGGACTTGGGAAAGCCGCGGTAGCCCAGCGTGGAGGGGTAGGCGTTGTGGTCGAGGAGGAACTCATGGCCCACCTTGTCCAGTTGGTCGGTGGTGACGCCGGGCTCAATGTGCTTTCCCACCTCGACGATGGCCTGCGCTGCGATCTTCCCCGCGACGCGGATCTTCTCGATGGTCTCCGCGGATTTTACTTCGGAGCCGGTGAATTTGGCAGGGGCGGGTTTGCCCACGTACTCCGGGCGGGGGATGGACGCCGGGACGGGACGCTGCGGGCTGACGGTACCGGGGGTGAGGGTGCCGATGGGTGCAGTCGAGGCGAGGGAAGGCATAGATTGATCATATAAGGCACCACAGAACGCCTAACAACCGCGAAGCCGGGCATGCCGCCGTAAGAATCAACGTTACGCGGATCACGTTCCGGAAGCGCCGGCCGAACCGAGGGAGCAGCAATGCCTGAGTACTGGTACAACGTCAATACCCACGAGGTCGAAGAGGACAGGCTTTCCGACTGGAGCCAGCTGATCGGGCCCTACAAGACGAGGGAAGAAGCCGAGCACGCGATTGAAAAGGTCCGCGCCCGCAACGAGTCCTGGGAAAAGGGCGACGACGACTGACGGGCAGGTGCCCGCCCTGAAGCAGGTGCCGGCCTAGAAGGAGTGCTCGGGGCCGGGAAACTGCCCGGTCCGGACGTCGTTGCCGTACTCCGTGGCCGCGTCGAGCAGCGTGCTGCGCAGGTCCGCGTACTGCTTGACGAACTTTGCCATCCGGCCGCCGCGGAGTCCGGCCATGTCCTGCCAGACGAGCACCTGGCCGGTGGTTTCCTTGCCCGCGCCGATGCCCACGGTGGGAACGTCGACGGCGGCGTCCACGGCCGCCGCGGTTTCGGCCGGGACCATTTCCATGAGGACACAGAACGCCCCCGCCCCGGCCAAAGCGACGGCGTCGTCAATCAGGCGCTGTGCATCGTCGCCGCGGCCCTGGACCCGGTAGCCGCCCAGGGCATGTTCGCTCTGCGGGGTGAAACCTATGTGGGCCATCACGGGAACACCGGCCTGGACCATGGCCCGGACAGTGGGGGCGTAGTAGGCGCCGCCTTCGATCTTGACCGCCTGGACCAGGCCCTCTTTCAGGAAGCGCACGCCGGTGGCCACCGCCTGCTCCACTGAAACCTCGTAGCTGCCAAAAGGCAGGTCCGCCACCACCAGGGCGCGTTTGGCGGTGCGCGCGACCGCCCGGCACAGGGGGAGGAGCTCGTCAACGGTGACGGGCAAAGACGTTTCGTTCCCAAAGACGTTGTTGGAGGCGGAGTCGCCCACCAGCAGGACTTCGATCCCGGCGGCGTCAAAAATTTCGGCCGTGTACTGCTCGTAGGCGGTCAGCATCGCGAACCGTGTTCCGTCCCGCTTGGCCTGCTGCAGGTGGTGGATACGTACCTTGGCCGGCTTCCGCTCTGCTGCGGGCGCCGGCTGCGCAGGGCCAGTGCCGTAGGGGGCGGGTACTTCGGCGGACGCGCGTGATTCGGAGCTGTTGGAGGCCATGGGACGAGCGTAGTGCGGTACCCACCGTCCTAGCTACCGCGGGGGCGGGCGCCAAAGGTGATAACCGTCATAACCGAGGGTGTCGGCCGGCTGGCGGGAACGGCCAAACCGGCGCCGCGGACCGCCGCGGACCGTGCGCCAGGTTAATGCTGTGTTACGTGCGGCGCAGGCTCAAGCATCGGCGTCGAATGCTTAGTACAGTGTTGGTGAACTGCTGCCGGCTTTCCCCTTGCGTGGACCCGGAGCATGGACGTTGACCGGAGAAGAGGCCATCATGGACCGCCAGCAAGAATTTGTCCTGCGCACAATCGAAGAGCGCGACGTACGTTTTGTGCGGCTGTGGTTCACCGACGTCGTGGGATCGCTGAAGTCCGTGGCGCTGGCGCCGGCGGAAGTTGAAGGGGCATTCGAGGAAGGCCTTGGCTTCGACGGTTCCTCCATCGAGGGCCTGGCGCGCGTTTTCGAGTCGGACATGCTGCTGCAGCCGGACCCGGCGACCTTCCAGATCCTGCCATGGCGCGGTGAGACCGAACAGACCTCGCGGATGTTCTGCGACATCCTGACGCCTGACGGTGAGCCGTCTACAGCGGACCCCCGCAACGTCCTTAAGCGGACCCTGGCCAAGGCCGCAGACATGGGCTTCACCTGCTATACGCACCCGGAGATTGAGTTCTACCTCCTGAAGTCCCAGGAACTGGGTGCGGACGGCGCGCCGGTGCCTGTGGACGAGGGCGGTTACTTCGACCACGTGCCCGGTGGCGTGGCTCAGGACTTCCGCAGGACCGCTGTCACCATGCTTGAGTCTGTGGGGATCTCGGTGGAATTCAGCCACCACGAGGGCGGCCCCGGCCAGAACGAGATCGATCTCCGCTACGCCGACGCCCTCCAGACCGCGGACAACATTATGACGTTCCGCACTGTTATTAAGGAGGTGGCACTCCAGCAGGGAACCTACGCCACCTTCATGCCCAAACCGTTCACGGCCCACCCGGGTTCGGGCATGCACACGCACTTCTCCCTGTTCGAAGGTGACAGCAACGCATTCTTCGAGGCCGGTGCCGAGTACCAGCTGTCCAAGACGGCCCGCCAGTTCATTGCAGGCATCCTCAAGCACGCGCCCGAATTCACCGCCGTCACCAACCAGTTCGTGAACTCCTACAAGCGCCTCTGGGGCGGTGGCGAAGCACCGAGCTACCTGAGCTGGGGCCACAACAACCGTTCCGCGCTGGTGCGCGTACCCCTGTACAAGCCGGGTAAGGGCCAGTCCGCCCGGATCGAATACCGCGGCATCGATTCCGCCACCAACCCGTACCTGGCGTACGCCGTGCTGCTGGGCGCAGGCCTCAAGGGCATCGAGGAAGGCTACGACCTCCCGGCCGCAGCGGAGGACGACGTCTGGTCGCTGAGCTCGGCAGAGCGCCGGGCCATGGGCCACGACCCCCTCCCGGCCAGCCTGCATGACGCCATCCGGGCCATGGAGGACTCTGAACTGATGCCGCAGATCCTGGGCGAGCAGGTTTTCGAGCACTTCCTCCGGAACAAGCGGGCCGAATGGCAGGACTACCGCCTGCAGGTGACGCCCTACGAACTGCAGCGCAATCTCGGCATCCTTTAGGCCGCGGGCGTGAGCCTGGCACGCCGCCTCATCGCGGCCGGATTTAGCGACCTTGAAAAAGGCGAACGCTTCCTGGCGGCCCGTGAGCTGGAAGGGCTGGACCAGGAGAAGCTGTTCGCCGGGCTGCAGCTCGCTGCCAGCCCGGACACGGCTTTGCAGTCCCTCGTTCGGCTGATCGAAAAACACCCCGGCCTGCGCGACATCGCCGGGGCGGATCCCGAAACCAGCGAACCGCTGTACCGGGTACTCGGCGCCTCGGAGGCCCTGGGCGAGTTCCTGATCCGGCACCCCGAACACCTCACGGCGTTCAATGTCCGCACCAGTCCGGAGCCCCTCCCCGCCGACCCCGCGGAGCTGCGGTCCACGCTGCTGCAGTCGGTGGGCGCCGATCCCCGCGCCGCGCGCCCCGTTGCTGCCGCGACGGGCGCGGAGGCCTACGCTGCGCTGCGGACGGCGTACCGCAGGGGAGTGGTGGACCTGGCCATCAAGGATCTCTGCGCCGCGGACCCGCTGGACTTCCTGCCGTCCGTGGGCGGCGAGCTGGCCGACCTCGCCGGCGCGGCCATCGAAGCCGCGCTAGCCGTGTCGCGGGCCGAGGCGGCAGAACAGTTCGACGCCGCCGACGTCGCCGATGTTGGCCTGGCGGTCATCGGGATGGGCAAGTGCGGCGCCCGCGAGCTGAACTACATCTCCGACGTCGACGTCATCTACGTCATCGATGCCGGGCAGCTGGAGGACGCTCACGCCAACACCATCGGAACCGCGCTGGCCAGTGGGATCTCCCGGGCCATCTCCTCCGTGGCGCGCGAACCCGGACTCTGGGAAGTCGACGCGAACCTCCGGCCTGAAGGTAAATCCGGGCCGCTGGTACGCACCCTGGCCTCCCACGAGGCCTACTATGCGCGCTGGGCCGAAAGCTGGGAGTTCCAGGCATTGCTGAAGGCTCGCACCATCGCCGGGGACGCCCGGCTGGGCCGCCGGTACGAGGAAGCGGTGGCCCCGCTGATCTGGAATTCGGCAGGCCGCGACGGGTTCGTCGAGTCCGTCCAGGCCATGCGCCGGCGGGTGACCGAGCACATCCCCGCCGCCGAGGAGCAGCGGCAGATCAAGCTGGGCCGCGGCGGCCTGCGCGACGTGGAGTTCACGGTCCAGTTGCTGCAGCTGGTACACGGCAAGGCAGATGAGACATTACGACGGCGGGACACCACGTCGGCGATCGCGGCACTGTCGGCGGGCGGTTACATCGGGCGCACGGACGCCGCAGCCTTCGACAACGCCTACCGGTACCTTCGGCTCCTGGAGCACCGGATCCAGCTGTTCCAGTTGCGCCGCACCCACCTGATGCCGGTGGCCGAACCGGCGCTGCGTGCCCTGGCGAAGGCCGTGCTTGGCCCGTTCTCCAATGAGCGGCCGCACCCGGATGCCCTCCTGGCCGCCTGGCAAAAGACCAAACGGTCCGTCCGGGAACTCCACGAACGGATCTTCTACCGGCCGCTGCTCAACTCGGCGGCCAAGCTCAGCAGTGAGGATGCCAGGCTCACCCCCGAGGCCGCGCAGGCCCGGCTGGCAGCGCTTGGATACAGTGACCCGCAGGGCGCGATGCGGCACATCGAAGCTTTGACGGCCGGTGTCAGCCGGCGGGCCGCCCTGCAACGCCAGCTGCTCCCGATCCTCCTGGACTGGCTCGCCGAGGGCGTGGATCCCGACGCCGGCCTGCTCGCCTTCCGCCGGGTCAGCGAGGCCCTGGGAACCACCCACTGGTACCTTGGCCTGCTCCGCGACTCCAACGCCGCCGCTGAGCGGCTCTGCCACATGCTCTCCAACTCGCGGCTCATTGCCGACCTGCTGGAAGTGTCCCCGGAGTCGGTTGCCTGGCTGGGGCAGGACAAGGACCTTGTTCCGGTGTCCTTCGAAGCGCAGTGGCAGGAAATTACGTCCAAGATGTCACGGCACGCCGATCCGGAAAGCGCCATGCGCCTGATCCGGCTCATCCGCCGGCGGGAAATCCTCCGGATCGCCATCGCCGACTCGGCAGGGCTGCTGGACCAGGACCAGGTGGGCTCCGCACTCGCGGATAACGACCGGGCCGCGGTCCTGGGTGCCCTGCGCGTGGCCGAGGGGATCGTGTCCGCCGGCGGACCCCTGAAGACCGCCGTGCTGGTGGTTGCCATGGGGCGGCAGGGCGGACGGGAAATCGGGTACGGTTCCGACGCCGATGTCATGTACGTCCACCGGGCCCTGCCGGGTTTTTCCGAGGCTGAGGCCCAGGAACAGGCGGGCAGGATCGTCGCCAAGGTGTCCAGCCTGCTGACCCAGCCGTTGAAGCCGGCCATTATGGCCGAACGCGTCCTGCAGATGGACGCTGACCTTCGGCCGGAAGGCAAGAACGGGGCAATGGTCCGCTCCCTCGAATCCTTCGCCGAGTACTACCGGCGCTGGTCACTGATCTGGGAAGCCCAGGCGCTGCTCCGCGCGCGTCCGATGGCCGGTAACGACGGCCTCGCGGCCGACTTCCTGGCCCTGATCGACCCCATTCGCTATCCGGAGTCCGTTGCGGGGCAGGACGTCCGGGAGATCCGCAGGGTGAAGGCCCGGGTGGAGTCGGAACGGTTGCCCCGCGGCGCCGATCCCGCCCGGCACCTGAAGCTGGGCCGCGGCGGCCTGAGCGACGTCGAATGGCTGGTCCAGCTGCTCCAGCTCCAGCACGCCGGCGAACACCCGGAGCTGCGGACTACGTCCACCCTTCCGGCGCTGGAGGCCGCGGCTGCGCTTGGGCTGCTGTCCCGGGACGACTCCGAAACGCTGGCGCAGGCCTGGCGGCTGGCGAGCAGGATCAGGTCCGCAAACGTCATCTGGAACGGCAAGGCGTCCGACCTTCTGCCCTCATCCCGCCGCGACCTGGAAGCGGTGGCGCGGTGGTGCGGCTACGAGCCCGGCCACGCCGCAGCCCTCGAGGAGGATTACCTCCGGGTCAGCCGCCGGGCACGTGGAGTCTTTGAGCGCATCTTCTATGGGCACTGACGGGTTCCTTGGGGCCGTCTGGATCATCCCGCTGCGGGACCTGGATGCGGACGCCCAGGCAATCCACCTGGACGCTGTGGCAAGGCTTCAGCTAGGGCCCGGCCAGGAGAGATTTGTGGGGGATCCGTTGCGGATGGCCCTCACCGGCCTGGCCGAAGAGGGGCGGCATCCCTTCGTGATGGAGGCCGGCGGGCGGGCCATAGGCGTGCTCACCCTGCAATCCGGGGCAGCCACCCTGGCCGGCTGGCCGGATGACGGCTCCGCCTGGCTGCTCCGCGGCTTCCTCGTGGACCGGCGCCAGCAGGGCAAAGGCCTGGGGACGCTGGGAGCCGCCGCCGCCGTGGTGGCGGCAGGAAAACTCGAGCGCCGGCACCCAACCGGTGCATCCGGCGTCGTACTCTCCGTCAACGAGGCCAACGGGCCGGGGCTGGCCGCGTACCTGAAGGCCGGCTTCGTGGACCACGGCCGGTACACCGGCGGATCTGCGGGGCCGCAGCGCACCCTGTTCATGCCGTTCGCCAAGCCACAATGAGGTAACACCGGCGGGCCCTTATTGCGCTGGGAAACCGTTTAATCGATGATGTGGAATGGCGGTGTTCTTCAACCTTGTTGGGGGGAAGGCTCGAACAGTCTTCGTCTCGGGGGACATTCGTCAGGAGGCCTGGCTCCCGGTCTCAGCACGTCTGGAGCCGGGCCTCCACCTTTTAATCATTCCGGGCATCCGGCCCGGGAACGCGAAAGGCGGCCACCGGATTACCGGTGGCCGCCTTTCGTTGCCTCAGCGGGCCTGGCAGTACTGCCAGGCGGAGTGGAGACTAGACGCCGTAGTAGAGCTCGAACTCGTAGGGGTTCGGGCGCAGGGACAGCGGGCGGATCTCGTTCTCGTACTTGTAATCGATCCAGGTGTCGATCAGGTCCTGGGTGAAGACGCCGCCGGCCTGCAGGAACTCGTTGTCCTCGCGCAGTGCTTCCAGGGCTTCTTCCAGGGTGCCCGGAGCCTTGGGGATGTCCTTGGCTTCCTCGGCGGGCAGCTCGTAGAGGTCCTTGTCGATCGGTGCCGGGGGCTCGATGCGGTTGCGGATGCCGTCAATGCCGGCCATCAGCTGGGCAGCGAACGCCAGGTACGGGTTCGAGGAGGGGTCCGGAGCGCGGAATTCGATGCGCTTGGCCTTCGGGTTGGAGCCCGTGATCGGGATGCGGATACCGGCGGAGCGGTTGCCCTGCGAGTAGACCATGTTGACCGGAGCTTCGAAGCCCTTAACCAGGCGGCGGTAGGAGTTGACCGTCGGGTTGGTGAAGGCCAGGACGGCGTCGGCGTGCTTCAGCAGGCCGCCGATGTACCAGCGGGCAGTGTCGGACAGGCCGGCGTAGCCCTTCTCGTCGTAGAACAGCGGATCGCCGTTGCTCCACAGCGACTGGTGGCAGTGCATCCCCGAGCCGTTGTCACCGAAGACCGGCTTCGGCATGAAGGTGACCGACTTGCCCCAGGCGTCCGCGGTGTTCTTGATGACGTACTTGAACTTCTGCAGGTCATCGGCAGCGTGGGTCAGGGTGGTGAACTTGTAGTTGATCTCAGCCTGGCCGGCGGATCCAACTTCGTGGTGGCTGCGCTCGACCTCGAGGCCGGCCTCATCCAGGGCAACACACATGGCGTCGCGCAGGTCGGCCTGCTTGTCCGTGGGGGAAACCGGGAAGTAGCCGCCCTTGACGGGGGTCTTGTAACCGAGGTTTCCGCCCTCTTCCTCACGGCCGGTGTTCCAGTGCGCTTCTTCGGAGTCGATCTTGTAGAAGCTGCCCTGCGGGGAGGACTGGTACTGGACGTTGTCGAACACGAAGAACTCGGCCTCGGGAGCGAAGAACGCGGTGTCAGCGATGCCGGTGGAAGCCAGGTACGCTTCGGCCTTCTCGGCCACGCCGCGGGGATCGCGGTGGTAGGGATCGCCGGTGCGCGGGTTCACGATGGAGAAGTTCAGCGCGAGGGTCTTTTCCATGCGGAAGGTGTCCAGGAACGCGGTGGTCACATCGGGGATCAGCTGCATGTCCGATTCGGCGATGCCCTGGAAGCCACGGATGGAAGAACCGTCGAAGAGCTGGCCGTTGACGAAGAAGTCAGCGTCAACGCTCTTAGCCGGAACGTTGAAGTGCTGCTGGACGCCGGGAAGGTCGGTGAAGCGGATATCGACGAACTTTACATCTTCGTCCTTGATGAACTTGAGGACTTCGTCCGCAGTCTTGAACATCTATGCTCCTAACGCATATGTAAATATCTGGCCTCAGCCATATGATCCAGCGCAATCCGAAAGCAGGGAAGACGCAAGGTTTTCCCTGCTGTGGCCCTGCCGCAGATACCTGCCGGGGAGATTGCTTGAAACTGCTAACAGCCTATGGACGCGGCATTTCCCGTCCGTGTCCACATTGTTTCGGGCAGGTTACAGAATGCCCTGTTATGACCACGCTATCGGGTGTCCACACTGTGGTCTAACCCCATCCGCGATGTGGGCGCCGCGCACCGGGCCGGCGTGGGGGATGGAGGCCGGTAAACTTGGACGGTGGTAGATCGCAAAGACCTTGGCTCATGGCTCACCGGGCCGGACACGTCCGGCATTTCCAAGTATCCCGGTGAGCGCCTGGGCCTGCCCGAATCGGGGCCGGGGTCCATCGCCCGGGCCGGCCGGCGGATCGTTGCCATCATGATCGACTGGGGCATTGCCCTGCTCATCAGCAACTTCGCGTTCGCCGGCGACTCATGGGCTACCCTGGGAATCTTTGCCCTTGAGCAGACCCTCCTGGTGGGCACGCTCGGATACAGCATCGGCCACCGCGTGGTGGGCATCTCGGTGGTGCGGCCCGGCGGCGGGACACCTGGACCGTTGGCCGCCTTGGTGCGGGCCGTACTGCTGTGCCTGGTGGTCCCTGCCGTGATCTTTGATCCCGACCAGCGCGGCCTGCACGACAAAGCGATGAACACCCTGCTGATCCGCCGCTGAGCAGACGGGGGCGGTTGCCCTAGACTTGGCTCTCCTCCGAGACCTTGGACCGGCCGGTCTCGGGGGATGCTGCGACGGCGTCGGCAGCAGCCAGCAAACCCCGCTTATCAGCCCAGCGTTCGAAGAGAATGGTGGCGAACGGGAAGACCGCTGAGAGCCCGGCAAAGAGCGCCACAGTGAACGGCCAGCGCTGCAGGCGCCAGAGCACCAGCGCCGCCACGCCGTAGCCAACAAACAGCGCTCCATGGATAGGTCCGGCCACCTGTACGCCGATCTCGGTGGTGCCGGCAATCCATTTGAAGTACATGCCGATCAGCAGGGCTGCCCAGCTGAAAGCTTCGGCGACGGCGAGGATGCGGAAAGCGCGGATGGCGGCGTTGCGGAGGGGCATGGGATGTCCTGTCCTGTAGGGCTGTCGTCATCGTTGGTTGGCGGGGCGGCGTTACCCGTTCGAGCGCCTGGCACTTTGCTGGCGTGCGGAAATGGCCTGTGCAAGAAAAACGCCCCGGCTGCCGGAAGGATCCGGTGGCCGGGGCGCTGTTCAGGCCTAGCGTCCGCGGTTGGGGCGGGCTTTGTAGGGGTCGATGCCCTTGGGGATGGGGAGCCGGTTCCCCAGGGACGCAATGCGCTTTGAAACGGCATTTACTTCAAGCTTGGTCAGTTCCTTCTTCAGCTTGCCCATCTTTTTTGCCACCTGGCTGATGGGCACCTGGCCCTCGCCGCGGCCGCTTTCGATGACGTGCACCGTTACGTTGGGCAGGATCCGGGCCAGGCGCTTGCGCTCGGCGTCCAGCAGCGGCTTCACCCGGAGCGTGGGGCCTTCGCTGACCAGGACGACGCCGGGACGGCCGATGGCGCGGAACACGGCATCCTGCGTGCGCGGGTTGACGGCGACAGGCTGTTCCTCGGTGATCCAGCCGCGGCGGAGGGTACCCAGTGCTGCGCCGGAGGCGCCCGGCTGGTTTTCGATCTGGGCGAAGGCCGCCCGTTCCGCGCGCCGGGACAGGATCAGCGTGGCGCCGAGCAGGCCCAGCGGGATGCCGATGATCAGGCCGGTGATCCAGTTGTCCAGCCAGAAACCCACCAGGAAGCTGACGGCCACAACGCCCAGGAAGACCAGCAGCATCAGCCACGGGACCATGGGGTCGTGGCGGCGGGTCATGTTGAAGACCTCGCCGATCTGCTTGAGGCGGCTGGGCTTTTTGGCCTTCGCCTCTTTCGGCTTGCGGGAGAACAGGCCGCGCTTTGCCGCGCTGGAGTCCGCCGGGGTGGAGTTGCTGGAGTCAGGGGATTTCGCCATAGTGCCTCAATTCTACGTGACCAAAGCCGAAGGGCCGGACGCCGGAAAGATCCGGTGTCCGGCCCTGGGCGGCTGCGGCTGCCGGGTCAGGAACGGGCGGCCAGGAGCGTGCTGGCTTCCTGGCGGGTGGTGCCGGAGTCCTGGATGCCGTCGGCGATGTGGGCGAGTTCGGCGGGGATGTCGCGGCCTTTTTTGCGCATGGCGGTGGCCCAGAGGCGGCCGGCGCGGTAGGAGGAGCGGACCAGGGGGCCGGACATGACGC
>NZ_JBFTHJ010000015.1:0-98191 GCF_056394175.1 Pseudarthrobacter sp. 10T415 | reverse complement strand
GCACCGATCTGAGCATCCATAGCGCCGCAGACCTCGACTGGGTCGCCCAGGAACTCAACGACCGACCACGCAAAAGACTAGAGTTCAAGAAACCGATCGAACTGATCGAAAATCTCCTGTTGCAATGACCGCTGGAATCCGCCGATCCCTGACCGGGCGGAGGACCACGACGTTGTCAGAAGTCCTCCGGCGCCACGCTATCTGTTTCCTGGATGAAGTACGCGTCTAATTCTGGGTCACTCAGGACCTTCCTGGCAGTGGCGAGATCACAACCGATGATGAGACTTCGGGCGTATATATCCTGGCCTATGCACCAGCTCAGGTCGTCCGGCCACCAGTACATGGGAATCCGGCCGCTGGCCGTTATCGGGATGAGTGGGGCGCCCGCTTCATCGAGGAGTCGTCCCGAGTACAGCACCATGCCGCGATTGACCGGGGAGAAGTGGATCACGGCCGCGCCGTCTTCGCCCGAATAGCCCTCCCAGCTGGCGAAGTTATATCGGCCGGACCCGACGCCGAGCACGCGGATCAGAGCTTCTGCGACCGTCCGCTGTGGATCGCCCATCTTCGGCTGTGCGTTATTGGCAGGCAGTGCGTCGACGTGGCTTGAAACTTCGTTCCATTGCATCCATGGACTTATCGTTAGGCCTGCGCTGCTTACGACGTCAGACCACCTAAGGAGGACGCCCTCGTAGGCTTCGATTGGATTGAGGATGCGAATATACCGATCGTAGCCAGGCGGGACTAATGATGTGACTCTGCTGCCGGCGGCGTCGAGTGATCGCGCTAATGGTACAGCCGCCCGATTGTCCGGTTCATGGCTCAGAGATTGCATTCGGTGGCCCCCTTTTGCGGCCACCCTATCTCCTACCCGCCCGCAAGCCGATCGGTCACCGGGCGCTGGTGAGCGCCGTGGAGCTCGTGACGCTTGGGCCACCGAAAATTGCCCAAGCCACAATTATGGCAACCACGATTACTACCAGGACGAGCAGCGATGAGAATTCCGCGGGGTTTCATACCCGCAGACTAACCGGCGCGGTAACACATTGGGCGTGATTTGTCGCCTACGGCGTCCGCAGGGCGGTGACTCTCGTCCGTAAGCCGATCCCTTGCCGGACGTTCCCTACAGGTGGCGCAGGTATCTCTCGGGAGAGTCTAGAAACGACTTCCAATTTGAGATCAGGTCGAGATCGGACCAAGTCTTTTGACGGAGACCCCATGGGCCCACCTCGAGGATCTGCGCACCGGGGAGCGCTGCCAGGACCGGGGAATGGGTGGACATGATGACCTGGGAGGAGCCTTCAGCGAGGAGATCTTTCAGGACCGCGAGGAGGCTAAGGCATCCAGCGAACGAGAGCGCCGACTCGGGTTCGTCGAGAACCCATAGCCCGCCACCTCGGAACCTATCCACCGCCAGTTCAAGGAACGACTCTCCGTGTGACATGTCGTGGAACCGGATGTTCGGACCCGATGCGCTCGGGTTGTTCTCTAGGTAGGTAAAAAAGCCGTGCATGGTTTCTGCGCGAAGGAAATAGCCCCGCCGTGTGGCTCCCGCGTTCCGAACCAGTTGCAAGTGGTCGGCGAGAACTGACTCGCTGGATCTCGTGCTGTGCCGAGCGCCCGTAGATCCGCCTTCAGGCGATAAACCGTAGGCAAGTGCGATGGCTTCCACCAGTGTCGATTTACCGGACCCGTTTTCGCCGACGAGAATAGTCGCCGGCGTCAGATCGAGGCCGTGGTCTAAAACCTGCGAGACAGGTGCCAGGGCTCCAGGCCACCGACGGCGCTCCAGCGGATGGCCGGGGTCTTCGACCACGCGCCTGATCGGAAACGAATGTGGAGGCATGCCCTATTGTTGCAACCTAATGCGCTCTTACAACAAGCAGCCTGACCCGGCGAAGGGGACCGCCACGACATTTGATGCCTAACTAGGCGGGGATTGAAAGAGGTGGCCCATCTTCAGTTCCTCGCCGCCGCACATCCGCCACCGTGACCTCGCTTCCTTGCAGTACCCATGACCGCTCGCCCTATGTATCACTAGTAGAGCAGACAAGGGAGTCATTTTTGGTTGGCATTAATTCATGCCCACCCGTCCCCGTCAGTCCTCCGAAGAGCAGACGCTCCGCTGGGCTGCCCGCAGGGAGCAAGTTGGGGCAAGAATTCGTGAGCTTCGACTAGCCCAACACCTTTCACAGGAAGCCTTGGCACTGGAATCAGGGCTTAGCCGCAACATGATCATCGGCATCGAGTGGGGGCGCAAAAGTGTCGCCTATGAGCGGCTTTGGGACATCGCAGCCGTGTTGGGTGTCTCCACTACGTCGTTGTTGTCCGAGGCAGAGTCATCGCCCATAACTGCACCGTATCGTGGCGGTCGCCGGTCAATGAGGTTAGGAGACCCGCCGCGATAGTTAGATCTTGGTGCTGCTGCCCGCATAAGGAGGGAGACGTCTTCCCACGAACTCCCAACGCCGCAAGACCAAAGGATGCTGTCAGCAGCATGGACAGCGTTATGCAACGGGTCTATCTTGAGCAAATGAGTTGGCAAGGAAGCCCTGGGCGCCTGATCAAAATTCTTTGCCCAGGATTAACTCTGTCCTTAGCAGTCGCCCTGTCGGGCTGCACCGGTGGGCCGGGAAGGGTTCCAGCCCCGATCGACACTTCAACCACCACACAGTCACCTGCCAGTACGAGCACACCCTCACCTCTAAGCCAAACCCCGTCAGCTCCAGCGCCAGCTTCCGGGGGCAGCACCCTGCAAGCGGGACCCCTCCCCACCTCCTCCCAGAACGATGCCGTGAAAACCTATGCCCATAACCAAGTGTCGTTCGCATACCCTGCAGATTGGACCGTTGTCCGCGAATCCAGCACTAGTGTGCAGGTCTTGGATGAGCACCAGCAGCGCGTTGCATCCTTTGCAGCGGACATACCACAAGGGGCTAGTCCATGTGGCATGTCCGCTGCTCACATAATTACCTTAGAGGAAATACCCCTTAATTTACCAATGTCAACTAAGGTAAAAGGAATAGCGTATGCCGCACCGCATTTCGCCTTCACATTAATTGAGGGTGCAAAGATCTGGGGAACGATGGCAATAACTGGTTTTGAACAAACCGCGGATGGAATTGGATGTTATGTATCGAATAAAATTGTAGGTCCGGAAGATTCCACAGGCGACTACAGCTTTGGCGACTGTGTCGTCCTAGACATGGAGGGTAGGCGAACAGGAAGATTAGGATACGTTACGACGACGATTCCAGAATTCGCGAGCGTAGATGATGCGAAGGCTTTCATGAAGACGCCCTACTACGCAAAGTTGAAAAACATGCTGATTTCACTGAGGATAGCACCGCTTCAGTAGCCGGCCTTCGGCCTTATCGATGACTTTGTATCACGGGTCCGACGCTAATCAGGGCAAGCCGCTCGGACAACCGACGTTACGTCAAAACTCGGTGGCCATCGAGTGGTGGAGTCAAAGCAAGCCTTATCGAGCTTTGCACTTCCAAGGCCACGTGCGGTTTCAAAGGTAACAAGACGCAAGTCAGCCCCCTCAAAATCGGCGCCGGAAATGATTGCTCCAGAAAGATCTGCACCGGTAAAAATTACTCGGCTCAAGTTTGCATTACTCAAGTCCGCATCTACGAGCTTCGCCTTGGAGAAAATTGCACCGGGAAGGTTCGCATTTTTCAAAATAGAACGCGAGAGATTAGCAGTTGACATATTTGCATTGGGAAGATTTGCATCGGAGAGATCCACGTCCCTGAGCGATGCACCGGTCAGGTCAGCATCCGTCAGGTCAGCGCGCTGCATCTTTGCATCGCTAACGTCGGCACTATGGAGATTAGCGTGACTCATAAACGAGTCCTCAAGGCCAGCAAAAACAAGTTTTGAAGACGCGAGATCGGTGTTCTGAAAGCGTGCACCTTTCAGGAAGGCATACGACATATCCGCGCCTGATAGGGAACCCTCCCCAAAATCTGCCCCTTCGAGCAGCAGGCCTGGCAGCTTCTGGTCAGTAAGATCAATGCTGACGAATGAACGAGGCACAAGAAGTGGTGAAGCGTGATCACGAACAAATCGGAGGTTCTCCCGGCGATCGGCCAAGGTCGCCGCCATAACGGCCGCTGCCCTCTCCCTGTCAGCACGTGCGTCGTCCACATAAACTTGCGAGGCGAATAGCAGGCCCGCCAGCAGGCCAGCTATTACAATGTCACGCAGCCACCAGGGCGGGCCTGCCCCACGACGTACTTTGCCCGAATTGCTTGCCTGCCGTGAGGGCTGCCGCGAATGCATCTCCTTCGCTGACGACTGCCAAGCCGCCGCCCGTAAATGCCCATGCCCAGCCCGATTCACGGGCAGTGGCCGATCCGGCCATGATCGGCGTTTCAGGGGCAACCTATGCTTAGGCAAGTGCACCATGCCTGAAGCATAGCTGAGGGACCTGTATGCACAGGGTTCCGTCACGCGACAGACAAAAAGCTTTCTAACCCGTTCGCATCGAAAGGGGCTAACCACTACCGGGGAGGGAAAGGGTCGCTGAGGGTCCCTCCCCCCACCCCTGGGACTAGATGCTTTTGTCCGCCCGCAACCACAGCCAAATAACGGAAGCAAGGGCAATGTTTTCCAGTGAGTTGTTGGCCAAGAGGCTTGCGCCTTCCACTATGGCGATAATGCCGGCAATGAGTTCCAGCAGGGACGGGTTCTATTGAAATTGGTTCACGCCCTTTCTGTGCGTCGTACGTCGTGACGGCCAGAAGGGAAGTGAAGCCGAGAAATGCACACGATAATGTCAGTTATCATGTGTGTGTGGAACTTGAACAGATCAGTGCCCCGACAGGGAATGAGCAACGGCACGGCCACATCATTGCCGCATGGAAGCTGGCGCAGAGCTCACCTCATACGCTCCGCGCCTACAGCCGGAGCATGACCGACTTCTGTGCCTGGCTGGACGTCAGGGGTATGGACCTGCTGACGGTCAAGCGGCCAATTATCGACGGCTACCGGCATACGCTGCCCGGCCTGTCGCCGGCAACTGTTGCGGCCAAGCTGGCCGCACTGTCCAGCTTCTACCGCTATGCGGTATCGGCTGACGTGATCACGGGAGGGAACCCCGTGGAGCTGGTGAAGCGTCCGAAGGTGGATGCTGACCACTCCAGCACCGAGGGCATGACGAAAGATCAGGCACGATCGCTGCTGGCGGCGGCACGGGCTGACGGCCCGCGCTCCCACGCCCTGGTGTCCCTCTTGCTGTTTACCGGCATCCGGCTCAGTGAAGCACTGAATGCCAACACAACAGACTACGGCCACGACACCGGGCACCGGACGCTGGGCGTCCGGCGCAAGGGCGGCACGGCCAGCAAGGTGGCCGTGCCGGCACCTGCAGTGGAGGCGTTGAATGCTTACATCGGAACCACTGGGCGGGACCTAGTGGCAGGCAAGGCAGGCGGTTGTACGCCGCTATTCACGACAGCCAGCGGCAAACGGTGGGCGTCTTCTGAGGCGTTCCGTACAGTACAACGGCTGGCTCGAGCCGCTGGTGTTGACGGGCGGATCAGCCCCCACTCATTGCGGCACACGTTCGCCACGTTGGCACTGGACGCAGGAACTGCCCTGCACGATCTCCAGGACAGCATGGGCCACGCTGACCCCCGCACCACACGCCGATACGACCGTGCTAGACACTCCCTAACGAAGGCTGCGGGTTATGATGTTGCCCGCGCGTTGGCCTAGTCGAATGCGCACTACTTGACCGGGTTACGAGTCATCCGTTCCTTGACCTGGGAGGGCAGTACGCCATGTTCCCAGAACACCCTTGCAATTCTTGCCCGATGATCACTGTCCGAGGTCGAGATTGACCGGATGGCCTTCCATGCACGGTCAGCATCCAGCCCCAGCCGCAACACTTCAGTCGTGTGCAGTAGGTACAGCCATTCGCGAGCTATTGGCACTGCATCAGGATCGACCACCAAACGGGGCGAGGCGACTACGGTAAAGCTGCCGTCTGGCACCGATTCCGCCTTTCGGTCAGCCGCCAATGAGTCTAGTTGTGTATTGGCTTGACGGACATACTCCATGCTCAGCAAACCGTCGCTCTGTTGTTCGCTCTTTGCCTCGATGGTTACCCAGCATTCATCCCAAATCCAAATACAGTCGGTCCGGCCCTTGAAGGAGGGCTTGTAGGATTCCGTTGCGCCAAGCAGTTTCCCCAGTATCTGCAAGCCGCTCTCATATTCCGCGGAATCTGTTTGCATTAGGGCAGCATTCATTTTGCTACTGGTTGCGTCGTACTTCGTGGCCGAGGCTACTGGGCCCTCCTTGTGAGCGATAATCGCGTCAATAGCGGATTCATCTACCCTGTCGAGATGCAAGCTGTCGGAAGCATACGTCTGCAACTCCTTCAACCAAGTTGTCCCATAGGTTGCCCTGTTAGCTTGAGACAGCATCTCAGTGGCCTTCCGCAAGGTTTCTGAGGAAGCGTCAGGCTTGCTCAAAGAAATCCACGAATAAGCGAGGTAGGCCCAGAGGGCTCGATATGACTTGAGTCCCGAATCAGTTAGGTGTTCGTACACATCGACCGCGAGGCGCCCAGCCTCCTGCCAGTCTTGAGCCCATGCCGCACGCCAAGCCCGCACCTCACGACCGGCATTTTCGCCAAGATTTACTATTGCCGAGCTTTCTGACTTCTGAGCGGACGCCCGCAGATCGGCAATCTCAGGCTCCGCCTGTGTTTGCCAGAGCTCGTTTTGGCTCAAGGCGCTGTCGACTAATTGCAAGAGGTGCTCCCTGGAGACATCACTCGTGGTCATGCCGAAAGAAATTTCTGCTTGCAATTCGACCGGGAGGCTACTGACGTTTTCTTTGCGGGACAAGTAGTGCACGAGGTCTTCTCCCTCGACGACAACGACCGCATAGTCCTTGGGTCCGCGAGTACACCGCCCTAAACCCTGCACAATGCGGGTTTGAACCCTTTCCCCTAAGACCTCCTTAGCCCTAAGCCTCTGATCAAAAAATGAATCCTGCATATGGCTGAAGGCAGGGAGACCGAGCATCATCATCATGCGGCAGGCGTTGTCCGCTAGATCCATCCCGTCATACCGGTTCGGCGCCAATAGAGTGCCAGATTCGGCTTTTAGGAAGTTAGAAAAGCCGTCAGGGTTCCGCACTTCGAACTTGCCGTCTTCTTTGAGATCAAGAGACTCTGCCAGTATGTCAGCATCCTTTTGACTCGTTGTGAGGACCAGCTGCTTGCTACCTCTTTTCATGATGTCTGCCCCGAAGTAGCCGTCATAGTCCGGGGCGGATATTTGATGGTTGACGAAGTCGGGGAACACGAAGAACCGCCGGCCGCTGCCCGTTCGGTCCCACTGTTTTGGAACAGGAACACGCTCGACGGAGGCGATACCGAAGGCGCGCTCTAGCTCTCCGGAACGACCCAGGGTCGCCGAAAGATATACCCGCTGGGCCGGATCAACGAAAGCAGGGTGATCGAAGGTAGGGGGAATCATAGGGCGGAGATATATGCCACGACCGTTTACGTAGAAGAGGCACGACGCAAGGTTGGACCTCAGCCTTGAGAAGTTCCACTTATCGTCGTCAGGCAATGACGCTTGCAACGCTGTTTCTATCTCCGTTTTGTGGTGCTCGACCACCGAGACCGGAAGAAGGCGTACATCGATGTCCGGCTGGTCAGGAAGCGCAACGGACCCTGCGAGTCGTGTCACGAGATCTTCTGGAAGGCTAGGCCGAAGCACATCCAATAAAGCAGCGTAGGCTTTGCCGGATGCAGGGATTTTTAGTGCCCAGGACTCTGCTACATAGTTTTCCGCCGCATGGGCATCATCAAAAATGAGCGTCCCAGCGTCGGCGAACTTCGGACTGGTGTTGAAAACGTGGTTGTAAGTGGTGACCGCGATGGCCTTGCCTGAGCTGTACATGAGCTTCTCACGGGGATCCCAATTGGAGCTCTTGCCTGTCAGAAGCACTGTCGGAATCCCTTCGTTCAGGGCAGCAGCATTCACTTGCCGGGCAAGTTGAACGGTGGGGCAGGCATAAACAACTCTGTGGTCCAAGGCCCTACGCCGCCATTCAGCTATCAGGAGTCCGACCAGGGTCTTGCCTGAGCCTGTAGGTAGCTCGAGCGCGACATTGGCCGACTCCTTGTATAGCGAGTGATACGTCCGAAGCTGGTCCGCCTGATGCGACCATAAAGCGGGAACTCCCTGGGGCCGACGCGGCAAGTCGGAAAACAAGTCTTCGGGGCTGGAGGGTTTGCGGACAATTTTAGCCCGCGTCTTGAATCCCATGGACGCAAAAGAGTTGTTGTCGGTCATCGTTTCCCCCAATGTCGGTCGCAAACTCTAGGGCACACTCGAGCTCACTAATAGTTTTTCTACATGTGCTGCCACATAAACACTAGCGGCACCAACAAGACAATCGCCGCTGTTCGAAGACACCACCATATCGAACTCAATCAAAGGGCTGACAGTAAGTCGGCCACGTCGGGCCAAATCCCTCTCACGCATGTGGGCGTTGTCTCCGCACAAGCATTGATAAATGAGATCGCGTGGGGCTTGGAAGATCTTCAACAGGGATTAGCTCATCCGCAACCGGTCTTCAACAATCGTCAGGGATCCTACCTACACGCTAGTGCTGCGCACAGATGCACTTTTCAGCGCACACATGCTTTGCGCACTAACGCAGCCTGACTCGGAGGAGCAGCGAGTCTTCCTCGGTCGGAGCTGGGAGATGGGATTTGGCCATCGTGAGCTACAGAAACTTGCTCACTAGAGCGGATTTACTGGTGATCAGCTTCGACAACTCTGTCTCGAGTTTGGCGATGTCCCGCCTATGACCCCGGACCTTCGTCAGCCACTCGCCAAGCTGTTCCTCGCTTAGCTTTGGGACTGGAAGCCGCCTCATCTTGTCCCACGATGTCCGTGGCATAGTGTTCGTGATCGTGCGGACGACTTGGCTGTTGAAGGCCGGAGTCCTGAGGTACAGCGAGTAGAACGTGGACGCTTCGACGGATGTGAATCGGAAAACAAGAATGTCCGTTGAACAAATGCCGGGACTGTCGACTTGAACGACCTTATTCAGGCCGGGCCGGAGCTTCCCATACAGTACGTCGTTGGCTTCAAAGCGACGCTTGCTGCTTTGAGGATCATCGATCTCGGAGCCCGCGACGTCGCTCATCTCTCCTGTGTGGGCTTGGATGCTTTCCAAACCTACATATCGAACCGCCTCTGACTCTTCCCGAGGATTTACGGTGACGAGGATGTTCTCGGCGACGGTATCGAGCCGAGTGGAGGGCAGCGCTGCCGCCTTGGCAACCTCTGCTATTAACTCCTGGTTGAGTTTGAGGATGTTGTCTTGGATCTTGGATATGTCATCCTCTAGAGCATTAGCTTCCTTGACCAACAGTTTTTGGGTGACGTCATCCGCGCGAGGAATCAGAACGCTCTTTACGCGACCGATGTTCAAGTTCTTGACAATCGGTCCCTTGGACCTGTCGTCAAACTGACGTTGAACAATCTGATCTGAAAGGACGTAGTAGAGATAATCCTTGCTGACCGACGAGTCCAGGTCTGAGAGAATCAGCCATCCGTCATGGACGCATCCATTGATGTCCATGATGTAAGGCCGTCCGGCGCTCATCGAATTTGAGAGGATGAAGTCACCTTTCTTAACTGCTCGCGATTGTTTTGCGCCTTCGGCGGTGATTCTCTCCGCAGTTTGGGTGACATACTTGGCACCTCGGGGGACGTCGCCAATTTTGACCCAAGGGACGCCGTCAGGATCCTCCGTGATGAAGTCATCGATAGGCCTTGGCGAAGCTCCGCGATTGATGTTGGCTGCCAGTTCGCGCAACGGAACCAGCGGAAACTTGCTTTCTGGGACGAACCGCTCAGACTTGGGCGCCAATGAAATCGATTTATCGAATACAGACTCGTCGAAGTCAATTAAGTCTTCCAAGGGAGCAACGGTGCCGAACTTCTTCAATGCATCAGGCAGCGCCGCCAACGTGCCATCGAAGTTGGCCGAGATGTACGTGCTGATCTTGGACGGGTTGGTCCGTGATGTCTCGTCGTAGAGCGGCGTTATGTGCCGATTCTGTGCATCGGTAATGAGCTGGATGCCCTCGTTGCCCTTTGCTTTGCTCCACCCATATCCAAAGAAACGCTTCATTTCCTTGGTAGCGCTGGGGCTGCGAATGATCAGAACCGGGTTGGGCTGCGAACGCGCAACGGCGAAGAAGAACAGCTTCTCGCGCTCGATTGCGACAGCAAAATTCCGGAAAAGCTCTTCGGTTTCACGCTGAGCTTCTTCTGTTGAGAGCCTGAGAAACGCTCGGGACTTGAGGCGGTTCTTTACTTTCGTGTCCGCTTCGAACGCACGCTTGTAGTTCTGAAAAAGCTCTGATGCCTCCAACGTGGCCGGTAAGCCACCCGCCACGAATTCGCGGTATTCCGCGGGGTCCTGCTTGATGTGCTCAGCGTAGTCGTCAATGACACCTTCGTCTTGATAGACGTCGGTAGCGTCGGGGTCCTCGTACCAAGCTGCGATTCTGTCGCGAAGGTGGACGGCTGTGTCCGGCTGGCCTTCCTTCCTTCTTAGGAATGCAGTMACCGTAGTCGTACCAGTGGAACCGAATGCGCCACTGCCCAACTCCACCAGCGCGACGATGTCGAAGGATTCCAGGAGAATTTCCCGTGCTCGTGCCGTTGGCTTGTCATTGTTGGACAGGATGCTAGAAGGCAGGACGATGGCAGCAAGTCCGCCTGGTCGTAGTAGTTGCTTGGCACGCTCGACAAAAAAGGCTTCAATGCGGTTTGCAGTGTCGAGCGCCTTTTCATCGATGGTCTTGGTCAGCTCGTAGGCCTTGCGGTCCTCAAACGGGAGAGTTTCCAAAAACCCTCGGACACTATATGGCGGGTTGGCTACCAGAAGGTCAAAGGTTCCGTTAGCTACGGCAGGGAATGAGGGATGATCCTGCACAAGCGCGTCGCCGTAAACAATGTTGATGGCGGGCTGGCCATACATGAACGCGGAGACCTTCGCCACCTTGGACAGGCGATATTCCTTTTCGATCCCGAAGACGTTCTCGTGGTAGCGGGCGAGCTCTGAGGCGCTCGTCGTCTCGCTTCGCAAGATCTGCGCGGCTTGATTGGCGTACTCGTTGAGAAAGTGACCAGCGCCACACGCGTAGTCCACTACCTTTGGCGGCTCGTTGCTGGCCGTAACCAAACCAACCATAGGAAGACTCTGGATGATGAACCTGGTCAGCGGAATAGGCGTAAAGAACTGGCCTTCAGATTGCTTTACTCCTTGGTCTAGGAATCCCTCAAACATGTCGCCCAAAAACTGGTTGAAGGTAGCGCCATCGGAGGTGAGCCGCACGTCTTGCCACATCTGGAGAATCTGGAGCAGGACTTCGGCGTTTTGGTAGAAGAGTTGCTGGTTGTGAACGTCTATAAACGAGAAGTCATTGTTGGTGAAGAACTTCTGCTGTATGAAGAGATCCCAGACGGCTCGCTGGGTAGCATCTGGGTTCGTGCGTATGAACCGAAGAGCACGATTTACGTCTTGCTCGTTGATGTAGGTGATGTCTTCGCCCAGGAACTTTTGCATCCCGGCTTGATACAGCTGCTGGAGGCGGTCCAGCAGGTCAAAGTGCGTATCGTAAGCCACACCCTTCCAGGTGAACTTCAGGTCATCCGGGTTTGTGGCTTCATCAACTAGCTTGCACAGCAGGATATTTACGAGCTTATCGAAGGCGTTCTCGCGGCCAGACACGTTGTGCTGGCGAAGGATGGTGGCGAACTCGTTGTACTTCTTCTTCCGGTCGCTCTCGGAGATGGTGTTCAGGTCGTCAAGGGAGTACTTTTCTTGCCGATCTGGTAGGGCTGAATGTTTTTTTCGAAGACGCCTACGGTGCGGAAATCGAGCTTGTAGGTATCCCTCCAGACAGCGAAGCGATCATCGGTCGTCGTCGCCCCGGAGAAAGTGTTCAAGCTAAGGTTCTCGGCCAAGTACTTGGGGTTATCGCGATGGGCGATGATGTTGCTCTGGTACCGAACTTCCGATTCCTCGTAGGTGGAAGCGTAGAGGCAAAGGAACTGAGTCTCGCTGACTTGCTGGGCGTAGCTGAACAACTGCCCTTTGCCCTGCAAGGTGACTCGCCACTCGTGGTCAAACTCTGATCCAAAGGTTTTGCACTCTATGAGTAGCAGGACCTTGCCGTCGTTGCCCTTGACGAGGACGTCCGCCCTGCCGCCGCTGGAGCCGTGGCCCACCTGCCACTTGGGCTCTAGCTCTATGTGCTTCGGGGCGTACCCCTTGCTAAGAAGCCTGTAGACGCATTCGAACACCACGAAGTTTTCATTAGCGGAAAAGTTGCAGGTCTGTCGCTCGTTGATCTTCAATCCCTTGTCTTCGGGGTAGATCAACAGCTTCTTTTTAAAGTCGGCGACCATACGAGCGCCGTTCACCGTGATGGCCATCAAGCCATTGGGCTCGTCCGTAAAACCGAGGCTCCTCAGAGCTTCCCCAAAATTGCTTGCGGTCAACACGCGGAAGCACTCCACTTTCAGGTGTAGCGGTAGATGAGCGCAGTCTTCTGCCCATCTAAGACGCGGGGGTTTCACGGCACCGGGCGCAAGCCCGTTCCAGCCGGACGCCGCCGCCGACATCTGAGCTTACTGGAAAACAGCTTCAGTCCTCCGTAAGGCGTGGCTGGGTAGCCCAGCGTGAGGCAACGAAGCCAAAAGCAAGCGCTCAACGAGACACAAGCAACGAATCGCAGTGGCTTACTTGGCGCGCTGCAGGTCACTCGAAGTGGTCCAGGGGAAGTGACGAAAAAGTGACGAACATGTCGGGAAACCAAAGGAAAAGCGG
This sequence comes from Pseudarthrobacter sp. 10T415, assembly GCF_056394175.1. Classification (NCBI taxonomy): domain Bacteria; kingdom Bacillati; phylum Actinomycetota; class Actinomycetes; order Micrococcales; family Micrococcaceae; genus Pseudarthrobacter; species Pseudarthrobacter sp. 10T415. Next base: position 85,300 of record NZ_JBFTHJ010000015.1, on the reverse strand, counting down.
GGAATCCATAAGATTCCCCGCTTGTCAACAAGCCAGCGAAAAACCCCCTAGAAACCTTGACTTCTAGGGGGTTTGTCCCGAGCTTCCTATCAGAATCGAACTGATGACCTTTTCATTACGAGTGAAATGGTCCACGGGCCAGCAGTGGCGCCAAAGCTGACTGACGATAGGCGTTCACCAGTGTCGGGTCGCGTGGCCCGACCCAAGAAGTAGCTGAACGACTAATCTACCTGTGGGCGCCTCTGGACATGTCCAGAGCTGGGGCGTTCAATTGAATGCGAGGCGCCTAACGCGCCGCTGTGGCTGCCCTTGATGACCGTCACACTTGCTGTCCGCTGCAAGGAGGGGCGGTATGGACAAGCAGACATCAAAAGGATCAACGCCTGCGGAAATTGCGGCGGAGGCTTTCCAAGCGCTCAGGCTACCGAGCCACGTGACCCTAGGTGGGCTCATTGCCATTGTGGCAGCGAGACGCCGTCGAATAATCGAGATCGAGGCCACCAACATTCTCAACGGCACGTCCGTTTGTGGTCTATGGCTATCCACCGATAGACGGGAGATCGTTCTGCACGCCGTAACGGACTCGGTGCTGCACCGGCAGCAATTCGTCCTTCACGAGCTTGGCCATATGATCCTTCGCCACGATGAATTGGGCATCTCCTCAGAATACGCCGCCGCCCTTTTCCCACACCTCGATGGCGAGATGGTATCCCGCGCCTTGGCGCGGAGCAGCTTCGTAGACGACATGGAGGCCGCCGCAGAAACACTGGCAGACCTTCTAGCCGGCGCTATCCGTGAAAGCACCCAGGAGCCGAAATCATTCGAACAGGTTTTCGGGTGATCCAGGCCGTCGCAGCTTTGTTTATCTGGGGTCTCGTGTTGTGCCTGCTTCCCGGAGCACGCAGCCGAAAAGACCACAGCATTCTTGTAGCTGCTGTGACCATCGCTATGGCTCTTTCGTTGAACGTTGATTCGGTGTACGTCGCCGGCGATTCTGTACTCGGGAGCCGCAACTTCCTGGACCTCTGTTCGAACATCCTGATGGTTGTGGGAATCTACTTTCTTTCCCAGGCAATCCTCCGTGCCGCAGAGTTCTACGATGCGCCCGGACACACGGACGGTCGTGGTCTTCTAATTCTTGGCGCCGTCGATCTGGGCTTGATCTTCACGTTCCTGTTCATCAACGCCCCGCGGACTTCGACGAGATTTATGTTGGACTTCGGTGATCAACCCGCCGCCGCGCTCTACTCCGCCATCCAGTTTGTCTACATTGGCGCGGTGGTCAGCGTGACGGGATATGTCTGCTTCAGGTTCCGACGACGGATGGCCACTTTGTACTTCCGTGTTGCCTTCGCGCTCATTGGCATTGGTTGCGCTTTGGCTTTGTTGGTAGTGCTCGCTGTCTTGGGAATGGATGTCGCGCATCTTCTCGCGGACCTCACGACTATGGAGATGCTGGCTGGCCTATACGACGCCAGCTTCATCGGGGCCATGCTATTTCTTTGCGCTGGGCTAGCCCTACCTCCGGTCGCCCGCCGGATCCTCCGCCGAGCCCACCTGCGCACTGAGGCTCGCTTACTGGAAGACCTCTCTCTTGTGTGGGACAGAACGACTGCTGGGCGGCAGGAGGGACGCTTGACTCCGCCCGCCGAAGCCATCGAAGCGGGCAACAACGCCACCCGTAGACTTCACCGGATGCTGGTTGAAATCCAAGATTCCCTGCTGATGGACCCAACCGCTGCTACATTGCTGACTGAAGCAGATATTCAGACACTGTCCCGAACTGAAAGCTACCTGGCGTCCCTACATGGCACGCAGGATGGTCGAATGGTCCCGACACGATGGGGAAGGAGACCCGGTCTAAGTGGCAGATGACCCGGCTGCTCCCTCAGAGTCTCCGCAGGGCAAGCTCGCTCGGAAGATCAGCCTCCTGCTGGATCTGTATGAGTCCCGGGGAACCGGCCCGCTGTCTTACAAGGAAATCAGCGAAGCAATGGCAAACCGCGGAACGCCTCTATCGCGTTCACGGTGGGCCTACATGAAAAGCGGCGACAGTTCCCTAGCCATGGACCGCGAGCTGCTGCAGAACCTCGCGGAATTCTTCGGGGTAGATCGCCGGTATCTTCTCGACGATTCCGCAGACGTCCCGGACCTGGTGGAAGCCCAGCTTGCACTGCTCAAGTCAATGCGGACGGCACGCGTAAGAAATTTTGCCGCTAGGCAATTAGAGGGTCTGTCGCCTGAAACGCTTGCCCGGCTTCGTGAGGTTATCGATAAACATGCTGGGAGCGACGATGAGGACTCCTAGAATTTTGGGGACCTTAGCCCTCGGAGCAGTAGGTGCAGCTTCTACGGTGCTCTTCGGTGCTGCCTACTTTGCGCGGCGGGTGGTCATTCCCACGACTACCCGCCGCGAAGACCTTGTCATCCGGAAAGTGTTTGAAGGTGACGATGGGGCGCTGAGCATAACGCTTCCACGGACACCTTTGACGACGGTGTCCGGCCGATACAGCCTGTGGTTCGACGGCGGCAAGGGCCACGCCTGCATCGGAGCCATTGTCGATGACGACCTCAACGCGGGAACGGTGACGCGACAGGTAGAGCGGGTTGATGCGGGTGATCTTCGTTCTGCCACGGCCGGTATCTGGAGTGGCTACGCGTACTCGCGGCCGGAGCAGCTCGGACTGCCCTTTGAAGAGGTGAAAATATCCGTCTCCGGTGGACTGGCGCCGGCATGGAAGTTCGAATCCATGGCCAGCAATTCGGCCGGCACAACATGGGCCATCCACGCGCACGGAATGGGTGGGAAACGAGCTGGTGCTCTCCGCGGGGTCCCCGCGGCCAGCAAGCTCGGTCTCACATCACTGGTGGTGTCATACCGCAACGACGGCGACGCGCCGCCGTCGAACGATGCCCGCTACTCACTGGGCCAGACCGAATGGCTTGACCTGGAGGCAGCCATCAAGTTCGCCGTCGCCCAAGGTGCTGAACGGATCGTGTTGTTCGGATGGTCCTTGGGCGGGTCTATGGCCCTGAGGGCAGCAAATCTCTCCGATCACGCTGACCGCATCGTAGGCCTGGTCCTCGTGGCACCAGTCTTGGACTGGGCAAGGACTTTGACTTCGAATGGCAACGCCAACGGACTGCCGGAGTTTGTGACACGCGTGGGGCTGCGCCTCTTGGTTTCGAAAGCCGGTCGCTGGATAACTGGGCTCGGGCAGCCTCTGGACCTTGCAGCGCTAAATTGGGTGGCTCGTGCTGAAGATCTTAAAACGCCGACCCTCATATTGCACGGAACCGAGGACAAGTCGACGCCGGTGACTGTCTCGAAGCAATTGGCGAATCTGCGGCCGGACCTCGTCCAATTGGTGAGCTTCGATGTGCCTGGTCATTCGCTGGAATGGAACGGGGCCACGGAGGAGTGGGAAGCGTCCGTAACGCACTTCTTGAAGTCAATCCCAGCCGTCTGAAACGTGGTTTCGAGATCTGCAAGCTGTCTTTCTACTTGTTCTGGCTCCACACGAAATGTAGCCGTTCCGGTAATGATGCCAGCCTCGCACAACATGGCTATATGTCTTCGGACCGTGGACCGAGCCATGCCTAGGGCCGCCGCCGCCTCACCGCAGGAAGCCGGGCCGCAGGCAATCAAGAAGCGCACTAAGCGGCTTCGTGTCCGGTTCATCAGAATGTTCGCCATGGAGACCACAACCAGGTGTCGAGGAAAGCTGTTAGTTCTTCTGTAGACGGGTCTACAGCAGAACCATACGCCCATACGTACTCCTGAGGAAGCCGTCTTGTCGACTTATTGCGAGGGTTGTTAGGCAAAGGAATACTAGGCACCAGAGAGGCGACGGCCGATCGCCAAGCAGCGTGGATGGGGAGGTGAGCGATGGCTACTGAAGAAAGGCCTCAGGCCGAGCTAGCCCGCCGCCTGAACCTTTTGCTTGACGTTGTTGTTGCCGAGCGAGGGCAGCCCGTCACGTTCCGCGAAGTGCAGGAGAAGCTTCAGGAGAAAGGGATCAAGCTTTCCAGGGCCCGCTGGTTCTATATGAAGGACGGTACCGGGCGGCTGGTGAGCGATCCCGCGCTTCTGGGTGCTTTGTGCGAGATTTTCAATGTGGACCCGGCGTATCTTTCGGGTGGCGAAGCGACGGATTTGCCGGAACGGATCGATTCGCAGCTTGAGTTCGTGAAATCTCTACGTGCGGCAAGGGTGAAGACGTTTGCCGCCCGCACGCTCGGGGACGTCTCACCAGAGACGCTTCGGGCGATCACCGAGTATCTGAACAAGGACATCAGCCGGCGGCCAGAAGGCGAGCAAGCAGCCGCAACCTCAAGTGTGGACCCTGGGCGGGAGCCGGAACAGACGGACTAAAGGGGCCGACCCTCCGTCGGCCCCCACAGTTACTACTTCTCCAGCAAGTACTTCAGGTGCGCGTCAAGAAGTTCCTTAATGCGAACGGGGTTCGCCGAGTAGCGAGGTGACCTTCCGTGGCGCCGCCCAGGTTCGACGTCGACAATCACCACCCCAGCGTCCTCCAAGGCGGCGAGGTGTTTGGCAACGCTCGGCTCGCCAGCGCTGACGGCGGCGACTATGTCCCCACGCGTTGCCGGTCCCCGTGCGGTCAGGAACCGCAGGATCTCGTTTCGTGACCTGTTTCCGAAGGTAGCAACGGCAGCCTCAACGTCAGCCGACCAAGCGGCGTCGTGTGGCTGAGTAATCCGCGGCATAGCGCCATTCTTCCCGAAGGGGGCAAAAAAAGTAAGAAGGGCACTCTTGACGATACTTTAAGTATCTTCGACAATAATTTCTATAGCTTCTGATGAACGTTGAGGGGTCTCCAAATCCACATCCAGGAGTGGCGCATTGCGTGACTCTGCGAACTACTCGTTCTGAACACTCAAAGCGGTGAAGCCGTGGAAATTGAAGCCAGTTCGTATCAGGCCAGCAGCGACGCCGGTGCAACAGTTGACGTCTCGCTGCGGGCGGCGTCTACGACGGGGGAGTGCGTCATTCCCATCGACCAGATCATGGTCGCGGTCGAGGGCGTTCGGCGGTACGTTGTGTCCCGCTTGGCGCGAATCGGTCGAACCTGTGATTTGGACGATGTTATGCAGGACATCCGGGTTGCTGTTTGGGACGGTGTGGCTAAAGGACGATACCGGGAGCTTCCCGGGATCCCGTTCGAAGCCTGGGTGCAGGGAGTTTGCAACAAGATTTGTGCCGCCCATGTCCGACGTGAACTCAGCCATCGGACGATGCCACTGCTGGTGGACTTCACGACGACGGAACCCTCGCCGGAAATGCTGGCCGTTCTTGGGGCTGGAGTGGACTGGGACAGCTCGGAAGAGTATGTGGACCAGGCCTGGGCACAGGCAATGCTTGGCCTGGTTCAGCGCAACGTCAAAGAGGAAACGTGGCAGCTGGCCGTGTCCAGCTTGGTTGGGCCCCGCCATTATGGGCCTCCGACTCCGCGTGACAGACGCCGTTGGCACGCGGTAACCGTAGTCAGGCAGACCGCTATGACGATCAACGCAGCGCTCAACTGCCATCCTGCTCCCGGGGCAAGCGTCGATGGTCTTTGCCGTTGTGCTGCGAACTGCCTTCCAACGGTTGTTCTCAGGAGAGTCGCTGAGACGATTGTGCGCCCGGGGCTGCGGGGGTTGCCGAGATCGGCGCAGATGGCGGCCTTGGCACAGGAGCTCGGAGTCTCTGAAAGGTACATCGCTGTGAACATCGGCTTTGCCCGGCAGTTGTATAGAGCCGCCTGGCGCGTGCTCCAACATACGGAGAACAGGCAAACCGTCTAGGTCATGGCTGATTACGGGAGCCGTAGACGATGACTTTGTTAGGTGCAGTTGGCCGCCGGCTTTGGCTCCCGATCGCGCTCGTGGCCCTCGTTATTGTCAGTCTCATATTTCTTCTTTGGCCGGGCACTGAGCTTGAACAGGACCACGCACAACTGCCGTCCGAGGACACGCTCGTCACCCGGGCGCCTTCTGGCACTTCAACAGCTCGGAGCGAGCCCTCAGCCAGTTCCGTTTTGCCGAGCCTAGCGGAAGCTGCAGGGGAAGGTATGCCGGCTACTCGCGACTACCGGACCTTGGCTGCGGCGGCAGCAAAGGGAATCTACACCTGGGACAGCCGGTCGTCGTCGTACTCGGACGTCTACGCTCGGGTGCGCTCGTGGTGGGAGTTGCTTCCCGACGGGTCAAATCCGTTGTCGGCGCTTGTCAGGGAGTTCGAGGGGACTGGCGTGACAGCCGGCACCTTCACGGAACTGGCGAGCCAGTCAGCCCGCCGAATTGGTATCGCTCAGTCCCTCCGCTGTGATCTTGAGTTGGCGAAGGTCCAGGAGTATCCGGCGCCGTGGGAGGGTTTGCATGTGTGCACAGTTACTATGGAGGTCGTCGACGAGACGAGCAACGGCAGAAGTGTTTATGCGGCACCTGTGACGGTGATAATCAACTGTCCGCCTGCGCCCACTGCTCCAACTGGCCGCTGCGCAGTGGTCGCGTTCTATGCGACCGCAGAGCGGATCGTCTACTGATGGCAGCTCTTGCTGCCCTGGCGATTGTTGTCCGACGGCGGGCGGTGCTGAGGGTTATCTTCGCAGCTGCGGCAATAATGGTGCTTGCTGGAATCATGGCTTTTGCTGCAAGCGTTGCCGTGCTCGCAAGCATGACCGGCCGCTCTGCTGTTGCCTGCACAACGACAGGCACTGAGGTCACCACGACGGCAACGGCGACCGGTGCCGGGATGGAGATCCGCGAAGGGGATCATTTGCTCTACGAGCTAAATGCTCGGCAGGAAAACGTCGCCCGCACCTATATCGCGGTTGGCAAGCAAATTGGCATCCCTCGCTCCGGGCAAATCATCGCCATCATGATGGCGCTGCAGGAGTCGAGCCTGCGCATGCTCGCGAATCCAGCTGTGCCGGCTTCCTTGGGCTTTCCGAATGATGGTCTTGGCCGCGACCACGACTCGATCGGCTCTGCCCAACAGCGGCCGGCGGCAGGCTGGGGGACCGTTGAACAGCTCATGGACGCTACCTACAACGCACGGGCATTTTATGGAGGGCCGTCGGGACCAAATCGAGGCAGTCCTCGAGGGCTGCTCGACATTCCCGGATGGCAGGCCATGAACATGGGAAATGCTGCTCAAGCCGTCCAGGTGTCAGCGTTTCCTGAGCTCTATGCTCGTTGGGAACCGGCGGCCACGGCAATTGTCGAGGCCCTTAAGGGTGACACGGCTTCGGCCGCTTGTGTGCCTACTCAGGAAGGGCCGCGGTCTGCGGAATCTACACACAACTTGAGCCAGCTCAGGCAGGACATTTTGAGATTCACGCAGGAAGGCCTGGGCGGGCGATACGTCTGGGGCGGCACTGCCTTTAGGGCCTGGGATTGCTCCGGCTATGTGCAGTGGATCTACAGGCAGGCCGGAATCGAGCTGCCGAGGGTCGAGCAGTGGCGGGCGGGTGTCCGAACGGAGGCTCCTCAACAAGGAGACCTCGTGGTCCAAAATCCGCAGGGACCCGATAACTGGGGCCACGTCGGCATCTACGCCGGTAACGGCATGATGTACAGCGCGTTGAATCCCGCGGTTGGGACACTTTTGCATCCCATCATCTGGAACTCCGGCACGGCCTACTTTGACCTACTTCCGCGTTGAGCCAGCAAATGGAGAACAGGGAATCTGCAGGAGTCGGGGCTTATCAGCAAACAAACAAACAAACAGCTCCCCCAGAGGCTCAATGGAGCCGGTTCCCTGGTGACGGATTACTGACTCCGCCACGGGCGTCACGGCGGCAATCTTCGAGGCCGGGATACCTGCCGGTACATCAAGACCCACTCCGGGTACGGGGTCCGGCGCTTGCTCTGCGTCATAGGATCTGATCGGCCCGTGGCGTCCCGGGGTCGCCGGCGGTGGTGAGCAGGTCAAATTTGTTGAGTCCTCGAAAGACGGCAACCCCGACCAGGAAAAGGAGTGTGTCGAGATCCTCATCGTTCCGATACTCCTGCTTTGACAACCGGCCACCGATGCCATGCATCCACCACCAGCGGGCAGAAGCAGGACGCCGGCAAGGAAAATCCAGGCGTTTAAGCTTGGGGCATCAACTGTCCCCAGCTCGTGCTGACCGCTTCAGCTCGGCAATCCGCAGCCGGAGAAGATAATGGCCTCGAAGAGGACGTACACCGCAATCACCGCCAACGCGGTCATGAAGACTGGCGAACAGGATACCCAGAACGCTCACCGCTAGATTCACATTCATTACTACCCCCCCCCAATAGCCGTGGGCAAAGTGTGGGCAGAACGTGGGCAATGCCAGTCTTGCCGGACGACTGAATGACGAGATTTCGAGCACGAGAGCTGCTGCCCTTTCGACACACACGACCCGGAAGCTGGCCTACAGCCTGGATGAGGCGGCAGCCAGAGTGGGTTGTAGCCCAGCCTTGCTAAGGAACCAGATCGCCAACAGCTATCTGGTTATGAGAACGCGAAGCCCGTCGTCCCTCACGATGACCTGGTTGAGTAGCTCAACGCTTTGCCCACGGAACCGAAATTCCCGTGATGACCGGCGACAAACTTGGGGGCCCAGGTACTGTTCGCGGGCCCCCAAGCTGGCGTCCTAGCTTTCTTCTCGGTGGATCCGCCGGACAAAAGCCTCAGCGACGCAGTCCACAACGATTTCGTTGTCATCCATGAAGTAGAAGTAGCCTTCGACCTTTCTGAAGAAGGCGGCTTCGATGTCGGGATAGAAGCCGGCACCAGGTACATCGTGGTTGATTTTGAACTTGACCATAAGTTCGTAGCCTTTCCCTTTGGTTGGAGTCGCCATTCGGTGCTTACGACTCCAGCCAACCAGAACGGTCTGACATTCGCGCTCTTCTGAATATCGAAGAGTCGTTGGCGTTGTTCGGCGTCGTGTATTCTTTATTGGCTGTCCCCTGCGTTCCGGTTCTAACTCGTAGATGCACGGGCGCGTCTAGCTTGTTGGGGAATCCCCGGGACGATCCCGGGGGTGTATGGCTTGGAGACGGTCCTGAAGTTCATAAGAAAGTGGCGCTCGCCTGCTGTCGTTGCCCTCCTCGCGGGGCTGGGCATCGTCTTGCAAGCGCTGTTCAAGTCCACGGGTGACTTGTACTGGATGGTTGCGTCCGTGGTCGCGGCAATCCTGGCCGCCCTGACTGTACCGTTCTTCAAACACCTGGATGAAAAGGCTGAGAAGTCTGCCCTTCTGAAGTATCAGGAGCAGATCGGGGACGGACTGGAGCCACTGCTACAGCAACTCGTGGTCGTCAGCGAGTCTGCCCCAGGCGAAGCTCGAAACAAGGAACTATCGGCCTTGGTTCGCGTTGCAATCGAAGCAGCCCGGCACATGGCAGGACAACGTCGCGTCCGGGCAACCTACTATCGTGTGCATGAGCGTAAAGGTGCCAAACGTGAGCGGCTCGCGGCTACGCATTACACCGGCCGCGGCACGAAGCCGAAAACTGAGTTCACGCGGGGCTCTGACGCGGGTGACTACGTCTTCAAGACACTAGGCGACAACGAAACCATATTTGTGAAGGACACCAAGGACTGCGACCTTCCCGGTTGGAGTAGGTCCCGAGTTCGCGACTACAGGACATTTATTTCAGTTCCTGTACGTGGTGAACAGAGGGTTTATGGCATGCTTACAGTAGACGCACCGACGGTGGGAGAGCTCACCGCAAACGACGAAATGTTCGTTCGGTGCGTTGGGCTGTTGTTGGCTTCTGGTATCGCGACAGCGAACCCTAACTGAATAGAAACCGACCGCCACAAAATGAAAGGACAAGGATATGTCCACCGCATACCCAGCCCGATCCTCTTTCGTAACGGCACGTAAATGGCACAACCTCGCCGAAGAAGTCCTGGACGATGCCGACGGCTACTACCAGAAGGTTGAAAAACGAGCAGCTGACCGCGTCTCGGAAGAGCTCGCCAAAAGAGATCGATTCGACTGGCCGTGGAAGAAGAACCCACGCGATTGAACAGCAACATGAAGATGTCCCCGGGCCCCTGCGTGGGCACCGGGGATATCTTTTATCTTCATTGTTCTGAACTTCGCCTTCGTAGCGTCAAGTTCAGAGGGTAGATTCGCGCCGGGCTATGGGTCTAGTCCGTCAGTTCGCCTCTACGCGGGCCCACCGGGGCCACGGCGGCAAATGCCCGGGCGAGGCTTTCTAGGCCCTCAACGCCACGGCCGTTGGCGCTAGGCGCCGCCTTTGCGATTGCTTCCAGAAGTGCTGCCTTGGCGTCAGTGGTCAGGTCTTCGATGGTCTTTGTGTCGTCGGCCATGGTGGCTCCTTCGATAATTACGGTCAGGGGCCTTTCCCCCGAACCTAGATTAGGGTGCTTCAAGTTCATTCAACGCCTCTGACCATGGCTGGTCGGGAACGACGCCATCCAAGTAAGGCATATCTTCGTAGCCGTCAGGTAGGTTTTCCTCAGCCCACGAATAACGGACCGCCGCCCACGCAGCCCACCGCTGATGTTCCAACTTCCCCGACCGGTCCTCCGGAACAAGGTCCAACAGGGCAGGCGGGATGTCCGGGCTGCCTGCAGGACCAGCGGGCGCACGCTGCAGGCGTCTCACCGAACTGCCGAAATCCGGCGGACGCCTGGGGCCTTCAGAGGCCCGTGCCCGCCCGGGGCATTTGCCGTCGGACTTCGCCCTTTCCGAAAAGTCTTGTCAGATCGCCGCTCTGTCAATGCCGAGGGCCCTGGAACTCTTGGGTCTCAAGTCTTTCGGGGCCTCGCTACGTGGGCGGTGACTGTGGGATTTCAACCCATTGCTTCCCGAACGTACATCAAAGCTGGCCCAGTCTGAACGGTGACTCAAGGGGGCCGGTACCGAAGGGCTGCCAATCTATCCCGACGGCATGAGCTAGCTCGCCATACCCCGCTCAAGGGTTTTCCTGAAGTAAACGCACGACTGGTGTCTTGCCATCGGCAAAGCCCGTTCCACGGTCAGTCATGTCGCTCCATCCGCCAACGTCGATGAACAGGTGAGCTCATCTGCTCACTTCATGGAATACGACGGACGGAACACCCATGTACTTTGCAGCGGTAGACCCGGGGATCACCCCGAACGCAAGTTTTCCATTCCTGGAATCGCTCAAACAGATTGGCGGCGGCATCCTTGTCGGCGCGTTCATCATTATCGCGATCGTGGCCATTATCGGCGCCGCGATGCTGCTGGCCGGCAAACTTAGCCAGTCCTCCCGCCTTGCCTCCGGCGGCGGCGTGATCCTTCTCTGGACGGGCCCGGTTGCCGCCATACTCGGCGGCATCAACGGCTACATCCTCTGGTCACAGACAGCGTTCCCACTCGGGTTCTAGATCATGCCCGTTGAGTGCGATCTCAATGGTTGGTGGCCACCGGGCTGCGGTGTGGTCTCCCAAGCGAACGACAACGCCATAGGCGCGGTCTCCTCGATCTTCGCCGACATCCTCCAAAACATGGCGTCCTGGCTCTGGGCCTTTATCACCGGAGCCTTCACCGTGTCGGATGTCGACGACTCCCAGTGGCTATCCATAGAAGGACTTACGAGTTGGTGGGTGGTAGTCATGTTGACGCCACTCGTCGTCGTGATGATTCTCCAGGTGCTTTCCGGGCTAATCAGCCAGCAACCGCGAAGGATCGGGCGAGCAATGCTCGGTGGAGCTGCCGCGATACCGATGGTTGGGGCGGCAGTCTTTCTTGTCCGGCAGCTGACACGAGCAACCGATCTAGCGGCGGCCGCCCTGCTTGGCTCGATCGGCTCCGACCCTTACCTAGTTTTCATGAGGCTGTTCGGTTTCGAACGCGCACCGAAAGGAAGTGGCCGGGAATGGAATTTGGTCTCGCTGGCGCCTGGGACGACTGGGGGCCCAGTGGGTGCGGTGGTCGTGACGGTAATGGCGGTCATTATCGTCTGGATACTTGCCTTCATCCTGATGTGCTCGATGATCTTCCGCTCCTTTGCGCTCGTGGTGCTGGCCGCCGTCGCTCCGGTTGCCCTCATGTTGTTGCCCTGGGACAAGACAAAGTCCTGGGCTCGCCATTGGTGCGAGGTAGTCATCGCCCTGGTTATTGCGAAGCCGTTGGCCGCAACGGTTCTGGCCGTCGCGGTTAAACTCTTCGCCGAATCGAAGTCCTTTGCGGGCCTCGCCGCGGGAACCGTAGGAATGGCTCTGGCCTGTGGCGCACCCCTCATGGCAATGCGTCTGGTGAGCTTCGCAGGCGGCGAGCTCGCCGCTGGGGCCCAAACTGCGGGCGGCGGTCACATGCTGTCTAGAAGCAGCAGCGTGGCCGCGCGCCAGATCAGTCGTCAGGTCGGCGGCCGTCTGGTGCTCGCGAACCTGGTTAGCCGCTCCAACATGATCCGCCCTGTCAGCTCAAGCAGAAGCGTTTTCCCCACGCAGGCGGCCCTAGCTCCTTCTGTCGCACAGAAGACATCGTCCACGGGCCCCGACGGGGATCGACGAGCCCTTGGCATGAGAACCTCCGTTGGCTCCACCGAGGAGACCCAAAATGCGGCACCCCAAGGGTTCTTTCATTCGGGCCCGTCTGAACCAACGAAAGCAACACGGGCAGCTTCGCAGCAACCCACGCAGGCAGCGACCGAACAGCGAGCGCAGCCGCCCACGGGCGCAGGTGGGACGGCGCGGGTCCAGCAGTCGAAACCACGTCCACCAAGGATTGATCCTCCAAAGGGAGGCACGCCTAATGTCTGAAAATTCGCGCGTCCTAGAACCCGTCAAGTTTCCGAGATACGAACGCCGCGGCTTCTTCCTCGGGCTCAAGTGGTATCAACTCCTGATCGTGGCGGGTGGAGTTGCCGTCGCCATTGTGGCTTCAGCGAGCCGCGGCCCGGCCGGTCTCTTCGCTTCCGGCCCTATGTGGCTTAGTTTGATCCTGCTCGGGCTCCTTCAGTATTCACGCATCCCTTTCCCGGTCTGGGCGAAGCAGATCACTTTGTTCTTCTACCGGGTGGTCGTGGGGCAAACAAAGTTCCTCGCTAAGCCGGAATCGCCACGACTCACTGGTCGGCTTGCTCTGCCAGGCGGCTTAGGCAATCTGGAGCTTCGATCAACAGCGCGCGGTGCCTGCTTCCTCATCGACAGCCACGCAAAGGAAGCGACCGCAGTTCTGCGGTGCAGTACTCGGTCCTTTGCGCTCCTGGACGCGGACGATAAAGCCTGGGCTGTGCAGGCATGGTCACGGGTTCAAGCAGGACTGGCTCAGCGCGCGGGAGTGTCGCGGATTGCCATCCAGGATTACACCGTTCCCTACCCATCGTCGACGCTCTGGGACTATTACCGGCACAACGCCATAGGGGCGGAACCGGACAGCACAGCCACTTGGGGACAACGCGCCTATGAGGACTTGCTGGGTGCGGCAGGCTCCACCATGAGCCACGAACTCCTGGTGTCATTCGTCCTGGACACCAGTAGAACTCGTCGACGCATCAAAGAGTCAGGCGGGGGACTGGTTGGTCTGGAGAACGTCCTCCGGCTTGAAGTCGAAGCCCTAAAGACCTCGCTGGGCACCCACAACGTCAAGGTGGAGGAGTGGATCGGAGAACCTGAACTGATTGGGATCATTCGCGGCGCCTTCGATCCCGCTGCTCCGCCGGCTGCCAAGCCCAAGGCGCAGGCCGCACCCTTGGACCGGGCCGCAAACCGGGATCAGGAATACCTTCAAGGTCCGGGGCCGATGGCCGTCGAGGAACACTGGACCTACCTGCACACCGACTCCGGATTCCACCAGACCTTCTGGGTTGCCGAGTGGCCGCGGCAGAAGGTCTTTCCTGGCTTCCTGCACCCCCTGATCTACGTCGGCGAGTTCCGCCACACCTTCACCGAAGTGCTGCGGGCAGTGCCTACGGCTGAAGCTTTGCGGGACATCCGCTCGGCCCAAGAGGCCCACGAAACCCGCCGCCGGATCAACGCGCGTTTCGACCGGCCACTCACCCGTGAACAAAAGGCCGAGGAGGAAGAAGTGAGCCAGCGCGAAGAAGAGATTGTCGCCGGGCACGGCGATGTGCGGCCTGCTGCGTACATAACCATCACGGCCACGTCGCTGGAAGACCTGGCGCGGCACCGCCAGGAACTTGAGTCCGCTGCCGCTGGTGCCTTCGTTGAACTTCGGCTCCTCTACGGGCAGCAATGGGCAGGGTTCGTGGCCGGCGGCCTTCCGCTGGGAAGGGGATTGCGGTGAAGCAAACTGTGGAGAGTGTCGAGTACATTCCTTCGGGCAAGAAGCGGAAAGCACGACGGCGGCCCGCGCCATTCGCAGGACCGTGGGCTAAGGCGCTGGCCGGGGAAGGCCCATCAGGACTTTCGGGGGTCCCTTTGGCAGGTGACTGGGGGAGTAATGATCCGAACTCCCTGCGTGGTCCGCACCGTATGCGCCCTGCCCCGCACAGGGCTTCAACGATGACCTTCGCTGCCGCCTACCCTTTCCTCACTGAGTCAGGCCTCGGGCACGAAGGCACCTACATCGGCACCGACGTCTTCGGCTCCGGGGCCTTTTCCTACGATCCCTGGATCCTTTACGACAAGGGGATTATCAGCGGTCCCTCTATCGTCGTAATCGGAACAGTTGGCACCGGTAAATCGATGTGCGGCAAGTCGCTGGTGACGCGCTCGATAACCCTGGGACGAAAGGCCGCCGTCGCATCCGATCCAAAAGGCGAGTGGGTCTCCGTCGCCAAAGCTGTTGGCGGAAAGGTAATCTCGGTCGGTCCCGGCCGTCCTGCAAGGGTCAATCCGCTCGATGCGGGACCCCGCTCCAGCGCCCTGACCGAGGCGCAATGGCAAGCTGTGGTGCGACAACGCCGTCGCTATCTTCTGGTCGCCCTCGTTTCACTCATGCGGCAAGGCATGCCCCTCCGCCCTGTGGAGCACACGGCCTTAGACATAGCGCTCATGGAATCCATGGCGGAGAACTCTAACCCAACACTGCCCATGGTGCTCGATCACCTGCTCAAGCCATCCAAGGAGATGGTGGCTCTAGTGGGCACGGAGGGCGGAACCGCCGTTAGCCATTCACTGCGACGAACCGTTTCAGGGGACCTCGAAGGCATGTTCGACGCGCCATCCACTGTCGCATTCGACGCGGACGCGCCGATGATGGTGATGGACACTTCTGCCCTGATTGGTTCATCAGAGCAGGCGCTTTCTCTGGCCGCAGCCTGCGGCGCCACGTGGCTGGAAGCCGCCATTACAAATCCCGAGGGCGGGAAGCGCCTCGTCGTGTACGACGAGGGGTGGCGGATGCTCGCCGATCCGTACATGTTGGCGAAGATGAGCGAGCAGTGGCGGCTGGCCAGAACCTATGGAATCGCCAACCTGCTGATCATGCACAAGGTCGCCGACCTCAACGAGATCGGGGACAGCACCAGCGGGCACCGGCAGAAAGCCCTTGGCCTGCTGACGGAGGCTGACACCAGGATCATCTACCGGCAAAAGCACGACGCCATGCGGCTGACGAAGGAAGCTCTGGGACTGACCGAGGCCGAGTGTGAGCATGTAGAGAACCTGCCGAAAGGTGTCGGGCTCTGGAAAGTAGGCAACCGTTCCTTCATCGTGGCCAACAGGGTGACCACTGACGAACTAGCGGTCTTCGGCACTGACGACAGGATGCTGTGAGAAGGCCGGGCAGCTCGCGGGCTGTAGCCGAAAATCCTCTGGTGACGGCGGCCCTCGTCGGGGCCGCAGCCTACGTAGTTCTCTGTGCAGTGATTCAGGCGGCAGCACACCTGGTGGTCTCGTGGCGATGTGGCAATACGCCGCCGTCGCCGTTCAACCCTGCGGCCGCCGTCGGACTCCTGGTCGACAGGATGGACTTGATCGTTGCCCGCCGGCCGGGTTGTGCAGTTGGTACTGAGAGTGTTTGGTGGGTTCTGGCGCCTACCGTAGTTGTGGCCAGCGCGCTCGCCGTCGGCGCGCTGGTCGCTTGGCGTAGTTGGAGGCAGTCTGGCGGTTGGCTGCGGCAGGACATCCTGAACCGCGACGGCGTCGCGCGGCGGGCCGAGATCCTCCACGACTTCGGGGCAAGGGCTGTGCGGAAGCGGGGCAAGTTCACGCGCCCGGGGCTGGTGAACCCGTCTGTGCAGGATGTCTCTTGGACGTTGGGCCGTTCCCGGGGGATCACCGTTCATGTCTCAACCGAAGAATCGATGGTGATCCAGGGCGCGCCGAGATCCGGCAAGGGCCTCTACGTGGTCATTAACGCCATCCTTGACGCGCCCGGGGCAGTGGTTACTACGTCAACGCGCGCAGACAACCTGGTGGTGACGATGAAAGCGCGAGCATCCGGCGGCCGTCCTGTGACGGTCTTTGACCCGCAAGGAATGTCGGGCATTCCGTCGTCACTGCGCTGGTCGCCCGTCCGCGGGTGCCAGGACCCGGACGTTGCCACCCGGCGAGCGCTGGTCATCACTGCGGATACGGAGATGAAAGGCGAGAACGCCGCCTGGCAGAAGCGCTCGCTGATGGTTCTCCAGTGCCTGCTCCACGCTGCTGCTCTGGGCGGCGAGGGAGTGGATGCATTCCGGCGGTGGTCTTCCAGCCCGGTGTTGGCTCGGGAGGCGCTCGACGTTCTCGGCCGGCCAGGGGCGGCGATGGGGTGGCAGGCGGACCTGATGGGCATCCTCGAAGACGACCCGCGCAATACGTCCAACTCATGGATCGGTGTCTCGGCCGCCGTCGCACCTCTGTCATCGCCGAAAGTTCTCGCTGCTTTGAACCCGCAGGACGAGTCTGAAGAGTTCGATCCCAAGATGTTCATCCGCGAGCGCGGCACCCTCTACCTGATCGGTACCCGAGCAGGAGCGGCCGCTGCGGGACCGTACCTGTCTGCCCTGATCGACGACATCGACAACGCAGCACGTGAGATGGCCTTCGTTTCTGCCGGTGGACGGTTGGAGCCCCCACTTTCCCTGATCCTCGATGAAATTGCCAACTTGGCCCCATGGCCGGGACTTCCGGTGGCACTGTCCGACGGCGGAGGTATCGGCATCTCAACCCTCGTGGTCTTGCAGTCACTGTCCCAGGCGCGTTCCGGATGGTCAATCGATGAGGCGGCGACGATCTGGGACTCGGCCATTATCAAGGTGATCTTCGGCGGCGGATCGGACGAACGGGATCTCCGTTCACTCGCCGGATTGCTCGGTGAGCGCAGCCTCACGCTCACCACACGATCCTGGTCGTCCCAGGGCCGCCAGGACGGAGAGCAGATACGTGAAACCCCAGTGATCGCGCTCGACGAGATCCGACGTCTCCCCGCTGGCACCGCTCTGATGCTTGGCCGACGAACCCGGCCTATCTTGCTCGATCTGCTGGAGTGGCACAAGCGCAAGGACGCGGGGGAGCTGCGTCGCCTGAAAGCCGAGATGGAGGCCCTGTTGGCGGAGGGCCACAGGCTACGCCAGCAGAAGACTGAGGAGATGCCTGATGCGCAGCCATGACAACACTGACGAGTTCGATGTTCCGTCTGCGGGACACTTCGGTGACGACGAGATCACCGCACAGCTGTTTCGGTCCGCGTTCACATCCCCCGCCACCCCGAAAAGTATGACCCGGCGCTGGCGGGACATGACTGCGGAGCAGGCCCAGGATGTGTGGCAATCACTCTTTGCCTGGGTTCAATGGCTCGTGGCCACCTATCAGTTCACGACGTCGATCGTGCCGGATTGTTGGTGGCGGCACCCTGAGATTGTGGCTGAGTTATACGCACTGCAGCGCGCGGAGCTCGCCTCTTACACGCCCGATGACCCGGGCTTCGGACCGCTGGCCTTTCACGAAAGGCTCCCTCACGCCGTCGAACGCCTGAGAATTCATACCAGAACGGCAGGATGCGTCGGGCTGCAGACGCACAAGGAACCTGCCCCACGTGTCCTCGCAAACGACGACCCTGCCTTCCTCGAATGGTGCAAAGCCGCACATCAGCTGGTTCCCGACTTCTGAATCATGTCGCTCACGGTAGCTGGGGCCATGTACAGATGCCTGCGCAGTAACGCTGCGGTCCAAGAAGAAGAAGGGTGGCTGTCGTGGCCGCTTCACCTGAGGTCCCCGCAAGTACCTCGCCTGTCCTGACTTCCGCGCTGGAAGCGCGACACATGCCTCCGGAGGAGCGCGTCGCTCTGTTGATGGACGGCCTGCATTCGATTCTTGAAGAGGCAGTAGAGTCTCCCTCGCGCTGGCAGGTTCTCCTCGATGCCTCCGCCACCCTGTGGCGCTACTCAGGGGGAAACGTCGCCCTGCTGATGATGCAGATGGCACAGCGCGGTACTGACGAGCCCACGCTGGTGGCCGGGTACAAGGAGTGGGAGCGGCACGGCCGCACGGTCCTCCGCGGCGAGCATGCTCTGTGGGTTATTGCGCCCAGGACGGCCCGGGTTCAACAGCTGCTGTTGCCCAACGGTACGCGACAGCGCGTCCCTGTGGGTGACAAGTGTCCCTATGGTGCCATCGATGAAGGAAAGAAGACCTTCATTACCGGTTGGCGCGGCCAGGCAGTCTTCGATGTTTCCCAGACGGAGGGTGCGCCTCTGCTGGTCCCGAGGCCGACAGGGGTTTCCTCCACTGTGGCTCCACAACTGTGGAATTCATTGGCTGGAGTTGCTCGGGTGCACGGCTTCTCGGTGGACGTGACCGATGCGCAGTACGGGCTTACCAGTGGCTTTACCGACTTTGCCCAACGCAGGGTTCAGGTAGGCGGCTGGCTGAATGCCGTAGAGCGCAGCGCTGTGCTGGCACATGAGCTCGGGCACGTGCTGCTTCATGGGCCGGATGACAAAGTGGGCAAGCTCTATGGGAGCAGCGTGGACCACCGTGGACTGGCCGAAGTCGAGGCCGAGTCAGTTGCCTACACCGTGCTGAAGGCTCATGGAATTGACCGCGGTCCCCAGTCGGCCAGCTACTTGTCCGGCTGGGCTGACGCCGTGATTGAGGCGGAGCACTCTGCATCTGGCGCCTCCTCCGGGAAGCCGGCTTCCTCGCGTGTGGACATTGCGAAGTCTGTGCTTGGCCGTGTCACTGCAGCGAGCAAGGAGATTCTCGAAGTAACTGATCCTCCGGGGCCCGGTGGGAAGGCTCCAGGGGTTGAAGCCGCTCCGCTGGTCAAAGGCCAGGATTCCTACGCGGGCATGAACCAACCCCGGCCGTCGCGCGGCCTGGAGATCGCGGGCCCGTAAGGCACTCAGAAGCGTTGGACGGGAAAGCCCCGTCTGCGAATGAAAGGACAGAAAAGATGAGTACCAAGATTCCGGTCAACATCGTTGGCAACCTCGTCGCGGACCCGGAGCTCACCTACGGTGAGTCCGGTGTGGCGCACGCCAAACTGCGGGTAGCTGTGAACCAACGTATGCAAGGAGCAGACGGATCGTGGCAGGACGGCGAGCCTGTCTTCCACAACGTCTCAGCGTTCCGCGCGCTCGCCGAAAATGCCTCAAACTCCCTGAAGAAGGGGGACCCCGTGACGGTGTCCGGTGAACTCGAGTTCCGTTCTTTCGACAAGGATGGAGAGCGGAGGGAAGCCCGGCGCATCGTCGCTGAGACGATTGGCCCTGACCTCCGTTTCGGGACAGCCACTTACCAGCGTTCGCCGCGAGCCGGCGAACCTGAGGCGACTGCTTCCGCCGGTTTGCAGGCCGTTACTGAGGCAACCCCCTACACAGTCACGGCCAAATGGCCGGTGGCCTTGGCCACTTCCGGCAGGGCGGCGCGGACTGACATCAGCCTCTGAACCGTCGAATCCGGCGTCGAACCTACGGATAGCCGTCATCACCGAACATCATCTACCGAACGGAAGCTGGCCGGGTCCTCCCAGTGGAGGACCAGGCCAGTGCTTTATGTGTCAGCTCGACGGACTGTTTGCTCTGCGGCTTGGTCGCTGGACGCTACAGCCGACTGCTGCCCTTCCACTCTTCCGGCTGCACACGCTTGATGCTTGAGGAGTGCGCCCAGCCCATATGGTACTTGCCGGAGGAATCCAGCCATTCGATGAGTCCGTATTTGTGGGTCCAGCCCACAGCTTTGCCGTAAATCCCTCCGACATAGATCAAAGGCCGGCCGTATTTGGGAAAGTCGCGGATCGGAGCCGGGTCATCTATGGGGCGAGTGGCCTCGGCATCCATCCGAGCCATCATTCGCTCCAAATCTTCGGGAGAGCCGGACTTAATCACGAAAACAAGTATAGAACATATGTTCGAATAGCTGCCTAGGGGCGTTGTTTCGAGGGAACCTACGGATGGCGCACCCTGAAAGTTGACGACGGCTGCTGTACTGAGGGGCGCCCTTCAGCAGGCGCCCAAGCCAGACAATCAACAGCGCGAATAAGATAAGCGTCGGGCCAGGGCGCACCAGGCATTACTTGCGCCGGGTCGGGGGAGATGAGCAGGACAGATCCAGGCCAGATTGGTTCCTGAAGCGATTCCAGCCAGGCGGGCTGAACGTGATTGAAGCGATTCCACGCTACGGTGACCCAGGAACCAGTGGGTTGGACAGCGTCGACACTAAGCAGGGTTACTTCGGTGGTGGTACCTCCGGCCCGCTTCGCATTATTGAAGGACCGCCACTGTTCCGCTGCGGTGGCCTCCCACGTGCGGCGTCGTTTGGCTCGGCTCCACCACAGGAAGCCCGCGAATAGAGTCGCGGCCAAGGGGAGTGCAGCGGCTACCATCTTTGGCGCAAGAGGTAGTTCTGCTGCGGGAATGTAAACGATTGCCAGGACAAGAAAGATGAGGGCAGCCGAACTGGTCGCTACCAGCCCGGCTGTCGCAACTACGGGTTTCACTGCGGGGTTCCCAGCCATGACATTGCCTCTTAGATCAGCTTAGAGCTGCCAGCCGGCGGTAGTAAGTAGGGCGCGGCCGCCGAGTGGAACATCCACGACGGTTGAAGCTGGCTTCGCTGTACCTATAAGTCCTCGGGTTCCCTCAATCGCTAGCTGGAGCCTTGCCCAATGAGTCTGCTGTTCCCAATCGTAGTCGGCTGGTTTCGGTCCCAAGGGAAGGTCGGGCTGCAGTACTCCCCATCGATCCCGATAGACGGCAATCTCACCACTCAGCTCGCCCGACACCGCACCGCTGCCGACCAGCGAGTCCAGGCAGTGCTTCCATGCGGGTTCTTCCGTTAAGGCGGCCATCATCACATTTTCCGTCCGCTGCCGGATCCGGTGGCGGACCTGTTCGACCAACGCCGCCAAATCCGGGCGGGAGATTTCAAGCACCTCTTCCAAAGGTTCCTTTACCGAGGTCGGCATTCCTCCTGAAAACTGACGCAACCGCATGCTGAGGACAGCAACGGGATCATTCGCTGTGGCGATGGTACGAAGAGTTCGGACTAACACGGCTTCGGCACTCTGACGGCTGACCGCTGTGGCTTTTCGCCAAGCCGCCACAGCAGCGCCCCACGAGGGCGACTGATCATAGTCGGGAAACACGTCAATCGGTTGCTTCTCTAGGCATTGCCGAAGATCGTGACTGGCAGCGAGCTGCGCCAAGTAGTCGTACTCGGAGTAGAGCCGCTCAAGGCTGTCGGACTTCACTCGCTCGGCCTCCCGCACTTCATGCGCGGTCCGCTCAGCACCTTCGGCTGCTAGGACCTCCGCCAGAATGCTCCGCCACGACAACTGAAGTGAGGGATCTACGACAGGATGGTCAACGTCGTCGCCTTCACTCACGTATGCGAAGTTGCCGGACCGTCCCCGCGTCATGCTGACGTACAGCAATTCGCGGGTAAGCCGGCCTTGAGTCACTACCGTGTGCCCGGTGTCGACCGTGACACCCTGGGAACGGTGAGCGGTGGTCGCATACCCCAACTCGACGTGCGACTCGAGATACGTGCGCGGAAGCTCGACCCGTGCGCCTGTCTCCCGCCGCACAGCGAGAACAGAGCCGTCACGGTGGACGCCTTCGACGTCGTAGAGCGTTCCGTTCCGGACAAAGTCCTCGTCGCTGTCGATGAGCCGGCGGTTGTTTCCGCGGGCGATAATCGTGTCGCCTGAACCGGCTCGTAAGCCATCGGCAAGCTGAACTGTCAGCTCGGCGTCCACCGTTCCTTGGGCCACCAAGTCAGCTTGGGCGCGTTCGTTGAGCATGCTGACGGTCTCATTGTCCGCGGCGATGAGGATGGATGATTTGCCTGCCCGGCTGTCGGCCTGCCACGCAAGGTAGGCCTTGTCGAGCATGTTCAGGTAGGTGCCGTGCCGGGTCCGCTGATGCTGCTCGTAGTCAGCGATCGCCGAGTAGTCTCCCGTCCGCAGCTTGAGGGAGGATGTCCGTTCCCACTCTTCGTGGAACCTCCAGATGGTGCTGAGGCGAGAAGCCCTTCCTTGCCGGTCCAGCCAGCCGAGGACACCGCCGGCGTCGATCGCATCCAGTTGGCCGGGGTCACCCACCAGCAAAATCTTCGCCCCGGCATCCTGGGCCTGCCGTACGAGGGCAGCGAGCTGAAAGGTGGAGACCATGGAAGCCTCGTCGACGACAACGAGTTGGTTGTATTGGAATGACCACCGGTGCTGGGTGGCAGCGAGGCGGGTGGCTTCCTGCGCGTATGCGATGCTCCGGCGCTCGCCGATAGGGGTATCGGCCAGGCGAGCTTGGACGCCGAGGAAACGTTCAGCTCTCATGCCTGCACCTGGACCCACCGACTCATGAAGCCACTTCGACACGTTCTCTGTTGCCATCCCCAGTTCGCGGCCCAACACGTCGGCACTCGCTGCTGCCGGCGCCAACCCAATGACACTTCCGGCACCGTACTCGGCTTCCCATACTGTTTTGACCACGCCGAGCGTCGTTGTCTTTCCCGTCCCTGCAGGGCCGACGATGGCGTCGAGGCGGTTACCGCTCAGGACGACGTCGGCGACGGCGGCACGCTGGTCGGTGTGCAGCGCCGATTTCTCGGAGCGATGAGCGTTGTCCAGCGCATCCATGGTGACGTCCGCGCGGACCGCTGGGCCGCCGTCGTCGTTCCTTGCCGCCATAATGACGTCCTCAGAGGCGAGCGTAGTGGCATCGGTGTACAGGCGCGATCCCTGGAAGTCGAAGCAGCTTTGCTGCCCAAGTCTTAGGTCCAGTGCTGCGTCTGGACGGACGGTGTAGCGGTATTCGTTGAGGGCGACGGACTGTCGTTCAGCGGCGGTAGCAACGGCATCCATCAGGGCCGCCCGGTCAGAAGAGGTGCGGCAGCGAATCTGGGCGCAGACCCGTTCGGCTTCGGCCAGGAGATTCCAGCGATTCCAGGTTGAGCGCTTCGCGGCGACCCTTTCCCTGGTGAGGGTAGCGACGGCGTTGATCCAATCGGCAGCGAAATCAGTGGAAGTGAACGGCGAAAGCTGGGAGCGGTTGATGGTGGCGGCGAGGACCTCGGACGGCCGGAATCCCTTCTCGACGGCGCGTGTCCGCCACTGTTCGGAGAGTCGGTGTAACGGTGTGGGGAGTTCGGTCTTTGGTGCGCGGGTAGCCAATGTGGCCTGCTGGCGGAGCTTGATGACTGTTGTGGCTGTCGGGGGATGGCGGTGTTGCTCGATCCATTCGGCCACGAGTCGGTCTGTCTCCACGTTGATGAGTCGCGAGCGGTTGGAGAATTCTCGGATGAGTTCGTCGTCGACACCGGTCAGCTGTTGGCTGGGGTTGTGAGTGGTCGTGATGGGAATGCGGATGTCGGTGTCGGTTCCAAGTTCCTGATGGAGGGCGTCGAAGAGGAGTCCGTTGTAGTGTTCACTGGCGGAAACGGCGGCTTTGTACAGGGTGCGGGAGTCCAAGGTGGCCCAGGCGCCGTCGGTGATGCGCTGAACGCGGTTGGCGATCACCAGATGGGTGTGGAGCTGTGGGTCGCCGGTGCGTGATTCCCAGTGATCGAAGGAGGCAGCGACGGCGCCCCGCGTGCCGAGGTGGGCGACACCATTGCGTCCGGCACGTGTGTGGAGGACGTTCTCCTCGAGCCAGGCAAGGGTTGCTTCCACGGCGTCATGGTGGGTGCGCAGGATCCGCTCTTGCGTGCTGCGGGGGCTAAGCGCCCAGAGGACGGACACGGACTTTGGCACGCTGAAGGTTAGGTCGAAGCCGACTACGGCGTGACGCGTGGCGGGCGGACCGTTCTTGTTCTCGACGGCGATGGGTCGGTTGTGTGGGCGGCCCAGGGGAGTGCCGTTATTGGGGTGAGTCGCCAAATCGAAGACGGCCCGTGCATCGGTTTCTGTGACGACGTCCCCAGCTTCTTTGTTGATGCCATTGAGTCCGCTGCCGATCCACCGGCCTTCGGGGGTACCTGCCCTCATGTAGTACGTGGTGGCGTCGCGGGGAGTGGTGGAGAGGTCATCCATCATCGTTGTCTTGAACAGGTAGCGGAGACCGGACGGTGCCGAGAGCCGCGCGATGGACATGGTCATGACCGTGGTGCTCCGGCCTGGCGCAGCGTCGGATCCCATCCCCGCCGTCTCAGGATTTCCAGGGTGCGCACGTCTAGAGCGATCCCCTTAGCTCGGGACATCGAGACGAGCCATGCCGCAGCGTGCGCGAGGTCCTGGACATTGATTTGTTGAGCTCGTTTTAACCGCGCGACTTCTGACTGCAGAAGATTAATGCTCTGGCGCTGCTCCGAGTTCTCGCCCTCAAGCCGGTCAATTTGCGCGGCCTGTGACCGGAGCTTGGACTGAATTATCTGGCGCTGGCGCTCGCAAGTGTTCTTTTCTGACTCCAGCTGACGCTTTGTCGCTTCCAGCTGGGCCTTTAGATGCGGTGCACTCAAGTTCACACCAGGTGTGCTGGTTGAGCGCCTGATACCACGGCGTCGCCGGCTCCGTTGCCTGTTGGCGCACTTTGCCGAGCAGAACCGCTGGCTTGTGCGGGACGGTTGGAATGCACCAAGGCAGTCTTCACATCGCTTGTTGATCACGTCCGTTCATCCCCGGTGCGCCACTTGGCTACATGACTCGCCGTGACCGCGCCGACACGCTCAGCCCTTGGATGCCAGAGGTGTGAGGAGTTGATCGTGATGGTCGGGTGGGGAAGCCAACGACAACTGTGGCATCGGTAATCGACGGGGCGTGTGGGGATGGGCAGAACGACGAATAGTGCCACAGCTTGTGGCCCTATTCGCAGACTCGAGGACACGCAAGGCTCAGACAGGCGGAACTCGTGCAGCGCGGATTCCTAATTGTCCAGACGGCCTCTGGACAATTGCGCAACAAGCTGTTGCACAATTGCCAGGCACCCGCCGGAACAAGCTCAACAACAAGGACGGCAGTCAGGTTTGAATCTAAGACTCGCCGCTGGACATGTGCAGAAACTGGCTTTCACACCCTATTTTCACGTGATTGGAGGAGCTGCCTGACGTCAGGTTGGGGTGTAACTCAATCGGACGGTGCACGTGTACATCGACGCTAAGCGGGGCCGATTTTGCGACGCTGAATGGCGCGGCAGCCGGGGCCGGAGCGCCAAGCAGCAGCAGGCTGTTTTACTGGCAGCCGCAGGATTGTCTGATGGCCAGTTCCGGTATTTGTTTTGTCGATCGAAGCGGGTGAGCCGGGTTCATGGATCCGCTCGAGCAGCATACGTGCCGCGCGGCGTCCCAAGGCTTCGCCTTTGGTGTCGACGCTGGTTAGTGGGGTGGCTCCCAGAGGGCTGCTCCGCCGATGTTGTCAGGCGATGCTGTCGCTGTGGCAAATGATGCCATCGGGGAGCGGGCCGGCTTCAATGAGGCGTTGACCGAGATCCAGCCCGCTGACGCACACCGCGATGATGGACGACGCCCTGAGCCGGGCCATCATTCTCACAGGGGACCTGCTGGCACGGCT
Organism: Pseudarthrobacter sp. 10T415; assembly: GCF_056394175.1. Lineage (NCBI taxonomy): Bacteria > Bacillati > Actinomycetota > Actinomycetes > Micrococcales > Micrococcaceae > Pseudarthrobacter > Pseudarthrobacter sp. 10T415. The sequence goes on along the minus strand of NZ_JBFTHJ010000015.1, from coordinate 59,483 downwards.
GACGCTAATCCTCAACGATCTGGAGATTGACGAGGATCGCATGCGGACCAACCTGGAAATCACCCACGGGCTCGTTTCCTCCGAAGCCGTCATGCTTTCACTCGGTCACGCCATTGGCCGGCAGCACGCGCATGACGTCGTCTACGAATCTGCTCAAGAAGCGATCAGGACACATCGGCAGTTCGGAGAAGTCCTAGTAGGTGCGAACCCGACAGTCACCGCGCACCTAACAGGCGCTGCGGATCACCTGATGTCGGCGGTCTCGTAGTCGTTGTTCTGTCGTTGCCTCGGGGTGGCGTGTTGTTGTTCAGACGTTGGAAGCATCAGCGGCGCGGGGTTCCCGAATTGATGTGCCACCTCGTGGTTGCGGGTAGCCCAGCGCGCGGCATTGGCAATGACGCGCTGGATGCCCTTGTGGTGATAGGTGGGGTACGTTTCATGGCCCGGGCGGAAGTAGAAGATCTTTCCGGCGCCGCGCTGGTAGCAGGCCCCGCTGCGGAATACCTCCCCGCCTGTAAACCAGCTGACGAAGACCAAGGCGTCCGGGGTGGGTATGTCGAAGAATTCGCCGTACATTTCTTCCTTGTCCAGGATGAGGCTCTCTTCCACGCCTTCAGTGATCGGGTGTCCGGGTGCGACGTTCCAGAGGACCTCGCTGTCCGTGCTTTCCCTCCATTTGAGATTGCAGCTGGTGCCCATCAGGCGTCGAAAAATTTTCGATCCGTGCCCGGAGTGCAGCACAATCAGTCCCATGCCGTCGAGGACGCGCTGCTGGATACGATCCACCACAATGTCGTCGACCTCATCGTGTGCACCGTGACCCCACCAGACGAGTACATCGGTGAACTTCAGAACTTCGGGGCTAAGTCCGTGCTCCGGTTCGTCGAGGGTTGCGGTCGCAGCATCGATTCCCTGCCCACGCAGCGCGGCTGCAATCGTGGTGTGAATGCCGTCCGGATAAATCGCGGCTACTTCGGGGTTGTCTTTCTCGTGGCGAAATTCGTTCCAGACTGTGACTTTTGGCATCAGATTTTTCCTTTGGTTGCTGCTGTAGAGTCCGTGGCACGAAGGAGCGAACGGATGTCCTGTGGCATGTTTGTTTTGGATGATTCGATTGCGCCGAGAGTCATTGCGAGAGTGGGGAGGTTTGCCTGCCCACTCGTCATGGGAGGACGCCCTTCGCGGATGGCCGATCGAAACTCCGAAAGCGATCCGACGCGGTCGAACGTGTCCATCCTCGGAAGGGTGAGGACCTCGACAGGCCCGTTCAAGGGGCGCACGATGACTGCATCCGAGGCCGTACCGGTGTCCGCCCGGCCTGTCCATTCGATCGTGCCTCCGGAACATTCGATCAGCCACTCCCCGGCCCAGAGAGTCTCCTGTTCGGTACTCACCCAGCTTCCCTGATAGTTGACGACGGCTCCGCCGTCGAAGACTAGGGTGGCCATGGCAGCAGCGGGGTCCATGAACTTGCTCCACGAGGGATTCCAGGCGTGGCAGTCGATGTGCACAGGCTCCTGGCTGGTGATGTACCGCATGAGGTCAAAGTGGTGAATGGACATGTCCATGAGGAGTGGGTCGGCCAGTCCGTAGTGGCGGTTAGTGCCGATCGGAGCGCTGTTGGCGTACTTCCGGAACTTCACGGTCACTGAGCCGATGTCACCAAGTGCCTTTTCCCGGACGAGCCGGGAAACTGTCTGCGCCGCGGGGTAGAAGCGGTAATTCTGGCTGACCATCAGTAGCCGGTCGGAGGCTGCAGCCGTCTCCACCATCTGCTCTGCGTCGCTGAGTGTGGCCGCGATGGGCTTCTCGACCAGCACGTGCTTGCCTGCGGACAGGGCTTCGATGGCTACCGCCGCATGGCCGGGCAATGCCGTCGTTACCAGAACGGCTTCTGCATCGGTAGCTGCGATGGCTTCTGTAAGTGAGGCAAAGCAAAGGGAAGGATCGGTTTCGACGTCGGCGCTCAGCAGCTTGAGCATCTCGGGTACCACATCGACATAGCCCACTGTGCTCAGGAGGGTTGGGTGCTTCTTGAGTTCGGCTGCCCAGGAACGCCCCCATCCTCCGAGTCCTACCTGAAGGATTCGCAGAGGAAGCGATGGTGGATGGCTCAGGGACGTGGGCAGCGGAGAGGTTACGGTCATTGGGGTTTCCTTTCGTTGTTCCGGTCGCTATGCACCAGCGGTGTTTTCCTGCGATGAGGTTTTTCTGGCCCACGACGTAGACGGCGATGACGCCACCGGCAAGACAAGGAGTCGTTGAAGGCGAGACAGCCTTCAGAGGTTGCAAATAGTTTCTTGTCGTTGGGTTGGGGGTGTAGTTCAGGCTGATGGGAAGGTCAGAGAACACGCTGGCAGCAGTCGGGGGTGCTGGAGGCGTTGCGGTGGAGTTCCGGCGCGTCCTTCGGACTGGGTCTACACAAGGTCTGGTCAACCCGTCTCAATGGCTCCCTGTCCCACGGGGAACTGGTACCGCTGACCGAAGTCTTTGAGGACATTGAGATCGGAAGGCTAAGGTTCGGTGAAGACCTCAGGAAATCGCTTGGAATCACTGGCCCAAGCCGCGCTCATTGTTTAAAGGCATCCGATGAGGATCAATGGAATCCTGCGACAAAAGAGTGGCTCCGACAGACAAGCCGAAATTATTGGGCTAGCTGGTCGTTGCTTGCAAGGCAGCGCCCACGACGCCCGCAGAGTTTTCCAAGCTGGCCGGGATAACCGGGGCACGGAGTGACAGGCGTGGCAGGTATTCGTTGCTGCATGCCGAAATTCCCCCACCGATGATGATCAGGTCAGGTGAGAAAAGGAACTCCACATGTGACAGATACTGTTGCAGCCGGTCGGCGTACTCCATCCAGCTAAGGCCTTCATTTTCGCGGGCGATGGCCGATGCCCGGGATTCTGCCTTGTAGCCGTCAATCTCCAAATGGCCCAGCTCGAAATTGGGTACAAGCTTTCCATCAACTATGAGTGCTGATCCGATGCCCGTTCCCAAGGTAAGGACCAGGACAACGCCGTGTTTGTCCTTCCCCACGCCGTAATGGGTTTCTGCCATACCAGCTGCGTCAGCGTCATTCACGACGCAAACGGGCCGACCGAGCCGTTCCCGCAAGTAAGCCTGAACATCCAGTCCGATCCAGCTGTCGTCCATGTTTGCTGCCGACCTGGCCACTCCATGCTGGACTATCGAGGGGATAGCGACCCCGACAGCAGGGTCGGTCTGCCCAGGGCTTTCGGATCCCAGCTCATCGATGAGCTGGGACAAGGTGTCTACGACTGCATCGGGTCTGCCGGAGGTAGGTGTCCGGAGTTGACGGACGCCGCTGACCGGGGTGCCGTTACTCATGCTGATGATTGCACCCTTGATCCACGTCCCGCCGACATCGATTCCTATCCGAAAACCTAGTCCGGACGGCACGTCGGTGATAGCGGTTGAGGGTCGTGTCATCACGTTTCCTTTGCATAGTTATGGGGGCATGGCCGGAGGCGTTGTTCGGGTATTTCTTCGTGCTGCTCGGTTCGGCGGCATCGCAAGGAGGTGCCTCCCGGCGCCTAGGCGCCGGGAGGCTGGTTTCAGTGCCCGGTACGGCTACGGCTGGAGCCAGGCAGTGGTCGCACCGGGCAGGGAGTCCGCTTCGAGTGGCGAACTGGAGACCAGCACCTTGCCGGCGGGCAGTTCGAAGGCTTCCTTACCGAAGTTCGTGACCGAGGTCCAGCCGTTGGGGCGCCGGAAGGCCACGACGTCGGTCCGGCCGGTTCCCAGCCATTCCAGGGTTTCGGCGGTTTGCAGCTGCGACCGCAGGGCCAGCGCCCGGCGGTAGAGGGACAGAGTTGAGTCCTCCTGCGCATCCTGGGCTTCCACTGACTGGCTGGCAAACCACTCCGGCTGCGGCAGGTGGGCACCCCCCGTCCCGAAGCCAAACGAGTTGCCCGAGGCTGCCCATGGCAACGGAACGCGGCAGCCGTCACGGCCGATTTCCACGCCCTTGTTGCGGAAGAAGGCCGGGTCCTGGCGCTCTGAGTCGGGAATTTCGCTGCCGACTTCCTGCAGGCCCAGTTCCTCACCCTGGTACAAGTAGGCAGAGCCTGGAAGGGCGAACATCAGCAACGATGCGGCGCGGGCACGGCGGAGGCCGAGTTCGACGTCGACATCCTCCTGCTTGCCTCCGGCGAGCAGCCACTGCTTCCCGGCCTCGCCGGACATGATCTCGCCCTCGGCCGAAGGCCCGGACACGGGGAGCCCGTAGCGGGTTGCGTGCCGGACGACGTCGTGGTTGGAGAACACCCACGTGGAGGAAGCGCCGGACGCCTCAGCCTCGGCGAGGTTCTTGGTAATGATTTTCCGGAACTGGGCGCCGTCGAAGTCGGCTTGCAACAGGTCAAAATTGAACGCCTGGCCCAGCCCCTCCGGGCTGGCGTAGCGGGCACGGCGGTCCGCGTGCACCCAGGCTTCGGCAACGGCGGTGCGCGGCGGGTTGTATTCGTTGAAGACCTTGCGCCACTCGGCGTAGATCTCGTGGACTTCGTCACGGTCCCAGTACGGATGCGCACCGGCCAGGTAGAGCGCCTCGCCCTGGGCTTCAAGGTCTGCCTTGGTGGGCAGGGACTCTTCGAGGTTCTTGGTCAGGGCATGCGCGACGTCAATGCGGAAGCCGTCCACGCCCCGGTCCGACCAGAAGCGCAGGGTCTTCAGGAAGTCCTCGCGGACCTCGGGGTTGTCCCAGTTGAAGTCCGGCTGTTCCTTGGCGAAGATGTGCATGTACCACTGGCCGGGCGTCCCGTCAGGTTCAGTAATGCGCTCCCATGCGGGACCGCCGAACACGGAGTCCCAGTCCGACGGCGGCAGTTCACCGTTGTGGCCCAGTCCGTCGCGGAAGATGTAGCGGTCGCGCGCCGGGGCACCCTTGGGCGAGGCGAGGGCTTCCTGGAACCACTCGTGGCGGTTCGAGGAGTGGTTGGGCACGATGTCCACGATCAGCTTGATGCCGGCGGCCTGCAGGGCAGCAGCCATCTCGTTGAAATCCTCCAGCGTGCCGAGCCGCGGATCAACGTTACGGTAGTCGTCCACGTCATAGCCGCCGTCAGCGAGGGCTGAAGGGTAGAAGGGGCTCAGCCAGACCGCATCAATGCCCAGGTCCTTCAGATAGGGGACCTTGGCGGTGATGCCGTTGATGTCACCAATGCCGTCACCGTTGGAGTCAGAGAAACTGCGGGGGTAGATCTGGTAGACCGAGGCCTGGCGCCACCAGGTGGGGTCGGCCATGCGCTCGGATTTTGAGGAGTTTGCCGGAGAGGCGATGGTGGACAACGGTATGATCCTTTTTCTTATTATTGCGCGTTGTTGCTGGTGATTTGGTCTGGTTATTTCACGGCCCCGCGTATTACTCCGGAACGGTGGCACACACCGTGGGGCCGCTTCCAACCCATCCCATGCCATCTTCGGCCGGGTTGGAGGGGGCCCACGTTGCATTTTTGAAGGAGCGGACCTAGCTCACCGTGGTTACTGTGGCTAGATCCGTCGGCTACTGGGTTCCGGATACCGCACTGAGCAGGTGCGTGGCATTGTCGTATCGGAAAGTAACGGAACCGCCTGGGTGGTCCAGCACGATGTTTGAGCCATTTCGTACCCCGTCTGCTCCGTAATTTTCATCCCAATTGCCGTTGAGTGCTGCCTTATATTCGTACCGCCCGGCTGGCAGGTCCATGGTGAGGCGCGTCTCCCGGGTATTTTTGGGACTGATCGGATGGAAGGGCCGGAACAGTGTCTGCAGTCAGTCAAGCGGTTTGGCGTCGGGAATCGAGTTGATACGTGTAGCCAAAAGGGACTGCATTGCTGAGGCCGACGACGAAATGTCCGTCTCCGAGCCGGGTCACCAAGATGCCGTGCGTCCGTTGCCGCCTGGCGCTCTCGATCATCCTGTCCACCGCCGCAGTGATGCAGCGGTCCATGGAAGCCCCGTCGCGGACCCTGATATCAATGGGTTCCACATCTTGCATGTTCATGACTTGCTCACCTCGCTGGGTCGGATAAGTAGGGCGGTATAGCCCTGCGCTTTTTCATACAGGGTTCGAAGTTCGACGCCGTAAGCAGCGTACTTACTCCTAGTTAGGCAAGGAAGATTTCGGTCAGTGCTCCCATCAGGTCGGATTCCAGGTCCATGGAGTGAAGGTGGCTGATCAGCAGGGAGGGCTCGGGACACTGCTGGATTTTTCTGAAAATGCTGTCTTTAAGGTGGAAGTCGATCTGGGCGTCTGTGAGAAGTTCAAGCGCGCGGGTGGGGGCGCCATTCGTCGCCAGATTCATGCCGCTCTCAAAGGTGAGTTGGAGTCCGTCTTCGGTAGCGACGTTCTCCACGCTGATTGTGGTGGTGTTGGTGGCGTGGTTGGTCGTGAGTGTGTACTTCATGGGCCGTCCTGAGCTGGTGACGGCGACATTTTCCGGGGCAGCGAAGCCGGTGAACGACAGGTCATAGTTCCGCTGTGCCGGGAGCGCTGAAGTGTGGCCAACCGCAGGGTAGACGGTGAAAGTCCCGGCTTCCCAGTCCAGCTCCATGCTGGTGCTGGTCTGTTTCCTGGATGAAGTTTTTTCTGTTTCGTCGTCTTCGATCAAGTCAAACGACCCCGAGGCTCCGGCGAAGATCCGAAGTTCAAGGCTCGTGGGGTTGGCTGTTCCGTTGCTGGCTTCGCTTCGCTCGGTGAGGGGGATGATGGCACCGGCCGGTGCCAGTACGGGAATGTGTTCCGGGCGGCGGTAGAGGTAGATGGTGCGGTCGCCGCGGTAGATCAGGCCGGTGAAGAAATCGATCCAGGTCCCTTCGGGCAGCCAGGCCTTGGTCTTGCCAAGGTTCAGGGCAGTGTTCTGGGGTGAGGTGATGGGGCAAACTACGAGCTTGGTTCCGAAGAGGTATTGGTTGGGCACCTCATAGGCTGCTTGGTTGTCCGGGTGTTCGTAGTACATCGGCTGGATCAGTGGCAGCCCGTCGTGCGAGGCGCGGTGATTCATGGTGTGCAGGTACGGTACGAGCCGGTGGCGGAGCCGGAGGTAGTCCTTCATGATCTCTCCCGCGCCCGTGCGGAAGCGCCAGGGCTCTTTGCCGGTGAAGGGGCTTGCGGAGCTGTGCAACCGCATGAGGGGTGAGAATACGCCGAATTGGGTCCATCGGACGGCGAGGTCGTCGTCCTTGTATCCGCCCATGTGCCCGCCGATGTCGTGGCTCCACCATCCGTAGCCAATGTTCGAGGCGGTGGCGGTGAAGTAGGGCTGGAAATCCAGGGATTCCCAGGTCACGATGGTGTCGCCGGAGAATCCGACGGGGTAGCGGTGGCTGCCGGGCCCGGCGTACCGGGAGAAGGTCAGAGGGCGTTTGCCGTCACGGGCGCTGTCAAGGAAGTGCAGGTGGTTCAGCACCCAGAGCGGGTCAAGGCCCGGCACTTTGGAGTGGCTTCCGGATTGCCAGTCCAGCCACCAGAAGTCCACGCCGCGCTCTTCCAGCGGGTGGTGGAGTTCCTCGAAGTAGGCCTTAAGGAACTCTGGATCGGTGACGTCGAAAACGATGGGGTGTTCTTCCGCCGGATCCAGGCCGAGGGAGCGGGCGGCCGCGGCGTAGGCGTCTTCGTGGGCTCGGACGCCGTCGGCGGGGTGGACGTTCAGGGTCAGCCGCAGGCCGTTTTCGTGCAGCCAGTGCGTGAATTGGTCCGGGTCCGGGAATAGGTCCGTGTTCCAGGTGTAGCCGGTCCAGCCACTTCCGTATTTCGGGTCGATGTCCACGTGGTGCCAGTCCATGTCCAGGACGGCGACCGAGAAGGGGATGTCCTCGGTTTTGAAACGGGTGATGAGTTCTTTGTATTCGGCGGCTGTGTACCTGTAGTAGCGGCTCCACCAGTTCCCGAGGGCGAACCTGGGGATCATCGGGGTGTTCCCGGTCAGGCGGTAGAAGTCCTGCAGGCAGTCTCGGTAGCTGCGACCGTAGCCAAAGAAGTACAGGTCCTGTCCCTGCCCGGGCCTGGGTGAGAACCAGCCGTCGTCTTCGAGCAGCAGGGTGGCGCTGTCGTCGAGGACGGCGTAGCCGTTGCGGGACATCAGTCCCGGTTCCAGGGGCACGGCGCCATTGGCGTTGTCCAGGGTTCTGGCGGTTCCGCCGAGGTTTTCGCCGGTCTCCGAGTACCGCCAGAGGCTGTGGTAGGCGCTGAGGTTGCCCCTGACCTGGATGGTGAGGCCGTTCGGTGAAAAGGGCTTCTTGTCATAGGTCAGGTGCAGGTGCTCGGTGAGGATTTGCAGGTGGCCTGCTTCGTCGATGACCCGGAATTCGGGCTGGTCGAACCGCCGGTTCAGCGCCATTTGGGAGGCGCGGTCTTCGAAGGAGCCGTCCTCGTTGTATTCCATCCGGATCATTCGGGAGGTCAGGACGGTAAACCGGTATCGGTCACCGCGAATGACGGACGTTTCCGCCGCGGCCGGATCGGTTGCAAGCCGCAGATGAGGTGCGAGGCGTTGGGCGTCGAGGTGGGTTTTTTCAGATGTAAGAGTCACGGTGTTGGCCTTTGACAGTGTTCTTGTTCCGCCGCGTCCCGCTGGTTTCCGGGCACGGCAGGATACGGGCCGGGGTGAATGGCAGAAGCGGAGATGGAAGGTGGGTGTTCGTTCAGCCCTTGACGGAGCCGGAGGTCGCGCCGGCCACGAGGTAGCGCTGCAGGCCCAGGTACATGACCAGGACGGGCAATGAAGCCAGCAGTGCTCCGGCGGAGAAGACGCCGAAGTTGGTGTTGCGCTGTCCGTCGATCAGGCCGAAGAGTCCGACGGCGAGGGTCTTGGACTCGTTGGCGGTAAGGAAGACTGAGGAGAGGAGGACTTCCCCGTAGGTGCCGACGAAGGTCAGCAGCGCGATGGTGGCCAGGATGGGTTTGACCAGTGGCAGGACGATGAGGAAGAACGTTTGGGCGTGGGAGGCGCCGTCGATCCTGGCGGCTTCGTCCAGTTCCCGGGGCACGGTGTCGTAGTAGCCCTTCAGGAGCCAGACGTTGCCTCCGAGGACGCCGCCGAGGTAGGCAAGGATCAGTCCCCAGGAGGAGTTCAGGCCCAGTGCCGGGAAGATGTCTCCGATCTGGACGAACATCAAGTACAGCGCAATGAGTGCGAGCAGGGAAGGGAACATCTGCAGCAGGAGCAGTCCCAGCAGGAACTGGTGTCTGCCGCGGAAACGCAGGCGGGAGAAGGCGAAGGCTGCGGCGCCGGAAATCAGAACCGTGGCCACGGTGGCGCTGACGGCGACGACCATGGAGTTGATGAACCAACTGCCAAACTCGAGGCCGGGGGTGGCGAAGAGTTTGGTGAAGTTTTCCGTGGAGGCCGCGGTGGGGATGACGGAGGTGCTTTGGAGGGTGCCAAGCGGGTTCAGGGCTGCGGAGATGATGAACAGGATCGGGAAGACTGCGAAGAGCAGGGCCAGGAGCGCGACGAGGTAGCGCCATCCGTCGCGCTGCCACCAGGATCCGTGGATCCCGGGTCCGGTCCGGCGTTTGGGCGTTTCGGGTCCGGCGGCGGGCGTGGGCAGGGAGGTATTCAGGGTGGTCATTGGCTGTTTTCCTCCAGTGCCTGAGTACGGCGGAAGGTGGAGACGGACATGAGGGCGACGATGATGAAGATGAAGATCGAGATCGCCGCGGCGAAGCCGAACTGTGCTCCGCCCCCGCCGAAGGCGAGCCGGTAGGTGTAGCTGATCAGCAGGTCAGTGGCCCCCGCCTGGGGGTTGTCCGGTGCGAACGGGCCGCCCCTGGTGAGCAGGTAGATCAAGGCGAAGTTGTTGAAGTTGAACGCGAAGGACGCCACGAGCAGGGGCGCGACAGCGGTGAGCAGCATGGGCAGGGTGACCGCACGGAAGGCCTGCCAGGGTGAGGCGCCGTCGATTGTGGCTGCTTCGGTGAGGCTGGCCGGGATGGATTGGAGCGCCCCGGTGCAGACGATGAACATGTAGGGGAAACCCAGCCAGAGGTTGGTCAGCAGCAGTGCTGCTTTGGCCCAGAACGGGTCGCCGAGCCAGTCGATATGCAGGCCCGTCAGGTTGTTGATCAGGCCGAAGTCCGTGTTGTACATGCTGGCCCAGACGAGGGCGGTGATGAAACCGGGCAGGGCATAGGGCAGCAGCAGCAGGGACCTGGTCAGCCGTTGCCCCACCAGTTTCCTGTTCAGGACCACGGCAAGCAAAAGCCCCAGAGCGAACGTCGAAGCCACGGACAGGGCTCCAAAGGCGATGTTCCACGTAAGGATGCCGAGGAAGCTGTTCCGCAGTGTTGTGTCGGAGATGATTCTGGTGAAGTTATCGAAGCCGACAAACTGCTGCCAGCCGGGGTTGAGCGAGGGTCCCTGCCCGTCCGCGGGAACCCAGCTCGCATCGCGGGCGATGTACGTTTTGCCGTTTGAGGTGTCAGTGATGGTGTCAGTGGCCTGATCGTAGGTGTACTGCATTTTGCCCAGGAGCGCCTGCGAGAGTCCGACCTTTTTCACGGCCTCGCCGTCGCCGGCGGGCACTTGGAAGGCGTCGAATTCTGCTGACCTGGCGTTGACCTGGACACCGCTGAGGATGTCGTAGCCCTCCGCTGCGGTGACCTTTCCGCCGGTCAGGGTGACCTCCGAGGCGGGGAGCGGTTCCAGGCCGTCGTTGTCGCCTTTCTGGACCGTGCCGGCGGGGTCGGTGAGAAGGTAGACGAAGTCTGCGGTGGCCGGGTCGCTTCCTGACGGTACCGCAACGGAGAGGGTGTAGCGGGGGCTACCGGGCTGTTCCAGGATTTGGCCGTCCACCGTGATGGAGCGGATGGACTCTTCCTTGGACAGGGTGTGCCCGTCCGAGCTGTTGGTGAAGGCGGTGTAAAAGGTGTACGCGACCGGAAAGATCTGGAACATCAGCATCAGCAGAATCCCCGGCACCAGATACTTCAGCGGTATCGCACGGCCGGTGGCGTAGACGGCGACGACGACCAGGGTGGCCGCGGCGATGACGGCCGCGGCGATCCATTGTTCCTGGCCGATGGTGATGGAGATGCCCTGTATAGCCACAGCGAGCACCACGGCAAGCAGGAAGTACCGCACGAACAGGCCGAAGCCGCCCGTTCCGGAGGTGGGACGCAGGCTATGCCGGCGCTGCCCGTCCGAGGGTCCGGCGGGGGTCACGTCCGGCCGTTCTTTGAGTGAAGTCATGGAGTGTCCTTTCAAGGACGCCGGGGGCTGTCCGGCCCCCTTTAGGGGCCGGACCACCACGGTTGTCTCAGGTCAGCCGGCTGCCTTGATCTGCTGACGGATGGTGTCGGCGGCTGCCTTCAATGTCGACGCAGGATCGGCACCGCCGATGATCGCTGCTTCGGCTTTGCTGAACGGATCCCAGGCGACAGCCATGGCCGGGAATGTGGGACTGGGCTGGCCCTGGGCGGCGGAATCGCCGAAGCCCTTCAGGACCGGGTCGCTCGCGGCGAGGTCATTGAAAGCTGCCAGCAAGGCAGGTGCGCGCCCATCTGTCTTGGACAGGGACTTCGCCACGTCGGGGTTGTTGACCATGAAGTTCGTTACAAACTCTTCGGCGAAGGTTTTGTTCTTGGCCTTGGATGAGACATAGAACGTCTGCGTCCCCACGAAGGGCTGCGAGGGTTTTCCGCCGATTCCAGGGACTGGCGAAACTGCATATTTCACGCCGGACTTGTTGAGGTCCTCGAGGGCCCAGCCACCGGAAACCAGGAACGGGGCCTTGCCGTCCGCGAAGAGCGCGATCGAGTTGTCTCCGCTGATGGACGTTTTCAGGACCCCTGCCTTGGCGAACTCCTGGATCTTGGTCATGGCCGCGATGGATTCCGGTTTGTCCAGCCCCAGGTCGTCCTGGTTGTAGCTGCCGTCAGCGTTCTGGCCGAACAGATACCCGCCTGCAGAGGTGAACAGCGGCTGGAGGTGGTAGGAGTCACCGTTTTGGCCCACGGGAAGCGAGAGGGCCTCGGTGACTTTGCCCTGATTCTTCAGCTCCAGACCAGTCGTGACGAGATCCTCAAACGTGGCTGGGAGCTCCGGAACGAGCTCGGTGTTACGGATCAGCGCAACATTGTCCACCGCTTGGGGTACGCCGTAAATCTGCCCGTTATAAGTTACGGATTCGACAGTGACATCAACGAACTTTGACTTCGTTTCGGGGCTGAGGTTCAACGGTTCGATAGCGGCATTTTGGATCAGATTTCCAAGGCCATCCGCGGCGGTGAGTATAACGTCAGGGCCTTTGCCAGAGTTGGTAGCCGTTATGTACTGGGCGCGCAGCTCACCGGCGATGCCCTGCACCTCAACGGATATACCGTTGTCGGCACCGAACTTCTCGGCAAAAGGCTTCAGACTGGTGGCCGCGCCCTGTGTGGCCCAGATGACCAGATCTGCATTGCCACGCTCAGGGGCCGCAGTAGCTGACGCATCAGGTTCAGCGACAGCCGATGTGGCCGCCTCCGACGGGGACGTGCTGGTCCCTCCGCCGCTGCAGCCGGTGGCGAGAAGGCCAAGGGCAGCAAAGAGGGCAAACCCAGGGGCAACTATTTTTGGGGAACGCATGAAGACTCCTTCATCTCCGAAATTTGGTCGCCGAGGCCAAAGCCGACGGCGCTGTCAACGATTTCCCTCGGCCAGCTCAAATGCGTCAAATCACGTTTAGCGTTATACCAATCGGCGCACGAAGCTGAGGAAGGTTTAGCGTTATACTGGAAATGTAGCAAAGCGCTACAGCGACTGTCAATGGGGGAGAGGGCCTGACCGTACGATGGAGACTGTCATATGTACCGCGGTGGTGAGGGGATGAAGGCCATGGCCACGCTCAAAGACATCGCCAAGGAAGCCGGCGTGACGGTCATGACCGTCTCCAATGTGATCAACCGCAGGCACGATAAGGTTTCCCGGGCAACCATCGAGAGAGTCTCCCAAATTGCCAGGCGGCTGGACTACGTCCCCAGTGCCACAGCACGCAGCCTTGTCGCCAGGTCCTCTCAGCTCGTTGGCGTGCTGTTGCCTGCCCCCGATGATGAAGGGATCGTCCTCAGCACCCACAACGTGGTCGTCATCGGCATCATCGAGCGCTTGCTGCGCGACAACGGGTATCACTTGCTGCTGCGCGGGGTTCCCGACGTTGAGGAGGCCTCAGGGACGCTGCGATCCTGGAACCTGGACGGTGCAATCTACATAGGCTTTCTGGACAGCCAGATCCAAAAGATGCGGGCCACGTTCGACACGCCGCTGGTCGTGCTTGAGAGCTACGCTGCCAATGCAGACTTCATGAACGTCCGCCTCAATGACCTAAAAGGTGGCTACCTGGCGACCCGGCACCTTATCGAGAAGGGCCACAAACGTATCGCATTCGTGGGCCCGGATACGACCGAACGCGGCGTAGTCAAAGAGCGCTATGAGGGCTACAGGCAAGCCCTTGAGGAAGCCGGGATAACACCTGATCCTGCGATCGCGCTGACCTCCGACGTCAGCCACGCAAGAGGCATTGAAGCCGGGCGGCTGCTCTGCGCAGAACACGGCGATGTCACGGCCGTCTTTGCAACGGCTGACCAGCTTGCGGTCGGAATCATGGAAGGCGCCCGCACGGCAGGACGCACCGTGCCGGACGACCTATCCATCGTCGGCTTCGACAACCTCGAAATAGCAACCATCGCCAACCCTAAGCTGACGACGATCACCCAGGACCTGGACCGAAAGGCCCATACGGCCGTCGAACTCCTCCTACAAAGCCTGAAAGCGAAAGACCAGCAGCCACAGGAGACAGTTCTTGAAGTGGAGCTCATCGAACGCGAATCGGTGAAGGACCTAAACGGTAGCGAACTCTGATCGAGCTCTCCGCAACCCAAGTCTCGACAGCCGCCGAGATCGAGGTCTAAGGCCGATGGCTGGTGAGCGTCTTGCATCGCGATGATCTGTCGTTCCCGGCGGGCAGGGGTCCGGCGTGCTGACCATGGCAGCCAGCCGGGGCAGGTCATCCACGCCGCCCTCGCGCAGCTCACGGTGGCGGCCCAGTAGCTCCATCACCCGGATGTTCTGTTGTCGCTCTTTGTCGTCAGTTGCCGCTAGCGAGGATGCTCCACCATGCCGCCACGCGGAGGCTTTCCTCAGTCAACGCGGCCCGTTGACAGTCAATTCAACGCTTGCTAGGTTCATGTGAATGCTGAACGAACAGCACTTAGTGGCTTATTAAGTATAACGATAAACGTGATCTGCAACGCCAACCCTGTGATGTGGCTGATCGTTGACAGCGCCGTGGCATCAGTGCCCGACGGAAACTTTCGAAGATGAAGGACTCTGCTATGCGTCCCCCCAAAATTCTTGCCCCCGGATTCGCCTTCTTTGCCTCCCTCAGCCTTCTCGCCACCGGCGTAGGGACCAGCGCGTCCCCGTCCGAGGCGGCCACATCGACAGTGGCTTCAGATGCGTCATCCACTGCCCACATCCAGCCAATGATCAGAGGATTGGACAAGAACTCGCCAGAGGCTGGACCGGGGAGAGTCGCACAAGGTGATGTGATCGCGAATTTATGGGAATGGAACTGGGAATCGATCGCCAAGGAATGCGTGAACGTCCTGGGTCCGAAGGGCTACGGCGGAGTGCAGGTGGCGCCTCCGCAGAACTCGGTGAGCCTGGACAACGTGCCAAATAAACCTCAGCATCCCTGGTGGGAGGTCTACCAGCCGGTCGATTACACCTTAGATAGCCGCATGGGCACCGAAGCTGAATTCAAGTCCATGGTGGCCGCCTGCCGTGGCGCCGGAATTAAGGTTTACGCAGATGTGGTGATCAACCACATGGCCCGCGATGGCAGCGAATCGTACGGCGGTGCCACTTTCACCCGGTACAACTATCCTGGGCTCTACGAGCGCGCGGACTTCCACAGCCACCCGGAGGACTGCCCCGTGCCATTACCGGCGGATCCAAATGATGAGAACACTATCTGGAACTTCAATGACTACCGGCAGGTCACCAACTGCGAGCTGCTAAGGCTTCCCGACCTTCGCACCGAAACTAATGAAGTGCAGGACACACTGGCAGGGTATCTGAACAAGCTCATTAACTATGGGGTGTCCGGGTTCCGCGTCGATGCTGCCAAACACGTGCCTCAAGCGGACCTGGCTGCAATCAAAAGCAAGCTTGATAGAACCGTGGACGGGGACACACCGTACTTTGCCCTGGAGGTCATCCCGGGCGGTCCCGGGAAACTAACCCCTCATGCGTATCAGGAGGTCGGAGACCTGCTTGGCTTCGACTTCGCGTACCAAGTCAAGAACGCATTCAAGAGCTACAACCCCGGCAGTCCGGGAAATATCACCAATCTCGAGGTTTTTGGTGAGGACGCAGGTCTGCTGCCCAGTGAAAAGACAACAGTTTTTGTCCAAAACCATGACACCGAGCGCGGCAACGACACACTCAGTTACCGCGATGGCAGCACGAATACTCTAGCAACCCAGTTCATGCTGGCCTACGGATACGGAACCCCCCAAGTCTACGCAGGCTATGCCTTTGAGGGCCTTAAAGTGGATTCTCCTCCGTCGGACGATCAGGGCTTCATCACCGATACCGACTGCAGCAAGGCGTGGGCCTGCACCCACCGCAACACCGGGGTCGCGAATATGGTCCGGTGGCACAACAATGCGGGGGACGCCAAGCTGGAGAACTGGTACGACGACGAGGTCAACCTTATTGCGTTCAGCCGAGGCAACAAGGGATGGATCGCCATCAACAACCATGCCACCGACAAAACGCAGACCTTCCAGACAGGGATGCGTGCTGGTACGTACTGCAATATCATCCATGGTGACTTCAACAATGGCACGTGCACCGGACCTACCATTGAGGTGAACAAGCAGGGAGAAGCCACAGTGACTATTAAGAGCAAGGATTCAGTAGCGTTCGATAGCAATAACCTGATCCGGCACTAAGTCATCACTGGAGACGGGGGAGTCTTGGTGCCAGTCCCGGCCCGCAGCGCAATTGCTGCGTTCGAAGCTACGCGACTTGGTCACTGTAGTGAACCGGCATTATGAGGCCTGAACAGGGCCCTGGGCCCGGCATTTCGCCAGGCCCAGGGCCTCAAGCGCGCCAGATCTGCGTCAGGAGTCTTCAGCCTACTGCTGGCACAGCGACGCCAACAGCGCTACTGCCAAGTGTCAGTCCTGATGGATACGCCTGTGACCGAAGGGCTCCCGTGCAAGAGTGCGATGTCGAGCGTTGGACCCGACATTCGGCTTGCGGCACGTCATCGATCAGGGAGATGCGTGGTAACGGCGCTAGTCGCGGTCGTCCAGTGGTCCCCCTGCTAATTACTTGGGATTAGGGCGGATTAATTCATCAGATGAGATACGTAGAGTACAACTCGCACCGCTGCTGCGCTGGCTCTTGGCATGATCATCTAAAAAAGCGCCTGTTTGGACCTGTGGGACCCCGGGGCGCCCTGCAATGTGCACGGCACGCAGCCGCTTTGCGTAGTCCCTCGGAGGTGAAGAGCTCTCCCTACGGATCGTTAGAAGTAACAGCCCCTCCTTCAGTAATCCTCCGCTAATTTCCGATCGCCGATAATGAATATTCCGTCAAGGTAGGGCGCGGAGCAGCGGAGCGCGGCTGGCACCAAGTCACGCATTATCGCTTGGCCCTATGTCCTCGAGTTCTCATCACTCGGGCGGCACCCGCCACTTCGTGTGTGAGCGTCAAAATTGTGGGAAATTCCTTTTTCTTGACGGTGGCTCACGATGTTCTCAGATCCCACCCTGACAGTCAGAGGAGAAGGAAACGGGGGGAGTAGCTCGAGAATCGTCGAAATAGGCCAAAGAATCTGGACCTGATGAAGTCCGTTTGGGGCAGGGGGTGTCTAAGTCATATGTCGTGGCTGGGCGGGCCTCTGAGAACGAGCAGGAACTCCGCCCACAGGCCCTATCCTCCCTTGTCAGGCGGTTTTGACGTCAGGATGGGGTGTGCTTTAAGCAGACGAACTCCCGCCCGTGAGCTAGGTTCATGGGATTTAAGGAAACCGGCTCTACACCGGGCCTTATTCGCCCAACTTTTAGCTGCTGGTCCTGCAGCGCTGTCGCAGGCGAATAGTTTCAAGTCGAATATGCATGCGCACCAGTGGCCAGCCTGAGGGCACTTTTCGGCCTCCTCGCTGGGCGTTCGACAGTGGTTTGCCTCCTTTTCAGCTCATGGGCAAAGCCCATGGTGTCCCTCTTGGAATGTCAGGCGGGACCCTAACAGAGCCTCATCTGGCGACATGAGACGGCGCACGCCGTCGTATTCTGCGGGCTCCCCGAAGGAGGCCGACCGCCCTTCAGGATCTGCGGCGGTCACCGTGGCAGAGAGACCGGCAAGCAGGTTTTCGAGGTGGTGCCGTGCCATGGCAAGGCGTGAATGGAACTCCTGTCCTGCTGGGCTGCTGCGAATGTTCCGGCGACGGCTTCAACCCGCGCCCCGCAGCCTACGGCTGTCATGTCAGCTGACTGGAGCCCGGGCGGGCCGTGAGCAAACGCCAAAGGGTAAACACAGTAACGGCGCCGACCAGTGCCATGGTTCCTGTGCCAAGCCCGGAATAGCCGACGGCGGCGAGGACGGGTCCCGCGAGGGCTCCGCAAGTTGCACCGGTGAGGTTCATGAGGAGGTCTGAAACACCTTGCAGGGGTGCCCGTTCGGCTGCGGACACCGAGTCGCCCACGAGAGCCGAGCCGGAAACGATGGATGCCGACCATCCCAGACCCAGGAGGATCAGGCTCGGAGTCACCATGGTGTGCGGGGCGAGCCAGGCGAGCACCAAGGATGCCAGCAGCATTGCCTGCCCCGTCAGCAGCACGGGAATCCGGCCGAGGCGGTCTGAGAGCCACCCGAACAGTGGTGAAAGGCCGAACATCCCCGCAATATGGAGGCTGATGGTCATGCCGACGACGGCGAGGCTCGCCCCATGATCGTGCAGATGCACCGGGGTCATTGACATGAGAGCAACCATGGCGCCATGGCTGAGCGCCACCACCGTCACGGCGTAGCGGGCGCCGGGATTGTGGCGAAGGATCTTGAAGCCGGAATCAGGTTTGGTTCTGGTGCCGCTGTCTTTTCCCGGTTTGGGCCCCCGAACCGGAGGCTTAAGCCGGAGGCCCGCATAAAAGACCAGGGCGGCAAGTAACTGGGCCACCACTGTGAACGCGAAGGCGCCCGTTAGCGCCGGCAAGTGGACCAGCCTGCCGAATGCCTCTCCGGGTTCGAAGAGGTTGGGGCCCGAAACCGCACCAATGGTGGTTGACCATACGACGATGGAAAGGTCGCGGCCACGGCTCTTTGGCGTTGACAGATCCGTGGCAGCGAAGCGGGCCTGGAAGCTCACAGCGGTTCCCGCGCCAAGCAGGATGAGCCCAATCAGCAAGGCCGGGAAGGACGATATTGCCGCCGAAGCGATAGCCAGGGCTGCACCGAATCCGGACGTCAGCGATCCGGCCGCGAGCGAAACTCCCCGTCCCCGTTTCACAGCGGTGCGGGCCAAGGGGATGGCAAAGGCGGCGGCGCCGAGTGTATTCATCGTGGCGGCCATTCCGGACCAGGCCGTGGAGCCGGAAACCTGGACGGCAAGAAGGGAACCGAGCGAAAGCGAGGCGCCCATTCCTAGTCCGCCGAGGACCTGTCCTGCGATGAGAACGCTGATGGTGCGCCGCTGCCCTTCGTGCCGCTCCGGGGCGTCCGTTTCAACCGCTACTTGATGTGTGGCAGGAGTTTCCATGTTTCTGACTTTCTCCGTGAACCGGGCACGGCAACAGAGGGGAAGTCCGCGGATCAAGCGGAACCTCCCCAGTGCCGGACCTTAGCCCCAAGTGGTCTTGATGCTTTCGATGAAGGTTCTGAACTGCGCCACCATGGAGAAACTCCCCGGAGCGCACAGCCATTGCTGCTGCATGCCGTCAAGGACGGCGATGGTGTTGTTGACGATTGCCTCCACGGGTGCGTCCTGTGCGACGTCCCCGTGGACCTTCCCGTCTTCCAACGCTTCGCCAAGCCACCGGCGCAGGCTCGAATAGTGGTCCAGAAGCCATTGATGCGCGGGATGTCCTGGTTCGGTGGCTTCGGCGGAGAGCCTCACGAAAAGCCCCACCCAGTCGGGCCGGGTGGAGTTCCTCGCAACCAGGGACACCAGGGCATCGAAGGCTGCCCAGCCCAGCGGAGCCTGCTCGCCGTCGAAAAGGAAGTCAGCATCTTCCTTGGAACGGTGCTCAAGCACCGCCGCCAGCAAGACCGTTTTGGACGGAAAATGATGAAGCAGACCCGATTGCGAGAGACCGGTCTTCACCGCGACATCGGCAATGGACGTTCCACCGTAACCGCCCACTGCAAAGAGCTCAATCGCGGCCTGGATCGCCTTCAGCCTTGCAGTTTCCCCGCTTTGACGGCGCCGGGGGTGCTCCCGCTCTATTCGGTATCCGGCTGGATACGACATGGTTTACTCCTTGCTTCTTCCGGCCACTACGGCCTCGTGTCTTGTGGGAGCCAGTTCCAGTCTGACATCGCCAAGTCCACGCGCGACGACGACCCGGCCTCCGATGATGTCATCCCAACGATGGGCCGTACTGTTCCACAGCCGTTGCGCGCGGGGGTCGCAGCTGACGTCGATGCTTGCCTGCCCGCCGGGTCCCAGGTGAAGCTGCGCCCAACCGATGAGCCGTGGAGGAACGGAACGGTCATCAGGGAAGCGGTAGACCTGCACTGTTTCTGTTCCTGCGCGGTTCCCTACGTTGCCGACGGCGACACGCACGGACTTCACAGCTTCCCCCTCCATGGACGTGATCTCGGCGGCCTTGTAGTCCCATTCGGTGTAGCCGAGGCCATGTCCGAACCAGAAAAGGGGCTGCTCAGAGGAGGTGCTCCATCCCCTGTATCCCACTCCTGTTCCCTCTGAATACGGGAGCCTGCCGTTACGGGGTGCCACTGACCACGCCGGGCCTTGGCCGTCCCGGGCAGGGAAAGTGGTGACCAGGCGTCCTGCAGGTTCGACGTCGCCGGTCAATGCCGCGGCAATGGCGTCGCCCGCTTCCTGTCCCGGCAGGCCGGCAAAGACCACCGCGTCCACGTCCGCGATCCACGGCATGAGAACCGGCGTGGCGGCATTCAGGACCACAACGGTCCGCTTCGCCACGGCCGCCACCGCCGCCACAAGCGCATCCTGGTCCCCGGGCAGGGAGAGGGTGCTCTTGTCCTGGCCTTCCGTTTCCTGTTCCTGCGTGTAACCGACGACGACGACAGCCACGTCTGCGTCAGCGGCGGCCGCCACAGCGTCCCGGATGGCAGCAGCGCTGTTTTTCAGCGCGGGTTCCGCGACCAGGCCGATGAGGCGATTCTCGTCCTCAGCCTCAGTGGTCGCGCTGATCCGCGCTCCCGGACCGACGTCCAGTGGTGTGGCATGGCTTTTGGGACGGAAGAAGCCACCGCCCGGACCGTCGTGGAAGCGGGTCCGGAAGGACTCCCGGTATCCGGACGCGGAAAGGTCCCAGACGCCGGCCCCGCGGGTGCCGATCATCATCCTGGCGGGCTTGTCGAGTGCCAGCTCGGCAGAGAGCTCGATGGACGCCGCTCCGGAAGCCCAGCTTTCCCCGCTGACCTCAAGCTCCGGGACATCCAGGTGGCGGGTGCCGAGCAGATTACCTTCTTTGTCGAAGGTCCGGGCGCGCACACCACGGGTCCCGGTTTCCGGATCCCGGAGGAGTTCCGGATTCGCTGCGAGCCATTGCGTCCGGGTTTGAACCCCGTCGACGACGGTTACGCGGTCCTCGCCGAGGGCCCGCGCTATTCCCGTGGCGGCGCTGACGACGTGGGGCGGGCGCACGATGGCGGAGCCGCCACCTTGCGCCACGGTATCGATCCCGTGACGGCCGATGATCACCACGCTTTCCGTGGAGTCCCTGCGGAGTGGAAGCGTGTTGTCGCGGTTGACCAGGACGGCCATGCTGCGGGCAGCGAGCCGGCGCAGCTGTCCGCGGCGTTCCGGGCTATCAGGGCGGGGCAGGTTCCGTGTCCAGCTGCGACTCTCGTCGAAGGCCCCCACCCGTGAGGCGAGCTTGAGAAGTCTGCGGACGTGGTCGTCGATGGTGTCCTCGGAGACGTCACCTTTCTGGACGGTGGCAGTCAATGACCGGCTCCAGGGGGTGTCCGGTCCGGGCATGACGAGGTCCAGCCCACCGTTGGCGCTTTCCACGACTGTTTTGGTGGCGAGCCAATCGGACATCACGAGCCCGTCGAATCCCCATTCCTCTTTTAGGACTTTGTTCAGGAGCTCGTCGTGCTCGGTGGCCGCGATTCCGTTGATCTTGTTGTACGAGGCCATGATCGTCCAGGGTCGGGCGTCTTCCACCATGATCTGGAAGGGCAGCAGATACAACTCCCGGAGGGCATCTTCCGGAACCACCGAGTCCACCGTGGTGCGCTCGGTTTCGGCTTCGTTGGCCAGGAAGTGTTTTGGTGTCGCCGCGATCCCCCGTTCCTGCAGGGATTGTACGTAGGCTGCCCCGAGGTGACCGGTGAGGACAGGGTCTTCGCTGAAGCATTCAAACAGGCGCCCTCCCAGCGGGGTCCGGTGAAGGTTTACCGTGGGGCCCAGGACGACATGGGTTCCTTGGTCCTCTGCTTCGTCTGCAAGGATATGTCCGACCTCGCGCATCACGTCCACGTCCCAGCTTTGGGCGATGAGCGTTGCGTTAGGCAGCAGGCAAGAGACCCGTCCTCCGACCACCAGCGGACCGCGTACCCCTGAGGGCCCGTCGGACATCACGATTTCCTGAAGGCCGATCGCGGGCTCATCCGACAAGCTGAACATCCTTGCCCCGGAGAGGAGCTTGACCTTCGAAGGAAGGTCCAAAGCGGCAATCGCCTGTTCGATGGCGCTTCCAAGGTCCTGGCCCATGGCTGCGCTCTCCTCGCTGTCTGCGCTTGTCGGCACGTGATATTCGCTCATCGGACCTTCTTTACCGGAAGAATCGTCAGCGCACCGAACAGGGCGATCACGGCTGCCACGGCCAGCAAGAGGTCGTAGCTCCCGCCACCCATTGCGAGCAGTGCAGCTGATACTGCCGGCGCAAGTGTCTGCGGGCCGGCCATGGCGATGTTGAAGACACCGAGGTCCTTTGCTGTGTCATCCGGGTTGGGGAGGACATCAATGACGAGGGCAAGGTCAACGGCGATGTAGGTGCCGAAGCCGATGCCGATAACCAGTTCCGCCCAATAGAAGCCGGTTGTAGAGTCAGCCAGGGTCAGCATCCATGTGCCTAGGCCGAAGATGATGGCTGAGATCCAGATAAAGACCTTTCGACGCCCGAGCCTGTCCGATAGCCATCCGGCAATTTGGCCTGCAGTAACCAGCGCGAGGGTGTAAATGAGGACACCGGTGGCCAAGGCACCTGCTGCGTCCTGTTTGGAAAGGCCCAGGTCCTGCTGCAGGTACAGGAGACGGAACGTGACGAACATGAACAATGCCAGGACGACAAGAAAGCGTGAGATCCAGGCAAAGGCGAAGTCCGGGTGCTTGACCGGGTTAACCCAGAAGGTCTTCAATGCGGTGCGCAGGCCACCTTCAGATGCAGGCCGGCGCTCCATGGGCTGGTCCGGCAACACGAATGCAAAGACGAGGACCAGGATCAGCCCGAGGACTCCGGGAACCAGGAACAGAAGTAGCATGTTCTGTCCGAGAAGACTTGCCGAGTACGCCGCCCCCAAGCCCGCGGCCTGGGAAGCGATGCCGATCATGCCGCTAACTTTGCCGCGCTGCCACTGAGGTATCTGGTCTGCCAGGGAGGCCGTATGCGCAGCCACCGCAGCATTGCCAAGGGCCTGAGCAAAGAACCAGCCGATGGCCAGAACCACGACATTTGGTGCCAGCGCGATCACGGCCAGGCTCACCAGCAGTCCCACGGCGCCAGCGACCAGCCAAGGGCGACGGCGGCCGAAACGGCCAATAGTGCGGTCGCTTAGCCGGCCAAAGATGGGGTCGAAGAGGAGGGCGGCGAAGGCCCCCATAGAGATGACGAAACCCAGCGTAGAGGCAACTGCAGCCTCGGACACCAAAGACTGCACCTTGAGCGTCATCCCGGCCACGATGGGCACGGAAAGAGCCGTCATAAGCCCGAGCCGGGCCAGAACCATCGTGGCGATCACGTTTGCTTTGGCTTTTTCCTTGGGAAGGGAGGTGTTGGGCGACGGCAACGTCGCTCCTGCAGCCGGATCAGACACAACCATGGGTCTCATCGCTTTCTGTGGGTTGGGGGAGGGGAGCACCAGGTATCAGTCCCTGATGTGATGGATACCACGATACCACTAACAGACCGAGTGCTCGGTCTGTTATCTGTATCGTTACCTTACGCTGTGCCCGGGCTTCTACCCGCCCCGTCTGCCTCTAAAAATTCGCGCCCTGCCAGCAGGCTTCAGGGGTGTGAACGGGAATGTCTACTGCGTCGCTACGAAGCCACAAAGCTTCGAGGGAATCGTTGTTTCTTATAGCGGATTCCCACGACGGGCAAAGACGCCAGAAGATTCAGAGCCGGAACTGAGACTAAGAACTAACTCCAACGCTTCTGAGGTCAGAGAAGGAGCGGAGCTAGCCGCTCGGCTGCCTGCTGCGCCGATGCTATGTGCGCCCGAATGGCGTCCAGTCGTTCCGATGTGCCGCCCAAACATAATGCGCCTCCCGGTGTTGAACCGGGTAACGCTATGGGAACTGCGACACAGCAGCGACCTTCCTCCAGTTCATCGACCTGCATTGCGTAGCCCCTCTCCCTAGCTTCCTCAAGATCGTCTTGCAAGGATGCGAGGCTCGTGATCGTTTTGGGTGTCAATTTCTTGAGTGAACCCCCGGGAAGAACCGCAAGGAGATCTTCCAATTGCGAAAGAAACAATTTACCGGCGGCCGACGCGTGCAGATATCGCGTCATCTCAGTTTCGGAACGCGGAGGGTGGTCAGGATCAGAATCAGCGATTCTAATGGACGATGCTTGGAAGGCGACTAGGTGAACGGCAAATCGTGTTTGTCCTCGAAATTCTTCTAGGGCATCTCGCGCCGACGTTGGAACTGATGGCACTGCACCTGCCGAGATCAAGGCGGTAATCGCGTGCCCTAAAGCAAAGCCGCGCAAATCGGCAGTTCTTACCAGATATTCGTCGCCAACGAGTGCATTGAGCAGCCTATAAGCGGTTGCTGGTGGCATTGATAACGCATCAGTAATATCTTTGGCGGTTGTACCAGGGCCTAGCCGGGCAACTGTTTCAAGAATTCGCAACGAGTTTACTGTCGCACTTGATTGCAAGCGCTCTGGTCTTCCGAGATTCACGATCTCCGCCCGGATTTCCGAGAGTAGTGAAGATCGGATTCCCTTGTTTCATCGTATATTCCGACCTCATCCATGAGAGCGGGGGAGCGCCACCGGAGAAACTGGGCATATAGGGCGCTGAGGGCCACAACAGAGCCATAGACGCCAGCTTGCACGTTGCCTTCCTGAGCTGAGACCGAAACTGCATTCCAGACCACGAAAGCTACGGCGCCAACCGTCACCCCTCCCAGAGCCCAGGAAAACCAAGCTCCTTCCCCGATCCGCCTGAGGAAAAAGGGCAGGGATGCGCTTGCCAGTACGTAGGCGCCGAGATAGCCGTAGGCGCCCAAGGTGAAGAGGTGGGTGAGCCCTTTTTCGGGTGAGACCCCGGACAGGACCATGACGATGGGTACGGCGGTGATAACGGGCATGGCCGTCAAAATTGCAGCCCACGGCGTTCTGAGGGTTGGATGAGTGCGCCCGATCATTGTTGGTGCAACGCCCTCCCTTCCCATACAAAAGAGGGTTCTTGCCAGCGCGTTGACTGAGGCAACGGCACAGGCAAAAAAAGATGCGGCTATTCCCACGTCCAACATGACCGCCATGAGGGCGGAAGTCTTGAAGTAGAACATGTCCGATAGCGGTGTTGCGCTTGAAGCGATGAAACCGGGTGCGTCCTTCAGTGCGATGTCCTGTCCCGTTACCGCAAGAAGGTAGAGCGCGCCGGTGACTATCGGAGTCCAACGTATCGTGCGTGGGATGTTGATAAAGGGCCGCTGCGCTTCTCCTCCCAGAGTCGTTGAGCTTTCGAAACCGACAAAAGCGCTAACCGCGACAACTACCCCGAGGGAGAGCGAGTCGAAATTTCCGTTCACTGAAATGAGCGAACCGAGGTCCACATGTGGTCGGGCCAGTATGAAATAGGCCGTAAGCAAAGAAGCCAGCAACAGGATTGAAACGCACTCCACCAGGAGGGTCACCTTGGCTGATATGTGGATGCCGCGGACCATAAAGAAGCCCGCAAGGGCAGCGGCAGCAAGCATGATCAAGGTTACGACCAGGGTTCCGCCGCCGACGGAACCCAACAGACTCTCCACAATGTTGGCGCCGTAGGTCCCGACGGCCAGCAGGCTCGCCATCGCGATCAGACCATAGCCGAAGATCATCGACCAGCCTGCAGTGATAGCCGCGCTGGGGCCGAGCCCCTTTGCTGTGTAGCTGTACAGGCCACTGACGGCCGCCATTCTTTGCGCCATCGGGCGAAGACAGGACGAGACGAGCAGCATCACTGACATAGCGATCAGGAAGGACATCACGAGGTTGGTGCCCGCAGCGCCGAACACCAGAGCAGGAACAACCGACATACCCCCGGCGGGAGCAACTGCCGCCACCGCTTGCGCGAACACGGGTATAAACGGCAGCTTCCGGCGGCTGAGCCCAGCGACGGGTGAATGAGCGGATATCAAGCGGTTGCGAGGAACGGACACGGCTTCTGACTCTCAATGCAAAGGGCTATCCATCCCGTCACTGCGGCGGCAAGGCATCGGCCCGAGATTGATCGACCATAACACTTTGCTGATGCTAATGCCCGAAGAAGCCAACATTTCCGGCATGTTGCGGGTATGTTTCAGGCATGTTAACTAGCTCGGGAGAATTTGCAGGAAATTTCCCATCTGAATTTTCAAGAAACATCTCGTTTTAGGGCGTGCACGCCGGTAGCTTGGTTTGTAGCCGACATCGGGAGACGAAGATCACATCCTTGGGATGAGGCTGCGGAACCACCCGAATGTGAGTTAGTTCGGAATACCGCCAAGAAAGTATCTAGTCCTATTCCTCATAACAACGGAAAACATTTGTCTGCCCGGATAACCGCGCAAGTTTTTCGAGGGTGAGGAATTCAGGAAATTAAGGAGAACAACAATGACTGTTTACGCACAGCCCGGCACCGAGGGCTCGAAAGTCACCTTCAAGGACCGCTATGAGAACTGGATCGGCGGCGAATGGGTGGCCCCCGTTAAGGGCCAGTACTTCGAAAACATCACCCCCGTCACCGGTAAGGCCTTTTGTGAGGTAGCCAGGAGCACGGCCGAGGACATCGATCTTGCCCTGGATGCCGCACATAAAGCCGCACCTGCCTGGGGTAAAGCATCGGCGGCCGAGCGCGCTGCGGTACTGAACAAGGTGGCCGACCGGATTGAGCAGAACCTGGAGCTGCTGGCCGTGGCAGAGACCTGGGACAACGGCAAGCCGGTGCGCGAGTCACTCGCGGCGGACATCCCGTTGGTAGCAGACCATTTCCGCTACTTCGCCTCAGCCATTCGCGCGCAGGAAGGCCGCCTGTCACAGCTCGACGACAACACCACCGCCTACCACTACCACGAGCCGCTCGGGGTAGTGGGACTAATCGTTCCGTGGAACTTTCCGATACTGATGGCCGTCTGGAAACTCGCCCCCGCCTTGGCTGCGGGTAACGCAGTGGTCCTCAAGCCGGCCGAGCAGACCCCGGCATCGATCCTGGTGCTGATGGAGCTGCTGGCCGACATCCTGCCCGCGGGCGTGGTCAACGTCGTCAACGGCTTCGGTGTCGAAGCCGGCAAGCCGCTCGCGTCCAGCCCCCGCATCCGAAAGATTGCGTTCACGGGCGAGACCACCACGGGCCGTCTGATCAGCCAGTACGCCAGTCAGAACCTAATCCCGGTCACGCTCGAACTCGGCGGTAAGAGCCCCAACCTCTTCTTCAACGACGTCGCCGACTCCAGCGACGCCTTTTACGACAAGGCGCTCGAAGGCTTCGCCCTCTTTGCCTTAAACCAGGGCGAGGTCTGCACCGCCCCGTCCCGCGCACTGGTCCAGGAGGACATCTACGAGTCCTTCATGGCCGACGCCGTGGCACGGGTAGAGACAATCATTCAGGGCAACCCGCTAGACACCGAAACCCAGCTCGGAGCCCAGGCCTCCAACGACCAGCTCGAAAAGATCCTCTCCTACATTGACATCGGAAGGCAGGAAGGCGCCAAACTGCTCACCGGAGGGTTCCGCGCCGATCTCCCCGGCGACCTCGCCGGCGGCTACTACGTTCAGCCCACGGTCTTTGAAGGCCACAACAAGATGCGGATCTTTCAGGAGGAAATCTTCGGACCTGTCCTCTCGGTCGCGAAGTTCAGCGACTACAACGAGGCCATGGAGATCGCGAACGACACCCTCTACGGACTCGGCGCAGGCGTTTGGTCACGCAACGGCAACATCGCCTACCGGGCGGGCCGCGAAATCCAGGCCGGCCGCGTCTGGGTCAACAACTTCCATGCCTATCCGGCCGGCGCCGCGTTCGGCGGCTACAAGTCCTCCGGCATCGGGCGCGAAAACCACGCCATGATGCTGGACCACTACCAGCAGACCAAGAACCTGCTGGTCAGCTACGACGAAAACAAACTCGGCTTCTTCTAAACGACCGGGGGCTGTGCGGCAGGGCTGACGTTTTCATCCTTCCGCACCACCTTCTACGCCTCCGAAGTCATTCGCCCAAACGCTGCAGGACATGCCTGGACGGTTCTACCTGAGGAGTTCCTCATGACAACAGCTCGCCTTGACGCCGCTGTAACACTCCCTGGCGAGGATTTCTCCAGGGTGGCGCTGACATCGGATGCAGTGGAGTTACTGAGAAAACTGTGGGTGAGGCATGGAGCGTTGATGTTCCACCAGTCCGGTGGCTGCTGCGATGGATCGGCGCCCATGTGCTATCCCAGAGGTGAATTTCAGACTGGAGCGGCCGACGTCCTGCTTGGACGATTCGACATTACCTCCAAAGCTGAGAGTGAAGGCTCTGACACTGAGCACCAGCCAGTGGATTTTTGGATGTCCAGAGAGCAGTTTGCTTACTGGAGCCATACCCATCTAACGGTGGACGTGGTGCAGGGCAGAGGGAGCGGGTTTTCACTGGAATCACCCGACGGAGTGCGCTTCCTCATCCGCTCATCGCTCATGAACTGGTCCGCCTAGACAGCACTGCGGCTGTACAGATAGCTGCGTTCCCCGCTCACCGACCGAGTCTGAATTTAGCAAGGTGATTGACGTGCCCCTTATCAGTGATGGTCAGGGTGCTGCGGAACATTCCGACTCGTCAACCTTTGAACCGTCTAAGGAAGCAAAGCCCAATGACATTTGAAAACCTCAAGTTCCGGTGCGACGGCGGAGTTGCCTGGATAATGCTGGACCGGCCCGCTGCTGCCAACGCCCTGAGTGTCGCCCTCGCCGAGGAGTTCTGCGCGGCAGTAGACCTCGCAAACGACAACCCTGACGTTCATGTGCTCGTTCTACAGGGCTCCGGTAAGTTCTTTTGCGCCGGCGGCGACGTGGCGGCCATGGCCGATGCTGAGGACCCTGCCGAATTTCTTCGCATTTTGGCCGGAAAGATGAGCGAAGGGCTACTCGCCTTGACCCGGTCCCGGCTTGTGACGATTGCAGCCGTCCATGGGGCAGCCGCGGGGGCAGGGCTCGCCCTGGTCCTGAACGCTGATCTGGTCCTTGCTTCCTCGAACGCGTTCTTCCAAAGCGCCTATGCGAAGGTGGGTCTGACGCCTGACTGTGGCGTCTCATATCTTCTGCCCCAAGTGGTTGGTCCGCGCAGGGCGGCCGAGATCTGCCTGTCTGGCCGAGTGGTTACGGCAGCGGAGGCACTCCAGTGGGGTCTGGTCAATGAGGTCGTGGACGAATCTGCACTTCAGATCAGGGCCCAAGACTTGGCCCTCCGCCTCGCAGGTTCTGCGGCCCAGACGCTGGGGCCGACCAAACGCCTGCTCACCACGGCCACTGTCGCCGCCTACGGAAAACATCTGGACGACGAAGTGGCGACCATTACCAGCATTGTTTCCCACGAAAACACCAGGAACCGGATCTTATCTTTTGCGGGCCGCAGCAAAGCCGTAGGGCGTGCATGAGTATTCCGTCCAGCCCGATAGCAAGTATCAGGAAGCCTCGCCCCCGAAAAACTCACCAGCCCCTATGCTCCGGGCCCTGATCGCCGGGCACGTCCGGCCAGGCCTCATGCCTCGGCAGAAGGAAAAACTCGCCTGAACGTCCACATCCAGGCAATTTCTCCCCAGCATCACTGCACAGAAAGAAGGACCTCCATGGCCATCCCCGTTGTTGAAAGCTCCGCCCACCATCCCGGTCATCCTGCCCAGTCTCCGACAGCACCGCTGTCGGATCTGACAGCCGACGAGTTCGTCAAGATTCGGGAGATCATTTCGGCTGAATCTACCTTCGCACTCACCACCCGGTTTGCCTATGTGGGGTTGGAGGAACCCCATAAGCGGGAAGTCCTTGCCTACGTTGAGGGTGCCGGTCCCCGACCGGAACGCCGGGCCCGGGTGATGTTGCTGGACATGGCGACCGGTGCTTCCACGGACAACATCGTCTCCCTGGACCAGGCCAGTGTGTTGACCTCCGTGGCCATCGACCCGGCCGAGGGCCAGACTCCCATTCTGTTGGAGGAGTTCGATGCCATTGCCGGGATCTGCGCTGAAGACCCCCGCTGGGTGCAGTCCCTCGCCGACCGGGGGACGGAGCCGCAGAAGGTTGTATGCATTCCGTTGTCCGCGGGCTCCTACGGCTTCGAGGAGGAAGCAGGGCGTCGCATCGTACGGGTCCTGGCCTTCCGCCAGGACTACCCCGAAGACCATCCCTGGGCACATCCACTCGAGGGGCTGTGCGCTTATGTTGACACGATCGACCGCAAAATTACCCGCCTCATC
This sequence comes from Pseudarthrobacter sp. 10T415, assembly GCF_056394175.1. Taxonomy (NCBI): domain Bacteria; kingdom Bacillati; phylum Actinomycetota; class Actinomycetes; order Micrococcales; family Micrococcaceae; genus Pseudarthrobacter; species Pseudarthrobacter sp. 10T415. The sequence goes on along the minus strand of NZ_JBFTHJ010000015.1, from coordinate 29,419 downwards.
GATACCGGGGCTGTGCCGGTTCCGGCTGAGTCCGGCAACTTTGATGACCCCGCAGTGCAGGGCGAACCGCTAAGCACGCTCAAGCCCATAGAAATCACCCAGCCCGAAGGCCCCAGCTTCACCGTAGAGGGGCGTTCGGTCACTTGGGCTAACTGGAAATTCGACATCGGCTTCGATGCCCGTGAAGGCCTGATCCTGCGAAACCTGTCCTTCACGGACCAGGGTGAGGAACGTCCGGTCATGTACCGGGGCTCGATCGCGGAGATGGTTGTGCCGTACGGGGACCCTTCGCCCATCCGGTTCTGGCAAAACTATTTTGACCTCGGCGAGTACCTCTTCGGCCGCTTCACCAACTCGCTGGAACTGGGCTGCGACTGCGTAGGCGAAATCCAGTACTTCGACGCTGTCCTCAGCGACGAACTAGGAACGCCGTTCACCATCAAGAACGGCATCTGCATGCACGAAGAGGACTTCGGAACCCTCTGGAAGCATTCCGATATGTTCACCAACTCCAGCGAGGTCAGGCGCTCCCGCCGCCTGGTGATCAGCAGCTTCACCACGGTAGGCAACTACGACTACGGGTTCTACTGGTACCTCTATCTCGACGGGACGATCGAGCTTGAAGCCAAACTCACCGGCATCCTCTTCACCTCCGGGTACGCGGAGGCCGACGCCCCCTACACTTCGGAGGTTGCCCCCGGACTGGGAGCCCCCTATCACCAGCATCTCTTCAGCGCACGGCTGGACATGATGGTGGACGGCGTAAAAAACGCCGTCGATGAAGTCGACGCCGTGCGCCTGCCGTTCAGCGACACCAACGACCGTGGGGAGGCCTTCACGAAGTCGGTCACGCGTCTGGCCACCGAACAAACAGCGGCCCGTGACGCTAAGGGATCAGTAGGCCGCGCCTGGCACATCGTGAACACTGAGAAGACAAACCGGCTGGGCCAGCCCACCGGTTACGTGCTGTACCCCGGGGACCAGCCCACCCTGATGGCCGACCCGGCCTCCTCGCTCGCCGCCCGTGCCGCATTCGCCACAAAGCACCTGTGGGTTACACAGTACGACCCGGCCGAGCGCTACGCTGCCGGAGACTTCGTCCAAACGCCGCTTTCTTTCCTGCTGGGGGCGCTGGGCATGTTGTGCGTGGGGTCCGTGGTCGCCATGTTCGCGGGAAGCCTCTCCTCAGCCGGATCGATGTACACCTACTTGAGCAAGGGTGCAAGTAGGACAACCGGGTTTGTCGGAGGTTGGGCATACGTGAGCGCATACCTTCTCTTCGGTGCAGGGGTGCTGGGCGGCTTCGGCTTCTTCATGTCTCAGCTAGTCGAAGTGCTCCTTGGTGGTGCAGTGCAGTGGTACTGGTTCACGTTGCTCGGTATCGCCATTATCACCCTCCTCAACTTCTTCAACATTGCCGTGTCAACAAGGAACCAGCTCATCTTCCTTGTGCTGAGCATGTCGGCCATGCTCGTGGTCGCATTCATTGTTATCGCTATGGGTTCGCCTGAGGTCAGCCTTGTCGATGGTGAGACACCGATTGCAGCAGCCGGTACAAGCTGGGACCCGACAGCCTTCTGGCCGCCCGCCGCGGGAGCCCCGTGGATCGGTGTCTTCTTCGGTATGAGCTTCGCGATGCTGTCTTTCGTGGGTTCGGAGTCGAGTGCGTCCCTCTCTGAGGAGACCCGTGATTCGAAGCGCAACATTCCCCGCGCAGTGATCGGTTCGATCCTGGTCGCCGGGATCTTCTATGTAATTGTCAGCTACGCGACCGCGATTGGCTTCGGCGTCGAGCAGGCCAGGATTGATTGGCCTGCTTCGGCGACCGGTCTCGCCGCTGTGGCTCCGAACACGCTCACCTCGGCACTGGTCCTCGCTGCCGCTGGTGGTTCAAGCCTGTTCTGCGCTTTGGGATTCCACACTGCATCGTCTCGAGTCCTGTTCGCCATGGGGCGCGAGGGCGTGCTGCCGAAACGACTCGGACGACTGCACCCGCATTGGAACACCCCGTGGAACTCCATGATCTTGGCTATCGTGATCTGGATCCTACTGATCGCCGGATCGGTGCTCTTCGTTGCAAAGGACGCGCAAGTCGAGCTTGCTGGAACTGATAACCACGTCACGGGAGGCATCTTCGTCTTTACGCTTCTACTCAACTTTGGGACCCCCGTGGTGATGTTCGTGTACCTGATGCTCGGTATCGCCGGGATAATTCACGGACTGCGAAATCGCATGCGGAAGTTTATCCTTGCCGGAGCGGGAGCTGGGATATTCGCTATCGTTGCGATACTCGGCGGTCTCTACTTCTCGTTCGTTCCCGCGGAGCCCGGTGGAGACATTCCGATGGTCCTTCGTGTCATTCCATGGGTCTTAGTCGCGATCGTTCTGGCAGGGTGGGCGCTGGCCGCCTGGACCAAGCGTGCCCGCGCTCAGGCCTGGGCCGACATGGGTCGAGTATTCGACGAGCTGTAGAGGCCCTCGCATCGGAAGATGCGGATATGGACGGGCGCTGCTGAACTCACTAAGCAGCGCCGTCATCAAGGGCCTTTGTCCAGGGGGAGGGCCCGGCCTCTCGGTCTAGGGGAAACAGGGGTTGGATTCTTCCCGAATGTCGGAGCCAGCTACTTTCTGTCAAGTTTCCGGGGTCGCTTGGGATATATCTGGGACGTACAGGCCATCGGATAGGTTGCCGCGTCGCGCTCGGTTGCGGCTTGGCCGCATCGGTTCCAAGGACTTCGCAGAGGGAGCCGGCCTAGTGCTGGTGGACAAAAACGATGAACCGTCTGGTCAATCACACCTTCACTCCCCATGCCATGTCCCCCGATCACTAGGCGGCCATATGCGCCACCGTGTATTCCATTCCGTTGCCACTGGAATCCGCCCGGCACGGATTCCAGCAGATGCTCGATGGACAGACTTTCGGAAAGATCGTGTTTCAGCCTTAGGGATTCCTTTGTCCCGCAATGCACACCGGTGCTGCCGTCAAGAATAGGAGCATCCACTCGTAGCTGCCAGTAGTCCGCCATCCCTGGCCCTGTCGCGGCCCCGCGCGGCGATCCACCTCCTTAGTACCGCATTCCATCCAGCTGCGCGAACCCCTCACCCCCGCCCGATAGCCAGCGTTCTTGCAGACAACAGCTGCCGGGACATTTTGCCATTACCCGTTCAAGGAGAAAAATGAATCGCAGTGCAGATGTTGTCATCGTCGGGGCCGCGCGTACACCGCAGGGCAGGCTGATGGGCCAGCTCGCTCCGTTGTCCGCCGTTGAGCTCGGCGGCGCCGCGATCGCCGGGGCGGTGGAGAAGGCGAAGATCCGCCCGGACGCCGTCGAGGCGGTCATCATGGGGCATGTGCTCCAGGCGGGGGCCGGACAGAATTCTGCCCGGCAGGCCGCCGTCGCAGGAGGCATCCGCTTAGCGCCCACGCAGCCACCGTCAACAAGGTCTGCCTCTCCGGGCTGAGCGCCATCATCGAGGCCGCCCGGCTGCTGAGGCTGGGAGAAGCCGAGGTGGTGGTCGCCGGCGGACAGGAATCCATGAGCAACGCCCCGCACGTGCTGGCCGGTTCCCGCGCCGGGCACCTTTACGGTGACACTGCGCTGATTGATTCCGCCGCCCACGACGGACTCACCGATGCCTTCGATCACGAGGCAATGGGACTAGCCACAGACCGGGCCAATGGTGCCTTGGGCATCCTTCGTGCGGATCAGGACACAGCAGCCGCCGACTCTCACCGGCGTGCCGCCGCCGCCCAGGCCGCCGGACTCTTCGATGACGAGATCGTCCCGATCAAGGTCCCGCAGCGCCGCGGGCAGGCCGAACTCGCAGGAACCGATGAGGGTGTGCGCGCCAACAGCACACTGGAGTCCCTCGCCCGGCTCCGGCCGTCCTTCTCCCCAACCGGCACTGTTACCGCCGGCAACGCCTCCCCGCTTAATGACGGTGCCGCCGCCGTCGTCCTGACTACGCGCGGCTATGCAGAGAGCCACAGCCTCAGGATCCTTGCCACGGTCGGTGCCCCGGGACAAACCGCAGGCCCGGATACCTCGCTCCCGGACAAACCAGCCCGCGCCATCAGCAAAGCCCTCAAGACAGCGGGCTGGACAATCGAGGACCTGGACTTCGTGGAGATCAACGAGGCCTTCGCCTCTGTGGCCCTGCACTCGGCGGCACTGCTGGGTCTCGCCATGGACAAGGTCAACGTCAATGGGGGAGCGATCGCCCTTGGCCATCCCATTGGTGCCTCCGGTGCACGCGTCGTTGTCACGGCCGTGCATGAGCTGATGCGCCGCGGCACCGGCAAAGCCGCCGTCGCTCTGTGCGGGGGCGGCGGCCAAGGCGAAGCGCTGCTGCTATCCCGCTGAGATTCCAAGTCGCCGCACGTATCTGTCGCTTGAACGCCTGGAAGGTCCCCCAGATCGCCCGTGACGAACGCGGCTAGCTCTTGGGGTCCCGAGAAGGAGCCGTGAAAGACTACCGGCCCGCTTCCTGTCACCATGGAGACCACGCGGGCTGCGGGATGAGTCGCGCGAGAACGTCCAGACGGCGCCAATGAATTTGGCCGAATTTAACTATATGGTTGCCGCTAACGGGAAGCCCACAGCTGCGGTTCGACCTCCACCGAGGGGCAATGACGCCTGTGGCCAGCAGCACTTGGATGGTTCTGGAAGCTGTGGAGCTGCTGACATTCAGACTGCTGGCTATCTCTGCTGCGGAGACCCGCGCATTTCATCCAAGTTCTGCCATGATGCGAAATTCGAGCTCCGACAGGCGACTGGTGCCTTGCCTCAAATGCACGGGCTTTCATGGGGCCGTAGGTCAGTCCGGGATGCCCGTGTCGCGGCTGTGCTGCCCGCTTCAACGTGAAATCGGTAGTCTGGAGACAGGGGTAGAAGTCACCGAAGATGTGCGTAAGGAATGCGTGTGGTAACGAGCAAGGACGTGGCCGCCCGTGCCGGGGTAGCCCAAAGCACGGTTTCTTACGTTATGAGCGGGAAGAGATCTATCTCGCCGGAAACCCGCGCCAAAGTCGAAGCTGCGATAGCAGAGCTTACTTACCATCCGAATGCTGGAGCGCGCGCCTTAGCAAGCAACAGGACGAGCGTCATCGGCCTCGTGGTCAGTATGTCCCGGACGACGGAAATGGCCGGATTGCTGCCCTTCATAGAGGCAATAACTTCGGATGCCCGTGTGCGTGATCATGACGTCGTACTGGTAACCGAGGAGGCCGGAACGGCAAGCCTGGAACGACTGGCGGGAAGGTCACTGGTTGATGCCATCGTTCTTATGGACGTGCACCTGCATGACGTCCGGCTTGAGCGGGCGGCTCAGTTGGCTGTGCCTGTCGTCCTCATCGGCCTCGCGGAAGACAACCATGGCCTGGACGCTGTCGATTTCGACTTTGAGGCTGCCGGCACCATGGCCGCGGAAGAACTGCTGGACCGGGGCTACACCCGGGTCGTAGTGGTAGGTGAGCCGCCCGAGGTGAACTGGCGGGAGTACGGCTTCATCGCCGGGTTCGAACGGGGCGCGCTGGAGGCGTGCCACCGGCGGGCTGTGGCCGCTGAAGTGCTTCGGCCCGCAGCCCCGGGGTGGAGTGCGTTCCTGGCCGCAGTCTCAGAGCAACTCGGTAATGGAAGGGCTTCACGGGTCGGTTTCATCGCCCGCACACCCCAAACTGTGGCTTGGGTTCTGCAGTTGCTCCTCATCGAGCGTCTCGAACCTGGCCGGGACGTGGGCTTGGTCGGCATGTGCACTGACGAAGATTCTGAAACTTTCAGTACCCCCGTCACGAATGTCTCCCCGCGGCCGCGGGAAGTGTCGCACGCGGCCATGAACCGTGTGTTCGAACTCTTGAACGGAGCCGAGCCGGGCGGCCGGATCCAACTGATCCCGCCGCGGCTCACCCGGCGTCGCACGACCTAACCCGCGTCAGCTAAGCAGGACCCCTTTCCTACAAGAATGGTTTCATGCTACTTTCGATACGCATCGATTCGATGCGTATCGACGACTTCCTCTGATAGTAAGGCGAGATGATGGCTCAAAGGCGAGGCGGGGTTCTGCGGACGGCTGCAGCTGTGGCAGTTCTTTCTACGGCATGTGGTGTTGCCGGATGTGCTCCGGTATCGAATGCCCCTGACGGTCAAAGGACGGTGCTGTTGCAGCGTCCTGCAGGTTCCACTAATGACACGGAGATTTATGATTCGGTTTTTGCCGCCTGCGAGAAGACTACCGGGATCACTATCAAGACCCAGGACATTCCCAGTAGTGGCTATCTGGCAAAAGTCCTTCAGCAGGCTTCGTCCAAAACCCTGCCCGATGTGTTGATGCTGGACAACGGAGAGTTGCCTCAGATCGCCGAATCGGGGGCACTTGCACCCCTGAAGCCGCTGGGCGTCACGACTAATGGGTTTGCTGACGGTGTGGTGCAGGCTTCGACTTACAGAGGTGAACTGTATGGAGTGCAGCCTGTGGCTAACACGATCGCGTTGTTTGTGAACACCGAACTCCTGGCGGACGCTGGGGTGAAGGCCCCTGCAACGTGGGACGAATTGAAAAGAACGGCTTCTGTCCTCACCAAGGGCGATACTTATGGGGTCGCTTTTTCCGCAGCTGCAACTGAGGAAGGAACATTCCAGTTCCTTCCGTTCTTCTGGTCCAACGGTGGCGATGAGACCAACATTCCCACTAGCGAAGGTGCTGCCGCTCTTCAGCTGTGGAAGGACCTCGTGAGCACCCGTGCAGCATCGGAATCGGTGCTGACCTGGACGCAGGCGGATGTCAACGACCAGTTCATCGCAGGCAAGGCCGCGATGATGATCAATGGGCCGTGGCAGTTCCCGGCCCTGGATAAGGCAGGAGTCAAATACGAGGCTGTGGCCCTTCCGGCCCCAAAGCCGGGTACTGAAATTGTTTCTCCGCTCGGGGGCGAGACCTGGACGGTTCCTGTCACCGGCGATAAGGAGAAGATGGCTTCGGCTGCGAAGGTGGTGCAGTGCCTGGGGTCAGATGAAAGCCAGCTCAAGCTCGGATCCGGGCGAAACCTCATCCCGACGAATGAGAATCTCGCGGGACAGTATGCGCAAGAGAACCCCAAGATGAAGGGCTTCGTTGACCAGATTCCCGGTCTTCGCGCACGCACCGCCCAATTGGGACCGGATTACGCCGAGGCGTCCCAAACCATCTACACCGCCATCCAGGATGTCCTTACAGGAGGAGCGGAACCTTTGGAAGCTCTGCGTCGGGCGGAAGCCAAATAGCAATGGCCACAATGGCCGGACCAGTCCGCCCAGGCCCCTTGCAGGGAGACAAGCATCATGACCATGACTGAACTCGAGACGAAGCCGGCAATCACACCACGCTGGCGGGTATCTGGTCGCAACAAAGAAAGGCTCCTCCAGCAGGCCTTTCTATTGCCGGCCACTGTATATATTCTGCTGATCTTCGGATACCCCGTCGTGCAGAACGCCGTAATGGCGCTTCAGCAGTACACCACGACCACCTTCTTCACCGGCCAGGCACCTTGGACGGGCCTGGCCAACTACCAGGCGGTATTGCAGTCACGAGACTTCGGCCGTGCCGCTGTGAATACCCTGGCATTCACGGTCTTTTCAATCGCAGGACAGCTGATCCTCGGCATGCTCGTAGCCCTCTACTTCCGCCGGAGATTCCCGCTCAACGGCCTACTGCGGGGCCTGCTGCTGTTGCCCTGGCTGATTCCCCTGATTGTTTCCAGTGCAGTCTGGCGGTGGATGCTGGATAAGGACTCCGGGGTGATCAACCAGATCCTTAGTGCCCTGACCTTCAGCGATGTCAGGATCGGATGGCTCACCGACACATCAGTGGCACTCCTGGCGGTGATCTGTGTAAATATTTGGCTCGGGATCCCGTTCAACGTGGCCTTGCTGTACAGCGGCCTGCAGGACATTCCGCAGGAACTCTATGAGGCCGCCGCCCTGGACGGTGCCACCGGAGCGAAAGCATTCAGGTACATTACCTGGCCCCTGCTCCGGCCCGTCGTTACGGTGGTTTTGGTCCTTGGCGTCGTCTACACCCTGAAGGCCTTGGACATCATTCTTGGCCTCACCGGTGGGGGGCCTGCGAATGCAACACAGACCCTGTCGACAGAGTCCTACCGTTTGTCGTTCCAACAGTTCGACTTCGGCCAAGGAGCCGCAGTGGGCAACATCCTCATCGTCATTTCCCTCGTATTCGCACTGCTCTACCTGCGGGCCAACCGGAAGGGGGCGAAGGCATGACAAGCACCACCGCCATAAAAGCGGCCGGATCATCCGGGCGGGAACGATCCGCTTCCCGCCACACACTTTTCGGACTGGTGATCGTTGCCGTTTTGCTCTTTCCCGTCTACTGGATGGTCAACGTGTCGCTGCAGCCCGGCGGACGGGCCGTGGGCACGCCCTGGTTTCCCATCAATCCTGACCTGTCCGGCTACGCCACGGCCATCGCCGAGCAAAGCCCGAACCTCGTCACCAGCCTCCTCGTCGCTGGGGGCAGCGTCCTATTCAGTCTCGTGATTGCTGCCCCTGCCGCCTACGCAGTGGCGCAATTGCGGATCCCGTTCGCCCGGACCCTGCTCTTCGCGGTGCTCATCTGCCAGATGATTCCAGGGATCGTCGTGTCCAACGCTCTCTATACAGCGTTCAATCAGTTGGGGCTGTTGAACAGCATTGTTGGCCTAATTATTGCCAACTCCAGCGCCGGTATACCGTTCGGGATCCTCATCATGCACGCTTTCATGCTTTCCATCCCGCCCTCAGTCATAGAAGCTGCACGGGTCGACGGCGCGGGGCCAGTCAGGGCCTTTGTTTCCATCGTCCTTCCGATGAGCAGGAATGCGATCATCACCGCGGGCCTCTTTGCCTTCCTCTTTGCTTGGGGAGACTTCCTCTTCGCCGTCACCCTCACCACCACCAACGAAGTCAGGCCTGTGACCGTTGGCCTGTACTCCTACCTCGGCACCTACGTAAATGATTGGAGCGCCGTCATGGCGACCGCAGTCCTCGCATCCACACCCGCCATCGCCGTGCTCGCGGTCGCCCAACGCTACATAGCAGCCGGCGCGACCGGGGGAGCAGTCAAATGACTATTACCGATTCAACGTCCCTCTACACACCGCAGGCACCGGACAGGATCCGCATTCCCTTCGGTCAGGGGGAGGCGGTTATTGACCCCGTGACCGGTGCGCCCGTGCAGTTTGTGGCCAAGGATGCCCCGGACCGCCAGTTCCTTCTTGATCCTGACTTGGTCTGGCACTCTCTGGAGCACCAGTGGGGCAGCGGTCACATCATCACCGATAGGGGAGCGGCACGCTGGAACAGGCCGGACAGGCAGGAAGTGGCACCCAACTCCTCAGTTAGCCACTTTCTCCCTTCCGAGCAGCTCGCTTTGACAGTCAAAAGGAACGTTCGCAAAGACAAATTCATCGAACGCTACGAATTTACCAATACCGGATTTCACACAACGACGGTGACCAGCGTCGGCATCCAGACCCCGTTCGCCGACCTGTATGAAAGCGCGCAGCAAGCCCTTCAGCGTTCAGTGCACGCCCACATCTTCACCGGCGGTGCTTGGGCATGGGTGCTCACCCAGCCCATGTCAGGAACAGGGCCTCTCCTTGGACTGGTCCTCGAGGAAGGGGAACTTTGGGGATATTCCATAGAATCACGCAACCGGAACACGTCCTCCAACGCCCGCGGACACATCGTTCTCCAGGTTACCGACCACGCCCGAAACCCGGACGCCTTCGGCGGCCAACCGGCCCTCACGCTCGAGCCCGGTCAGAGCCTTGTCCTCCAATGGCAGCTTGGCTGGTACGGAAGTGTGGATGAATTCCTCTCTGCCACCAAACCCCCGGCCAAACTCTCGGCGGTTTCAGCACCCATAAGCCAGGCAATCACCATCGCCACCAACCTCTCTGTCACCAGCAGAACAGAGGCCCTGAAAATTACTCCCTCCCCCGAGGGTGCAGAGGTCCGCAGCGCCTGCCCCGGCACCTTCACGATCGACATCGGCGGCAGCTCACGCACCGAAATCGCCTTCCACGACCCGCTAGCCGAGGTCATCAAACGGCGGTGCGCCTACATTCTTGACCACCAGCGCGCGGCATACCGTCCAGGCTCCCTGGCCCACGCGTTCGTCCCCGTCGATACCGCAACAAAGTTGGCTCAGACCACTAACGGCTGGTCTGACTGGACAGATGGCTCGGAACGAATTGGCATGGCCCTGCTCCTGCAAATGGCCGTACGCCGCAGCCTGATAGACCCGGCCCTTGACGCTGCCCTTGAGGGGTGGGCCGAGTTCGCGGTGGAGAACCTTATGGACAGCACTGATGCGCCTCGCCGGGGTTCCCAGGACCATCACACCGGAGCACGGCTTTACGACGCGCCATGGCTGGCCCAGTTCTTCCTCGAGCGCTACCTTCACACAGGAGACACCAACCACCTTCACCGCGCAGAACGAATTCTCAACCGTGCCTTCGCCTTGGGAGCGCAAGGCTTCCTGGCAATTCACTTCTCTGGCACCTGCGTTGCAGTGGCCGACGCGCTGGCCGCCGCTGGTGCTCTTGAGGCAGCCCAACAACTTAGAGGCCAAGTGATTGAAAGCGCCCATCACTTTGCTGCCCGCGGGGTGCAGCTGCCCCCACATGAAGTGTTCTACGAACAGTCAATCGTGGCGCCCTTGGTCTGCCTATTCAGTGATGCCTACCGGCTTACAGGGGACCACGTGTTCCTCGAAGCCACACGCACGGCGTTGCCATGGCTGCTTGCCTTCGGAGGGCCGCAGCCGCACACCCGATTGTACGGAGTGGCAATCCGCCACTGGGACGGCTACTGGTTCGGCCTTCGTCGGCAATGGGGCGATGTTTTTCCTCACTATTGGAGCGCCCTGACCGCAGAGGCTCTTCTAGGCCTGCCGGAGGAACTTCTGAATGCAGGGCATGAAAGCCTGGCCATAACTATCCTTCGTGCAAACATGAGCAATTACTTTCCCGACGGGTCAGCAACCTGTGCCTTCATCATGCCCACCGCCGTTGACGGGGTCCCAGCTCACACTGCCGATCCCCTTGCCAATGACCAGGACTGGCACCTTGCTATGTGGCTTGGAATGATCGATAAATTCAATTTGTCGGACTAGTTTTCCGGAGGACCACGAAAAGAGGCATGTATCTGCATTGGGAGTGCTCCAACTCACTAGGCGGGTCCCCAGAAAGCGTCCTCTACTGGACCGTCGGCGGAGAACAATCGCACTTCGACGATCTTTCCATCACGGACCGTGAGGAGATCTACACCGGACATATCCATCGACACGTCCGTTCGTTTGCCCGAGAACTGTACCGGAACGGCAACGAACCCGCCGTTCACCATTGCAGGTCCCGTAACGGTCAGCCGGAATGTGCCCTGACTGGTTTCCATCATGCCGCCCAGCAAAGAACCCACGCCATCGATTCCGGAATGATCACCGGAAAAACGATTGGAACCTGGCTGATGCCAGACGACGTCAGGGCTTAGCAGTCCCATCGCCGCGGGCACGTCACCACGGTTGAGTGCATCAAAGTACGAAGCGGTCACGGCCGCTGGTGTTTGGTCAGTCATCATTTGGTTCTCCTCCGGTTGCTTACCTGCCCATGGTTACACTTGGTAACCTGTTACCTCAACGTAACTATGGAGTTGAATTCATGAACGTGCAGGCCTGGAACGTCATGGTGGCAACCTGCCCCTCGCGGACGTCCTTGGCAAGGATCGCAAACAAATGGACCGCCATGATCGTCATAGCGCTCAGCGGGGGTCCCCTGAGGTTCGGCGAGCTGCGGCAGGCAGTGGACGGCATCAGCGGCAAGGTCCTGGCCGATACCCTGCGGGACCTGGAACGTGACGGGATCGTGGACAGAACCGCGTACGACCAGATGCCTCCCCGCGTTGAGTACGAATTGACCGCACTCGGCCGCACGCTCCGCGAGCCGCTGAATGCTCTGGGCCAATGGGCCGAAAAACACATTGAAGACGTCATGGCAGCGCGGGACTCTTACGACACCCGCCTCGCCCCAATTGCCCTGGGATCCACCGTTGATCCTGGGTAACCCGATCGGGAACACCGCGCTAACCAGAATGTCGCCATTTCTCTGCGGACTAGGCAAGGACCTGCGTGTCAGATTGGGGTGTGCCGCATCTGGACGAACACCCGTGCGCCCCGGTCCCCTTGCTCAGTGTCTCCAGCTACCCGCCATGCCGGGTTGCCACCTCTTTCATGTGCTTGGTGCCCAGTAGTAAGGGGCAGGACTTACGTATGAAAGAGCTCACCGACATCTACTGAACGCGGGAGCCATTGTTGAGCGGATAGAGATGAGCCGTTGTCATCCGGAATCGGAAGCAACTGGTCCCGACTAGCTCTTGGGGCTTGACCCAGACTTGATAGACCAAGGCTGCCTCGTACATAGTTCGCGGCTGGACACCCTCGGCTGCAACCCAGAGAACGGAGGAATCATCCGTGGCGGCATCGACAGTGCCGTTCCTGATGACGATGCCGTGGTGGCGGATTTCCACGCGTGCGCCGATGAGGGCGTTCCACTGACTGTACTTTTCACGCTTCACTTGATTGTCCTTCGTCATGGCAAATGATCCTCCAGCTGACTTGCCGGAAAAACCCGCACGCATATGTATAGGGGACGACGCGCGAACTCGGATCCTTGCGACGCCTCTTCAAGTAATTGGGTGCAACTACTTCTCGGGGCGGGGAAGACGGCTTCGTCTTCCCGCACCTCAGGGTTCTCTTAAGACGAGTCGACGCCGGGTTTCGGCCCATCGTTTATGGGCCGAAACCCGGCGTTTGAGTTTGCTGGTTGTGACTTCCGCCATCACAGGACACTGTGCTCCGCAGGAGGAGGCATCCGCCGGGACGTCGCGGGGGAGGGGTTATGGCTTCTGGTGGTGCGGGCTGGGTATCGTTGCAGCTGCGCCGGTGAAGCCGTCCCGTGTTTCTGCAATGGTCCTGATGCGGTCCCTGCAGGCAAACCATCCGACCACCATGAGGGTCACAGCCGCGATCGTGACGAGGAGCGTCGCGGGGGAGTCGATGAAGATCATGATGAGCACTGCGCCCAGGAAGAGGAGGGAGAGGTAGCCGGTGTAGGGGGCGCCGAACATGCGGAATGAGGGGCGCTGGAGCCAACCCTTGTCGGCCCAACGTTTGAGCTGGATCTGGCAAAGAAGAATGGTGGCCCAGGTGGTGATGATGCCGACCGCCGCGACGCTGAGGACGATTTCGAAGGCCTCGCCCGGAAGCAGGTAGTTCAGCGGGACGCCCAGGAGGGAGACGGCGGCAGTGATGGCAATCCCGCCGTAAGGCACGCCTGCTTTGTTCATCCGGGAGGCGAACTTGGGTGCGGAGCCGTTGACGGACATGGAGCGCAGGATCCGGCCGGTGGAGTAGAGCCCGGCGTTCAGGGAGGACAGGGCCGCGGTGAGGACGACGAGGTTCATGATGACGTCCACGCCCTCGATGCCGATGGAGCCGAAGAATGTCACGAACGGGCTGACACCCTTTTGGTACGACGTGTACGGGAGCAGCAGGGAAAGCAGGATGACGGAGCCGACGTAGAACACTCCGATGCGGAAGACCACGGAGTTGATGGCTTTGGGGATGATCTTTTGGGGGTTCTCGGTTTCGCCGGCGGCCGTGCCCACCAGTTCGATCGAGGCGTAGGCAAAGACGACTCCCTGCATCAGGACGATCATGGGCAGCACACCGGTGGGGAAGAACCCGCCGTTATCAAGGATTAACTGGACGCCGACGGGGGACCCTGTGGGAGTGCCGAAAATGACGAAGTAGGTTCCCACGATGAGGAAGATAACGAGCGCAGCCACCTTGACGAACGCGAACCAGAATTCCATTTCGCCGAAGACCTTGACCGAGATTAGGTTCAGGCCGAGCACGACCACGAGTGAGATAAGGGCCCAGGCCCACTGCGGAACTGCTCCGATCCACGGCACGTAGTTGCCGAAGAAATTCATGTAGAGCGCGGCGGCGGTTATGTCGGCCACGGTCGTTGTGGCCCAGACAAGCCAGTAGAACCAGCCGGACACGAAAGCGGCCTTCTCCCCGAAGAATTCGCGGGCGTAGGAGACGAACGAGCCAGTTGTCGGTCGGTGAAGTACGAGTTCACCAAGAGCGCGAAGGATGAGGAAAGCGAAGAATCCGCAGAGGGCGTAGGCGAGGACCAGCGATGGTCCTGCGGCCGCAAGTCTGCCGCCGGCGCCCAGGAACAGGCCGGTGCCGATTGCTCCGCCGATGGCGATCATCTGGATCTGGCGCGGCTTCAGGCTCTTCTGATAGCCGGCGTCTTCGGCGTGAACAGAACGGGTTTCACGGGTGTTTTCCCGCTCAGGTGGCAGGTCAAGGTCAGATTGTGGGATGGACATGGGGACCTTTCATTGGCGGGCGATGTCACCGATCCCGGTCAACCGTAGGAGGGGTTGTCAGGGATGGGAGCATCTGCCGTGGAGATGTCGATGGGTTTTCTGTATCTCTGACCGCGCGTGCCGGAGCACAGGAGGGCGAAGGAGCAAGCTTCCGGATTGAACGTTGAGGGGCGAGGGGCGAGGGCACCTTCGTTTCAATTCACAGTTGAGGATATGCCCCAAGTCACACAAGAATCAACAGCAAGTTGCAAGTACTTCAATCTGACTCACAATAAACCGCTCAATCGTGAGGTGAGGCGTCGTTCCTGCTTCCTCAGCTACACATTTTGTGGAATCATGGTCTTTGACCACCACTCACTGTTGTTTAGCGGAAGCTGAGCGGCGAATACGCGCCGCAGCACTGGGTGCGTCTGCTCCGATTTTTGAACTTATGGAAGGCCTGACTATGACTACGCCCGTAACTGCCCCTCCCCTTTACGCCCGCGCAATGCGTGTTGGTGACCTGCTGTTTGTCTCGGGTCAGCTTCCTGTCGACGGGTCCGGTCTCCTGTATCCCGGCAAGGTGGGTACGGAGGTGACCGTGGAGCAGGCCAGGGAGGCGGCGACCCTGGCCGCCAGCAACTGCCTGGATGTGATTTGTGAGGCGCTGGGTTCCCTGGATGCGGTGAGGGGTGTCGCAAGGCTGGGCGGGTATGTCGCTGCCGGGGAAGGGTTCAACAACGCGCCCGCAGTTGTGGATGCGGCATCGCAACGGATCCTGGACGCCTTGGGGGAGAGGGGCCGGCATGCGCGTTTGGCGCTGGGTGTGGCGTCTCTTCCGTTGGGGGCCTGCGTGGAAATTGAGCTGGCCGTCCAATGCTGATCACAGAGAGAATGACTGGCATGCATGCCGACGGTGCCAGCCAGCTTCCCAACCCTTTGGAGGAGCTCAGTCTGAACGAGCTTCGTCAGCGCACCAGCATGAAGTGGCGGACCCATCCGGATGACGTGCTGCCGCTGTGGGTTGCGGAGATGGATGTCAAACTCGCACCCCCCGTTGCCGAGGCACTCCATCGTGCCATCGACGCAGGTGACACAGGTTATCCGGTCGGCACAGCCTATGCCGAGGCCTTTGCTGCTTTCGCGGCCGCGCATTGGGCTTGGAGTGGGTTGGATGTCGACAGGACTGCGATTGTTCCTGACGTGATGATGGGTGTGGTGGAAGTTCTGCGGCTGGTTACCAGTCCCGGTGACGCAGTTGTCGTCAATTCCCCGGTCTACGCACCCTTCTACGCCTTTGTCACCCACGACAATCGTCGGGTTGTGGAATCCCCCCTGGGCGAGGACCTGCGGATTGACCTGGCTGTCCTTGAGGAAACCTTTAGCCGCATCAGGCACGAGGGACGCGGGGCCGCCTACCTGCTGAGCAACCCCCACAACCCCACCGGCACCGTTCACACGCTCGAGGAACTGACAGCGGTGGCTGAACTAGCGAACTCTTACGGAGTGCGGGTCGTTTCGGACGAGATCCATGCCCCGCTGGTTCTGCCCGGCGCCACGTTCATCCCGTTCCTGAGCGTCCCCGGCTCCGAGAACGCCTTTGCCGTGATGTCAGCTTCGAAGGCATGGAACCTGGCCGGGCTGAAAGCCGCACTGGCTGCGGCAGGCCCCGACGCCGCTGCAGACCTCGCCCGCATGCCCGAAGAAGTAAGCCACGGACCAAGCCATCTGGGGCTCATAGCTCACACAGCGGCGCTTGAGCACGGGCAGGAGTGGCTCAAAGCGCTGATTCAGGGGCTGGACTCGAACCGAGCCCTGTTAGGGCAGTTGCTTGCAGAGCATTTGCCGGACGTTGGCTACAAAGAGCCCGAAGGTACTTACCTGGCCTGGCTGGACTGTCGCCACCTCGGAGTTCAAACACACCAAAGTTCCGGTGGGCTCGCTGTGGTGAGTGACTTGGCGGGGCCGGCCCAGCTGTTCCTGGATAAAGCCAGGGTGGCGTTAAGCTCGGGACACGTGTTCGGCAGTGGCGGCGAGGGCCACGTCCGCCTGAACTTCGCGACCTCCCCGACGATCCTGACTGAAGCTGTCGAACGAATGGGACGGGTCCGTCCCTGAAACCAAGGAAGCAGGCCCGGGCAGGAGCCCCGGGCCTTCTTTGCTTAAGCGCTCTGTTCGGCAGCCGATCCGTTTACTTCATTGAGATAGTTGTAGATCGTGAACCTGGTAACGCCCAGAGCGGCGGCAACTGTCTCCGCGGCTTGCTTGATCAGGAAGAAGCCACGCCGGTCAAGTTCAGCCACTACCTGGACCTTATGTTCCTTGCGCATCTTCTCGGGCAGCACCCCGACAGTTGAAATCGCTGCATCAACAAGGCGACCGCTCAGCTCTTCAACACTGTGTGGAAAGTACTCACTTCCGCTCACCGGTTCCGACGATGACGCGGACCGGTGGGCCGCCAGCGATGCCTGCGTCTGCGCGGGTGCCGCCTCGTGGCCCAAGACGAAACGATCCATTGCTGCACGCAACGTGACCCAGGCTGACACGTCTGTGTTCAGGCACAGTGCTGCTGCGGCACGACCGTCCCGGTCGGAGTAGATGATCGTGGTGCTCTGAAGTATCCGCCCGTCGGGCAACTGAGACCGGTACCCGATCTCATGGCTGAGGTCTCCGGCAGCAACCCGTTCCAGAAGTTTGTCTGTGGGCGGATCGCCGATGCGCCGGCCGGTCACTACTCCGGCAATGGCCCGGACCGTGTCAGGGATTCGCTGCAAGTCGTGCAGTACAACCTCCGTCGGCTGGGGAACAGAAGCCTGGAGGGGCTCCACGAGAAGTTCAAGGACGCAGTTGATGGACTCAGCATCCATTCCTTGGAGACCTTCTGGAGCTGGCGCCACCGTGTCCCTCACCTGACTGCCCATACTCGTACTCCATCCGAAAGCTGTTGAATCTACTGCACTCAATTTTAGGATTTTAACACTTTGTGTAAATGGGGGGCAAGAATAAGTGCTTCGGGGCTTGCCGTATACGGCGCCAGGCAACAGAGCGTTCGGATTACTTTTACTGCGTGCCGGAAGCAGAACTTTGAGTTCAGCGTAAGGGTGCGCAGATCTCCCTCAGGGAGGGATGGCATGGGTATCCCTGTGGGAAAAGTCAAGCTTTAGGCACTACCCCGGCCGCGAGGACAGCAGCAGCCATAAGTTCCTGTCGCGGAGCCCCTGAGGCGGCCTCAACACTCAGCCCATATATGGCTGACATTACGTAGCGCGCTAAGGCACGGCAGTCAGTGTCGGGAGGGAGATCGCCCTCTGCCAAGGCTTTATCGAAGCGCCGTAGCACCGATCGGCGCATCTCCTCGCGGGCAGCCGCCAGCAGATCGACAATTTCCTGGTGTGGGTCGCCAGAGGCTAACCCTGCCTGGATTGTCATACACCCAGCGGGCTGACTGGGCGAGGTGAATACTTCGACCCTGCCGGTCAAGAGTTCCAGTACGGCCTCGTGAGCAGTAGGACGCGTCATTGCCTCTTCCAGCTGAATGGTTCGTTCGCACATGTACCGGTTCAGGGTTCTTTCGAACAATTCGCGCTTACTGCCGAAAGCCGCGTATAGGCTGGGCGGGTTGATGCCCAGCGCCTGCGTCAGGTCGGCAATGGAGGTGCCCTCGTACCCCTGGCGCCAAAACAGTTCCATGGCTGTTCGCAGGGCGTCCTGGTCGTCGAACGTGCGCTTGCGGCCTCCCGGCATGTCGTGCGCTCCTTGAGGGGCTCGAAACTGATGCTGTCTGCAGTTTCTGTAGGGTTCGCTACAGTATATCTACCGATTCTGCTTTAGAACGACGGTTGGCCGCGTCCCTGCCAGGCAATGCGGCATTCGTCTCGGATCCGCGCGATTTGCACACCCCGCAAAAGGACGTGAAGCCGCCACGGACATTCTGCGCCTGGGTGTCCGAACCGCCAGCCCTTCTCTTCAGCCAATGCTGTGCAGGTTCCGTGCCCGCGGCATCCCCGCCACGTCTCAAACGTCTCTGCCGTAGCGTCCCGTGTCTGTCGTAGGGGCCAGTCGCGGGACGTGTGGAGGGAGAGGGGGCTCAGGACCAGACGTTCGTAATAGTTCCGTTGCTTGGAACTGGAACCCGTCTAGTGAAACTTTTCCTTGACTCCATCTTACGTGAGCTGGTTCACTAAAGGCGTAAGGCAAACGGCTCCGTTCGGGTCAGGTTTGCCCCGTCCGATTGACTGAAACGAGCTTGAGTCCCCGCGCTCTGCTGCCGGCGGCACTACCAATCTTCCACTTGGGTGGAAACCGAAACTGTCACATTCACAGACAACATTGACGTTGTAGGAGGCACCTCGATGACCATTGCCGACATCGATAAACCAGTTTTGAAGAAGGTCGCTGTGCGACTGCTTCCCATGCTGATGATTCTGTATTTCCTCAGCTACGTAGACCGGGTCAACGTAGGCTTCGCCGCACTGACCATGAACGTTGACCTGGGGCTCAGTGCCACCGCGTATGGACTGGGCGCAGGCGTATTTTTCATCGGCTACTTCCTCTTTGAAGTACCCAGCCAATTCATGCTGGACAAGTTCGGTGCCCGCATTTGGATCACCCGGATCGTGGTGACCTGGGGCGCTATCGCTGCCGCAATGGCCTTCGTGCAAGGACCCATCAGCTTCTATATCCTGCGCTTCCTGCTCGGCGTCGCCGAGGCAGGTTTCTTCCCCGGCATTATCTACTTCCTTGGCATGTGGTTCCCCCGCGGACAGCGGGCACGCATCGTAGCCTTCGTCTACATCGCGGCTCCGATCTCATTCCTGCTGGGATCGCCGATTTCGACCATGATGATGCAGTACGGCGACGGCGTGTTTGGACTTGTCGGCTGGCGTTTCATGTTCCTCATCGAGGGCTTGATCACCGTTGCCGCCGGTGTTGTCGGATACTTCGTCCTTGTCGACCGTCCCAGCAAGGCCAAATGGCTGGACAAAGCCGACGCTCTGCGGCTGGAAGCCACAATTGCCGCCGAAGACGCTGCAGTGGACGCAGCCCACGACGGGCACTCGATCCGCAAGGCTTTCAGCCCACGTGTCTTCATGCTGGGATTCATCTACTTCGGAATTGCATACGGTGTCTATGCCGTAGGGTTCTTCCTCCCGCAGATCGTTTCCGGATTCCAGGCAACCTACGGCGTGAAGTTCGACCTCACCCAGATCGGCCTGATCACCGCCATTCCTTATGCAGTCGCCACCGCCGTCATGCTTCCCTGGTCCCGGCACTCGGACAAGACGCAGTCACGCTTCGTCCATGTCGCCATTACCTGCTTTCTCGGCGGAACCGCCCTCGCCGTTTCGCTGGTCCTCGGCTCGCCTCTGCTGAGCATGATCGGCATCTGCATCACTGCAGTCGGAGTCTTCTGCTCGATTCCGGTGTTCTGGCAGATTCCGCCCACATTCCTTACGGGCACAGCGGCTGCCGCCGGCATCGGGGTCATCAACTCCATCGGCAACCTCGCCGGATTCTTTGCCCCCTACATTTCCGGATACTTCAAGGACATGACCGGAAGCCTTCAGCCCGGAATGCTCGTCGCCAGCGCCTTCACGCTGCTGTCCGGCGCCCTTGTCCTCGTCGCGCGAGCACGGATCATCAAAAACGCGAAGATAGCGGCAGAAGAGTTCGCCCACGCACCAATCGCAATCAAATAAAACGGAACACTGTTCCGCTAAACGGAACTGTGGTTACATTAACTAGGCACTTGCCAGAACAAACAGGAGATCATCAATGTCTGTAACAGAGACCAACACACAGCGCGGCATCGTCAATGGCGTCGATCTGGACCAGCTCACGGCTACCATCGACGCGGTGCGCGGCGAGCGGACCCTCGGTGAAGTCACATTCTCAGTAGAAGGTCAGTGGGAAGACGGCTTCAAGCTTCGCTCCGCGACCGGCCCACTTACCCAGGCCGGCCAGAAGGACAACTCCCGCGCAGGCAAGTTCGAGATGCGCAGCGACGAGCCGGCCAGCCTCCTGGGCACAGACACCGCGGTATCACCCGCCGAATATGTCCTCCAGGCACTGGCAGGCTGCTACACCGTCACCCTGACGGCCAATGCCGCTGCAAGGAACATCGAGCTGAAGAGCTACAAGCTGCAGCTCGAGGCTGACTTTGACCTTGCGTCCTTCCTGGGCGTGGCTCCTGAAGAGCACCCCGGCGCCAGCCAGATCCGCGTCACGGTGGAACTCGACGCCCCCACCGCCACACGGGAGGAACTTGAGGACTTGGTCGAGACGGTCCAGCAGCGGTCCCCGATCCGGGACACCCTGATCCGCCCCGTTGACGTCGTCACGACGCTGGCGTAGTCCGCACACTAGTTCTCCAACGCAAGATAGGAAACGTTCGTGATGCACCGGGTATACAAAATTGATAGCTCCCCAATCGCTGTCGACCAGGCAACGATGAAGGGCTTCGAAAAGCTCGGTGTTTCATTCGAGGTACGGCCTTGTGCGACCGAGGCCGAGATCATCACGAACTGCAGGGACGCGGATGGGCTCGTCGTCATGACCGAGCCCATCACGCGGACCGTCCTGGAGGCCTTACCGCACCTCAAAGTAATTGCACGGCCCGGAGTTGGCGTCGATTCAATCGACATGACCGCCGCAACCGAGCTGGGAGTACAAGTAACCAACGTTCCCGACGGCAACTACACCGACGTCGCCACCCACGCCCTCGCACTCATCCTCAGCGGCATACGGCGGATCAAGGAATTCGACGCCGATGTACGGGCACACGGATGGAACGGCCAGGAAATTGGCAGGACCATCCGGCGACCGTCCGAACTGACCCTCGGAATCGTAGGTTACGGGCGCTCAGGGAAACGGCTGGCAGAGATCGCGGCACCCATCGGCTTCTCCATCCGCGTTCACAGCCCACGCAAAAATCCGGCCAACACAGGTTCAGCCGAGGTGGACGCGATGGGATTCGAGGAGCTCATCGCCACATCGGACATCGTATCGCTGCACGTCCCACTGACGGACCAGACACGAAACCTCCTCGATAAGGACACTCTGGGCCGATTCAAGAAAGGCAGCTTCCTGGTCAACGTATCCCGGGGTGGCATCATCGACGAAGCCGCCCTTACAGAGGCCGTCAGTTCCGGCCACCTGGCCGGAGCCGCCCTGGATGTTTTCGAGCAGGAACCGCTTCAGGACACCAGCCCGCTGCGGTCCCAGCCGGCCATCACCCTGACACCACATATCGCGTATCTCTCAGCTGACTCTTTACAGGAGGTCAGCACCACAGCCTTTACCGACGTAGCCCGCCTGCTGAACGGCCAGCAGGCCGCGCACCCGGTCAACACACCCCACACCAGACTCTTCCCGATGGAGGCAAGATGAACCACGATGAAGTGACCGTACGAATCCGCAGCATCGAAACGTTGTCCTGCGACGCAGGATGGCGGAATTACCACTTCGTTAAACTCACGACCGAGGACGGCGTCGTCGGCTGGTCCGAGTTCGACGAAGACTTCGGCCCCAGGGGCCTCACCAACGTCATCGAGCTCTACGCCCCCCTCTATGTGGGCGCCGATATCTTCAACCACGAACGCACCTACATGCAGGTTGCCGCAACAGCACGGCCGGCACCCTCCGGGCTGCCGGCAGAGGCATTTGGCGCGATCGAAAACGCCATGCTCGACGCCAAGGCCAAGATCCTTGGTATTCCGGTCCATCAGTTGCTTGGCGGCAAGCACCGGGATGAAATCCAGGTCTACTGGTCCCACTGCGCCAGCTGGCGGATCAGCCACCCCGACCACTACGGATCCCGCATCTCCGACCTTGCCGGGGTCACTGATGTCGGGCGGGAAGCGCGTGATCGCGGATTCGGGGCGGTCAAGACCAACATGTTCTCCTACGGCCCCAACGGCCCCAAATCGTGGGGCGCCGGCTTCGGTAACCCGTACGAGCCAGGACTTAACATTGACCTCAGGCTCATCAAGGACGTTGTCGCCCATGTCGAGGCGCTCCGGGCGGGAGTGGGGGATGAGGTTGAGATCCTCCTGGACATGAACTTCAACGCCCGCACCGAGGGATACCTTCGCCTGCTGCGTGCACTGAAGGACGTAAACCTTTTCTGGGCTGAGCTCGACCTTTACAACCCAGATGCCCTGGCCCACATCCGGGAACAGGGCGGCGTCCCCATTGCTTCTTGCGAGACCCTCTTTGGAGTCCGGGAGTTCCTGCCGTATTTCAAGCGGCAATCCCTTGACGTGGGCATTGTGGACGTCGTCTGGAACGGCGCCTGGCAGGCTATGAAGATTGCCAACACCGCAGAAGCTTTCGACGTCAACGTTGCTCCGCATAACTTCTACAGCCACCTCTCAACCATGATGTCGGCCAATTTCGCGGCAGCGGCACCGAACCTGCGGATCATGGAACACGATGTGGACCGCCTTGAATTCGACGATGAACTCTTCACCCACGCCCCGGTACTGCGCGAAGACCGGCTCCAGGTTCCCGGCCGGCCAGGGTGGGGAACGGAACCCATTGAAGAGGCGATCCTCTCGCGACCGGCTGTACAACGAACTGCTTATCTCGGGATAAAGCGGTAGCCATGACAGCGCCCGGATCTTCCCATGTCGATACCAGATATCCTGATTCCATGACGACGCCTGAAGAGCAGGGGCCTGCGCTGGCTGGGGCCACAGACAGCATCCGTAGTGTGGAGCGCGCTGCCGCTGTGATCCAGGCGATCTCCGCCGCGGGCCGCAGCGGCAGCCGCCTGGTCGACATAGCCGCTGAAACCAAACTTTCCAAGACCACAGTCCACCGGCTGCTGGCAACGCTTACAAAAATTGGCTGGGTCGAGCAGGATGACGAGTCAGCGACGTTCTTCCTGGGACTGCCCCTGGTTGGCTACGGAAGCGCCGCAGCAGACAGGCACGGACTTCTCGATGTAGCCGAACCATACCTGCTCCGCCTCGCTGAACTGACCGGAGACACGATCTACCTTTCCGTTCGCGCCGGCAACAAGGCCCTTTGCATCGACCAGGCCGTAGGATCTTTCCCCATCCGGACGCTCAACCCGCGCGTGGGCGACCGGCTCCGGCTCGGAACCTGCGCCGGAAGCCTTGCCCTGCTGGCATGGCTGAGCGACGACGACATCGAACGCATCATCCGCGACGATGCAGACCACCCCGGTGGAAATCTTGGTCTCGAATCCACCGTGGTGCGTCAAATGGTTAATGAAGCCCGGGCAAACGGATACGCGTACTTCCCCGGGCTTCTGATCCCGGACTCAGCCGGCCTTGGTGTACCGGTCCTTGGAGCGGACGGGGACCCTGTAGCGTCGCTCAGCGTCGCCGCAATTGAACCGCGCATGACCGAGCCGCGCCGGTCCCAGATCGTTGAGTGGTTGCAGCAGGAGGCTTCCGCCTTCTCAGAAGCCCTGATTGAGCTTGATCCCCGCTTCAGCAACAGCAGCATGCGCCGGCTCAGCGTCAACAACTGAACCAGATAGACCTCTCTGCACCAGCTGGGGCAGACCGTACGTCGTGCTGAAACCAGCAGCGAGCTGACCCCAGCAATATTCCGGTCTTGGCGCCTCACTTCCAAGCGACCGGGCTACCCCCTCCATTGATGCCTCTTTGAAACAGAGGAGCGATAGGCCTGGCCGCCTGCAAGGTTGTGGGCGGTGGTGCTGAGACTTCGGCAAGACCCGGTCTGCATTGACACCAAAACTCTGTTCCGCTTCTATGTGCAACGTGCCCGTAGCCACCAGGGCTGACTTTCTATCACTGCACCCATGCCACCGCGGCACGCCAATCCGCGCACAAGCGCGAAACCACGAATGGATCAAAAACAGTGACTGCTGCAGCACTCGAGGTAAGGACCCCGCTGGGTTTCTTCCCAACGCCCCTGCACCCACTCGACCGCTTCTCCGAAGCCCTTGGGAGTTCCACCCGGATCTGGATCAAGAGGGATGATCACAGCGGTCTCGCGCTCGGAGGCAACAAAGTCCGCAAGCTTGAATACCTCATTGGACAGGCACAGCTCGTGGGTGCAACAACGCTAGTGACGTGCGGGGCCGTGCAGTCAAACCACGCACGCCAGACCGCTGCTGCCGCCGCCCGGGCAGGCCTCAAATGCGTTCTTGTCCTCGGACCAGGAGCACTCTCCGACGAGGACTACCGCAACTCCGGCAACGTGCTCCTTGATCACATGTTCGGGGCGGAAACTAGGCTCGTCGGTCCGGAACGCACGCTCGCTGAGGAACTCAGTATTGCAGTGGAATCCGTCCGTGAGCGCGGCGAAACTCCATACGCTATTCCAGTTGGCGGCTCCACCGCCCCCGCCGGACTCGGCTACGTCCGATGCGCAGAAGAGATCATGGCCACCGGAACTAAATTCGACGCACTGGTGCTGGGTACCGGCAGCGGAGGCAGCCAGGCAGGACTTCTCAGCGGATTTCGGTTTTCGGGGGATAGGACCCCGGTCGTCGGCTTCAGCGTGGCCTTCGCCGAACAGCCCCAGCGTGAAAAAGTCCATCGTCTTGCACTCGACACCTCCGCCCTTCTGGGGGCCGACCGTCATAACAGTCCCACAATGGACGACGTCACCGTCGATGACCGGTTCGTCGGGCCCGGCTATGGACTACCCACGAAAGAAATGCAGGACGCCTTACATCTATTGGCCCGAACCGAAGGAATCCTTCTGGACCCGGTATACACCGGCAAGGCCATGGCAGGCCTTATCGCCTGCACCCAGAAAGAGGAACACGGTCTCGGACATGCCGGCGACATCCTATTCCTTCACACCGGAGGGCAACCCGGTCTATTCGGCTATCGCAAGACCATAACTGCCGGGCACTGAAACCAGCCCCGTGCAAGCGGAAGGGAAAAGTGACAGCAGTTGTAACGACTGCCAAGAGGACGGTGCTCCACCCGGCACTTGCCCTGGCCGCTGCGAGTGCCGCGAACAGCCCCAAGCACCAACACATAAGAGCCAACCAGCAAAGGATCACGTCGATGCGTTTGTAACGCTGCACTGAATGGCGGTCCGTTCTAGGGGCAATTGTTGAGGTCCGGCTTGGCATGTCCCTCTACCGCATCGGGTTGGTCGATGACGTCATGCCCGATGCTTCCGGCATCTGGCTGGCAGCCGATGGATTCCACTCACGAAAATTCATCGAAAAATCCCAAGGCTACAGCCTCTAGACGAGCCTGGTCTACTACCAGCCCGGCAAAGCATCGAGCCGAGCCCGCGCCGTATAAACATCGATAAGAAAACGCCCGACAGAGGAACTGACGCCGTGAAAGGCCCCAGCGAGAGGCTTACTTCGGGCTGACAAAGCATCTGCCGGACCATGTGGGAGGTTCAGTGGTTTGCGATTTCTGTATCAACCACTACATAATATGAACCAGAGTTATTTAGTGACCACTACATAACCTCTCGCTTCCCACAGTCCTGAGAAGTCACGGCTCTCACCCACGTGCGTGAAGCCGAAACTTTCACCCCAGGCATGCATCTGAAAAGGAACACCACCATGACCGAAATGAACACCCTAAGCACGGAGGCCTTCGCGGACCGCGCCGCCATCGAAGCGACAGTGGCGGCCGTCACCGAACAGCGTGAGCTTGGCAAGGTCAACTTCAGTGTGCTCAGCGAGTCCGCAGGCGGCCTGACCGCCCGGACCATTACAGGCCCTCTCACACAGGCAGGAGTGGCCGACGAATCGCGCCGCGGCAAATTCACGCTGCACAGCGACGAACCAGTCTCCCTGCTGGGCACCGACACCGCCGTCAGCCCCGCTGAGTACATCCTCAAAGCCCTGGCCGGCTGCTACATGGTCACCCTGGCGTCACTGGCCGCGGGCAGGAACATTCCCCTGAACCACGTTGCACTGACCTTGGGCTTCGATATTGATCTCAGCGGCTTCCTCGGAATTGACGACAACGTCCGCAAGGGCGCCCAGCAGATCACCGTGGACGTCCAAATCGACAGCCCAGACACTTCCCGCGAGGACCTTGAAGACCTGGTCCACGCACTCGTAGCCACGTCACCGATTCGCGACACTCTGGCCAACCCGGTCCCAGTAATCACCCGACTTAGCTGACGCGGGCCCGCCTCCACGGCCCGTATATTTTTCAACGGAAGGAACAACATGGCGACAACCAACATCACCGGAGAACAGTTCACCGCGACAATCGAGGGCAACGATATTGTTCTCGTTGATTTTTGGGCCGCCTGGTGCGGTCCGTGCCGTCAATTCGGGCCGATCTTTGAGAAGGTTTCGGAAAAGCACGACGACGTGGCTTTCGTGAAGGTCGACACCGAGGCTGAGAGGGAACTCTCCGCAGCCCTGAAAATCACTTCGATTCCGACCATCATGGCCTTCCGCGAGAACGTCCTTGTGTTCTCACATTCCGGGGTTCTCAGCGAACCCCAGCTGGGTAACATCGTGGAAGCCATCGGCGCGCTCGACATGGCCGAAGTCCACGCCCAACTCGCTGCTTCACCGGCCCAGCACTGACCGTCCTGCCGGCTGGGTTACGGGACCGCCTGAGTGTTGCCGCCGAAGTACCGGCACCGCCGATACAGGAGAGGGCTTGCTTTGCGCAGCGACCAAAAAAGCCGCCACCATGCCGGTTCAGGGCTTTTGCACGCGTGCCCGTTCCCAGCTGCAGGACCAACTGACCATGGACTTTGAGCGCGTGAACCGGCAGCAGGCCCTGATCGCCCTCGTGCAGATCCTTAGCCTCGCTGTCTGGTTCTCCGCCTCCGCAGTGGGCCCTACCTTGCAGCACGAATGGGGCATCAGCTCCGCTGCCGGCGTATGGCTGACAGCATCGGTGCAGATCGGCTTCGTTGCCGGTGCGGTCACTTCAACAATGCTGGGCCTGGCTGACAGATTCCGGCCACAGCGGCTCCTTGGCGCCTGCGCCGCCGGAGCGGCCCTCACCACCGGCGCTCTGGCAGCCTTCGTGGACGGTCTGGTTCCGGCCATCGCGCTCCGATTCCTGACCGGCGTCTTCCTGGCCGGCGTCTATCCCGTGGGTATGAAGCTGATCGCTTCATGGTCTGCCCCTGCACTGCGCGGAAAGGCTTTCGGAATCCTGATAGGAGCCCTAACCTTGGGATCAGCCGCACCGCATCTGATCAGCAGCATGGGCGACCTGCCATGGCGGAACGTCATGGCCACCGCCGCGACCCTCGCCGGTGCCGGCGCCGTGACAGCCGTCCTCGCCCTTCGGCCGGGACCGTACGCAGAAAAAAGCAGTGCCAGACCGAACCCCCGCTATGCCCTGGCCATGTTCAAAGAACAACGCCCCAAGCTAGCGAACATCGGCTACTTCGGACACATGTGGGAACTCTACGCGCTCTGGACCTGACTCCCGATGTACCTGCTGGCCAGCCAGGCAGGCATGAGCGGAACGCCCCAAACAGGGCTAACAGTATTCGTCGCAATGGGGGTCGGCGGGGTCGCCGGCGCCCCTTCGGAGGATGGGCCGCGGATCGCTGGGGACGGCCCAAGACCGCCGCCGCCGCCCCGCTGTCAGCGGGACCTGCTGTTTCTTTTCTCCCATAATGTTCAAGGCCGAAGGCCTGCCCATGCTCATCTTTCTCCTCGTATGGGGAGCCGCCGTCATCGCAGATTCCGGTGTCTTCTCAACATCGCTGAGTGAAAACGTGGATCCGCGATACATCGGAACGGCACTCACGACCCAGACAGCCGTCGGCTTCCTCCTGACGGTGGTAACCATCCAGTTCGTTCACTGTTCGCCGCCATAGTGGGATGGCAGTACACCTTCCTGCTGCTGCTTCCCGGCCCGCTGATCGGCGTCTTGGCAATGCACAACCTGACAAACGCCGAATCCCGACCTGCACCCCTTTCAGCAGGCAAACCAAAGAGCCGATAATGGAGATTCTGTAAAGCCGGGGGAGTGGGGCCCTTTAGTGGGTCCGGTGGGACGTTCGGCTTCTGTTGTCGGGCTGACGGCGGTAGAAGTCAGAACCGGTTTGCACTCTAAACGGGCTCGTGAGCGGCTGCCGTACCGGTCGGACCTCAGCGACCTCTATGCGCCAGGGGATCCGAGGGGTTTGCCGTTTTCGTCGAGTGGGGAGCCCTTGTCGTCGACCAGGAAATCTTCGATGACCTGTCCGGATGCTGTGTCAATGATGATGATCGAGTTGGCCGGCCAGGACGGATCCGGGACCGGCGTGTAATCCACATCCGAGGCCAGGGTGCTGTTCTTGGCCCGTTTGAAGACGTCGATGACGTCTCCGGTGCGGGTGTTGACGGTAACTGTCTCCGCCGGCAGCCCGGTGGTGTCACCGTCTACCGGCGTCGAGTTCCACCACCCCTCGTATCCTTGGATCTGCAGGTCATGCACAGGCGTCTGAGCCACGGGTGCCTCCCCGGCCGAGTTGCTGGCCTGAACGCCAAAGACGGTCCCAGCCATCACGAATGCAGCAACGCCGGCAATGCCCAGTGTCATCTTCATGTTTCCCCCTTTGATGCGCGCCAGCACGGTGCCGCCGCGGTAAAGCATGTCCTGGACCCTTGCGGTGGCCGACGAACGCGCGGCTGCCGCAAGGAGTGAACCCGCTGAAATGCCCATGGACGGGCCGTCGCGAAGGTCGGCCCTCCATTGCTCTTCGCGGACTGCGCGCAGGTGGGGCGGTGTCACCATCAGGCACAGGGTCAGGAGGGCGTCGCCGATGCTCATGCCCCGCTCCAGCGACCTTCGAGAAGCGCGGGCGACGGTCGTCCCTGCACTGGTGGCGTCTTGGCTTTCTGCGTCGCAACGTATTCCTGGGCAAGGGGGCGGGCCTCGGCCAGGAGCCGGTAATACCGGCGGCGCGGGCCTTTCCGCTCCTCGCTGGCGTCCCATTCGCCCCGGACCCATCCGGCAGCTTCAAGCTTGTCCAGGATGGGGTAGACGGTACCCGGCTTCTTGCCAACATCTTTGACGATCTGCAGGCCCCACACGCTCTCTGCCGACAGCAGCGCC
>NZ_JBFTHJ010000014.1:0-113862 GCF_056394175.1 Pseudarthrobacter sp. 10T415 | reverse complement strand
GAAGGGTTACGGCGGTCATAGCGTGGGGGAAACGCCCGGTCCCATTCCGAACCCGGAAGCTAAGACCCACAGCGCCGATGGTACTGCACCCGGGAGGGTGTGGGAGAGTAGGACACCGCCGGACAAACATTGAGTAGGGCCCTGACACAACGTCAGGGCCCTACCACTTTAACCACCACCACCCGGTTCATACGGGAACAGCCAACTAGGCTGGAGCCACATGTGCACCACGACGGAAGGGCTGGTCACGCTATGACTGAGGATCCGGCGCCTGCCGTTGCTTTTGACCGCGTGGTCCTCATCTTCAATCCCGGGAAGCCCGGCATGGGCGCCAGGATCGAAACCCTTCAAAGCAGTCTCAACCGGGAGTTTCCGTCGCTTCCCATCAGTGCGCTGCCCACCATCCATGCCGGGCACGCCCGCGAGCTCGCCCGGACCGAAGCAGGGTGGGGCACGCCGCTGATGGTGTCCGTCAGCGGTGACGGTGGCTACAACGAGGTGGTGAATGGCGTCATGGACGTCGCCGGCAGCAAAGCGGTGTGTGCCGTGCAGCCGGCGGGTAACGCCAACGATCATCACCGAAGCCTGCCGGATCAGTCGCTTACGCAGGCGATCCGGGAGTCGAGCGTCCGCCGCATCGACCTGCTCCGGATCACGTTCCGGGACGGAGACCGCGAGGAGGTCCGGTACGCCCACTCCTACGTGGGGTTCGGGCTCACGCCGCTGATGGCGGTGGGGATCGAAAAGGGCGGAAAGGGGAAGGTCCTGGAACTCGTCTCCGTGGCGCGGACGTTGTCCAAGCTCATGCCTTTTGAACTGGTCCGCGCGGACGGGGCCACCGCCCGGTTCGACAGCCTGATCCTGGCCAACATCTCCCGGATGGCGAAGTACGGAACGGTCAGTGAGTCCGATCAGCCGGATGACGGGCGTTTCGAAGTGGTGACGCTGCCACACGCCGGGCGCTGGAAGATGGCGCTGATGACACTCCGCGCGGTCACGCTGGGACTGGGGCGGCAGCCGAGCGTCAGCACGTATGCGTTCACCATGCGGGACGCTGCGCCGTGCCAGATTGATGGTGAAGTGGTGCACGTCCAGGCAGGAACGCATGTCCTGGTGGAGAGCGCCCATGGAGCCCTCGCCACCATTTGACCGCCCAACTCCGTTGTTGGGCCAAGTGCACCAGGTGCCCGGGCAGCCGACGCCGAGGCGCCGGCTGCCTTTCACAACGTCAGGGCTGCACCGAGTCGAAGAACGTGTAACCGGTGTCCGGCTTCCCGTCGCTGTTTTCGTGTGCCTTCATACGGATGAATTCCACGTCTTCCTCGCTGAGGCTGGTTTCCCCGTGGACGTCCCAGGTGAGTGGTTGATCCAGGGCCGCGCTGATCTCCGCGGACAGAGTCCGTGGAATGATCACGCAGCCTGGGTTGTCGAACAGCCAGTCGGTCACTGTCGAGGGAAGCCGGTGCCACTGGTCTCGGAGGGGCGATTCTGTCATGGAGTGCCTTTCGGTTTGGATACCTGGGGAGAAAATTCAGTCGAAGTGGATTTCGGCGGCAGCCTGGCGGAGGAACTCGAGGCGCTGTTCCTCGACCATGCCCAGGGCATCCAACTCCTCGGTCCGGTCCTGGCGTTCCTTGGAGGCTTGGGCGGACACACCGGCCAGGATGTTTCCCACCAAATGAGCCAGGCCCGATTTGAGCTCCGCAAGGTTGGTGTTGCCGATCAGGAGCCGGCGGTCGGAGACGGAGAGGTCAATATGGCTGTAGCCCGCGTCCGCGAGCTCCTGCCGCACACCGCTTCCGCGCAGGAGGTCGATTTCCCGTGGCTGGGGCCGCCGGGAGAACACTGCCGGGACCGTGTAGCGGGTTGGGCCCTGTGCGGTGTGCAGGTCGTGCGGGAGTGCGGATGCGAGAACCCCGCTGAGCGTGAGTGCTGCATCAGCGCGCACGGGAGAGGTGTGGATGGTGGTGGTCATGGCGCTTGGCCTTCGTTCCTGGAATGCACCGTCGGACCCGTGGGTACGTGGAACGGCTGTGACTGGAGGGCAGGGCCCGGAACCGGGCCGCTGCGGGGAGGGAAACAGGCCCGGTGATTGAACGTGGCCGTCCTCGTTGTCCCAATTCGCCGCCGTGCCGGTGTCCGGATGATGCTGGGCCGGGTTGGTGAGCAGCGATGGGGCTGCAGGAGAGTTGGGCTCATTGATCGGAGAATCGGATGTCCAGTCACGACGTCCCGACGTATTTGCAGTCTACGCTCAATTGCGCGCAGCCGTTTGGGCACGGCCGCGGCAGCGCAGTAACCCCTGCCATTGCCACCCTTGACCGGGCCGCGGACAGCAACATATGCTCGATCTCAGAAAGCGTTTTCTCAGGCACCGGCGCAGTGCCCATTTTGCGAAGGTCTCACCGAATACCTCTACTCACTTCGGGGCTCATTGTCGTGCCCCGGAAAGGATGACATGCAGGTTGCCAGAACCCCACGGAAGCCTAACCACCGCCTTGCAGGCGCCGCCGCCACAGTCCTGATCGGTCTCACATCCCTGACCGCCATCGCCGCCCCGAGCTCGGCAGCGCCGCCGGGAAGCCAGGATTCCCCGGCGTGCTCCAGCTCCAGCACCCGCCTCGAGGCGGGCACCGCCCAGGCACCCCAGAACCTCTGCGTCCCGACCGCCGCCACGGATGACACCAGCACCCTGCTGGTCTGGAACAAGCCGGACGTGTACGGCGACGTGGTGGATTACCGGGTCTACCAGAACGGCGCACCGATCGGCACGGCGGAGGAGAATGCCCGGCAGTTCTCGCCGGCGCAGGAATATGTGGATGCTTTCCGGGTCAGGGATACGGACGGCTTCCACGCCAAAACCGTGGCCCACAACTTCACAGTCACAGGCCTGTCCCCGCGCACCAAGCACACCTTCAGCGTGACCGGGATCCGGGCGGACGGCAGCGAAACCCCGGCGAGTGACACCATCACGGTGACCACCACTCCCAAGCGGCACACCAACGTGGTCACCGCACCCGCCTACAAAGCCAAAGGCGACGGCACCACCCTGGACACGGCTGCCATCCAAAAAGCGATCGATACCTGCCGCACCCCCGGCTGCACCGTCGTCGTACCCAAGGGCATCTTCCGGACGGGCGCGCTGTTCCTGCACTCCAACATGACGCTGGAGCTGCAGGAGGGCGCCCGGCTGCTGGGCTCGGACCGGCCGGAGGACTACCCGCTGGAGAAGGGCTACTACCTCTATCCCGTGCCGGAGCCGCTGCCCACGGAGGCCGAATACCGGAACTACCTGCGGCCGCCGTCGCTCCTTAACGTCCTCCCCGAGGACAACGGCCGGTCCAAGGAAGGGCGTGAACCCGGCGCGGTGGCCAGCAACGTCCGGATCACCGGCAAGGGCGTGGTGGACGGCAACGGCTGGAAGCGCACCAGCGCCGGAACAGTAACAGATGAGGCGGGCAATGAGCTGCCGCAGTACGTGGCCAGCAGCGCCGGCAAGGTACTGGATGACGGGCTGCTCGCGGCCAACCAGTTCCGCAACGCCAAGGCCAACCCGGACGCCCTGACCGGCATCGTCAACAGGCCGGACACATTCGAGGATTCCGTGCTGTACGGCCAGTACCGTTCCAGCCTGATGACATTCATGGGCGTCGACAACCTGTACCTGGAGGGCGTCACGGCGGACAATCCCGCGTTCCACGGCGTGATGATCGTGGACAGCGAGAACACCACTGTCAACGGCATGCGGCACACCACCTACAACACCAACAACGGTGACGGGCTGGAGTTCGGCGGCACCAGCAACGGGATCGTGCTTAACAACTTCTTCGACACCGGCGACGACCAGGTCAACTTCGCCGCCGGCCAGGGCAAGTACGGTGCCCAGGGCAGGCCGAGCGAGGACGTCTGGATCTTCAACAACTACATGCGGATGGGCCACGGCGGCATCGCGGTGGGCTCCAACACGGCGGCCTGGGTGCAGCGCGTGCTGGCCGAGGACAACGTCATGTACAAGGTGGAGACCGGCGGGCTGCGGATGAAGAGCACCTCGGACATGGCCGGCGGCGGGCGGAACTTCCTCTTCCGGGACACCGCCATGGCCTGCATGGGCAGCAGCGCGTTCATCATGACGCTCAGCTACAACCAGTCACCCAGCGGGTACGTCGTCGCTGATTCGGCCACCTTCAAGGACGTGGTGGTCCGCAACGTGTCCGTGGACGGGAACAACTCGCCCAGCTGCGGCATGGCCGTCTCCGACAGCAAACCGGTCATCGACATCCAGGCCGGACCCGCCCTCGGCGAAGGGACTGCCACGCTCAGCAACTTCACGTTCCAGGACGTGGTGTTCCGGAATGTCAACCCTGCCAACATCAAGGGCCTCACCAATTCGGTGTTCGACGGCGTGACGTTCCAGAGCGTCCGGAACAACGCCAACCCCTGGCGGTTCGACCGGTACTCCACCGGCAACGCGTTCACGGACGTGTCGCCCGCGCCCGCGGCGCTTCCGGCCGGCTAGGAGCTCTCCGGCAGAGCGTACGACGGCGGCACCCGGCCTGGGTGCCGCCGTCCGCGTTGGGGGAGGCCCTAGACTCGGAACATGTCAGCTTCTGGGGGGATGCCGGCCCGGCGAACGGGGTTAATGTTTCTAGCAGCCTTTGCGGCGGTGGTACTCACCGGCTGCGAATACACGGGCCCGGAGGAGCCGGCCGCGGCAGCCTCCTCGCCGGCGGCGACCCGGCTTGAGACCCCACCACCCGCATCCTTCGAGCAGAACGTGGAAGAAGTCGCCAGGAAGCTCAAGGCTGCCCCCACCGACGCCGGGATGCCATCGGACGCTGAGCCCGCCGGGAAGCTGGTCCTCGACCAGGGCCCGGGGGACTACACCATCACCGGAGCCTGTGCCGGCGTGTACGGGGCGAAGCTCACCGTCATCCGGGAGGATGGCGTGCCGGAGGCGGCGTACTTCGAATGCAAGGACACGCTGGACAAATTCTTCAGGCACGACGGCGGACCCCTCACCATCAGTGCGGTTCCACCGGAAGGCAAACCGGCAGCGACGGGCGTCTCTGTCCAGCGCAACCAGGACCCCAGGGCGTCGGCACTCGAGGACTTTTCGGATTGGTCTGGGGAGCAGTTGCAGCCGCCGGTGCCCGGGGAGCTGCGCGGGGCCAGCAGCGGTAACGGGCGCACCGGAACGACGTTGATGGCAGACCCGGGCCAGTACCACCTGGACTTCCTCTGCGCCGGACCGTCCTTTGCCGAGCTGTCCGTGTCCACGGCGGCCGGGGCGGAAGTGCTCGCACCGGTCCGCGTCCCCTGCGACGGGCAGGCCGTCAGGATGCCCCTGCAGCTGTCCACCCCGGGGGCGGACTTCAGCATGAGCCCGCTCGAGGGCATTGACG
Source organism: Pseudarthrobacter sp. 10T415 (assembly GCF_056394175.1). Lineage (NCBI taxonomy): Bacteria > Bacillati > Actinomycetota > Actinomycetes > Micrococcales > Micrococcaceae > Pseudarthrobacter > Pseudarthrobacter sp. 10T415. Next base: position 108,460 of record NZ_JBFTHJ010000014.1, on the reverse strand, counting down.
GCAGGTACGCCTACCGCCTGGTGCCCGCCGGGCAGCCCTGACCGGCGGAGCCCGACGCTTCCCGCGAGACCGGCCCGGGCTCAGACTAGCTGCAGCCCGTCAGCCACCACTCCGCCGCGGTGGATCACGGTGCGGCCCGGAAGCTTGTCCATGACGGCCGCCGCCACGGTGTCACCCTCCACGAGGACCAAGTCGGCGGGGTCACCCACCGCGAGGCCCGGCCGGTCAGCCACCGAAGTCAGCCGCTGCGCCCCAGGATCGATCACGCTGGCGCCGCCCATGGTCGCCACGGCCACGCAATGCTCAATCAGTTCGTCCGCCCGGAACCTGTTGGTGAACGCCAGCTGCCAGGTACGGTCCAGCATGTCCGCGTTCCCGTAGGGGGACCAGTAGTCGCGTTGCCCGTCCTCGCCCAGGCCCACGCGGATGCCTGCGGCCGTGAGCTTCTCCAGCGGCAGGGGCGTAGCCGGCGCAACGGTGGCCACGGAAACATCCAGCTCGGCCATCTCCGCCAGCAGCCCGTCCAGCTGGCCGTGGGGCAGATCAGCAAGGGCGAACGCATGCGAGATGGTCACCAGCCCCTGCATGCCCAGCGCCCGCGTCCGCTCCAGGATCAGTTCGATGCTGAACAGTCCCAGCTGGCCGGGCTCGTGCAGGTGGATGTCCACCGGCCGGCTGTACTTCTGGGCGAGACCGAACACGATATCCAAATGCTTCACGGGGTCCCGGTCCAGGGCGCAGGGGTCGATCCCGCCCACCACGTCAGCCCCCAGCTTGAGCGCCTCCTCCAGCACTCCCGCGCTGCCCGACTCCCGCAGCAGCCCTGCCTGCGGAAACGCGATCACCGCAACGTCCGCCCGGCCGCGGTGCGTTTCACGCGCCGCGAGGACGGCTTCGAAACGCTCCAGGCCGGCGTCGGCGTCCACCTGGGCGTAGCTGCGCACCCGCGTGGTGCCGCGTTCGATCATCGCGCCGAGGGTGTGCGTGGCCCGCTCAGTGATGGAGGCTTCGGCGTCCCGCCAGTTGTTCCGGTCGTTGAGCATCAGGTTCCAGACGCCGGGTGAGCCGGTGTGCGGGCGGAACGGCAGCCCCAGCCGGGTGGAATCGAGGTGTACGTGCACGTCGGAGAAGGACGGCAGCAGGATCCGGCCGCGCCCGTCCAGCGCGCCGGCTCCTGGCGCGGTGCCCGCGTCCGCCGAAGCAGCCCTGTCCTGGGCGGCGGGGACGACGGCGGTGATCGCGCCGCCGTCGAGCGTCACGTCGGAAGCGGTTCCGCCCCAGGGGCGGACGTTGCGGAGAACGAGGGGCATGCGTGCGTTCCTCTCGAAAGGCTGTAGGGGGTGGATTTCAGTCTAGGGCCCGGGCCGGGACGGGGCGGGGAAGCTTGGCGCGGCAACGCAAACCCATTGCACCGTCCGGAAGCGCGGTCCAGTATTAAGGCGCGGGAAGGCTGGGGCCTCACCAACAGTGCCCACCTGAGGATCAAGGATTCGCCATGACCAGTGGTTCCGTTTTGCCCACCCGCCGCACGCTGCTGAAGTCCGCCGGGATCGGTGCTGCCGGCGTGCCCTTCCTGACCGCCGGTACTGCGCCGCCGCAGCGTCCCGCCTCGGTTCCCGCGGCGCTGCTCCCCGCCCCGCCGGGGCAGGTCCCGCCGCTGCTGAACAGCGCCAAGGTGAACCGGGCCGTGGCGCGGCTGGACGGGTTCGTTGAAGACGCCATGGCGCAGACCGGGCTGCCGGGGATGGCCGTGGCCGTGGTGTACCGGGACGAGGTGCTCTATGCCAAGGGCTTCGGCGTGAAGGAGGTGGGCAAACCGGGGAAGGTCACGCCGGACACGGTGTTCCAGGTGGCATCCGTGTCCAAACCGCTGGCATCCACGGTCATCGCGGGCGTGGCGGGGCAGAAGGTCCTCGCGTGGACGGACCCCGTCATCAACTACAACAGGGACTTCGCGCTCAACGATGACTACGTCACCCGGAACGCCACCTTCGCGGACCTGCTCTCGCACCGCAGCGGGCTGCGGACCGGCGCGGGCGACCTGCTGGAGGACCTCGGCTTCGACCGGGAATACATCCTGTCCCACCTCCACCAGCAGCCCCTGGACGCGTTCCGGTCCAGCTACCACTACAGCAACTTCGGTTTCACGGAGGCCGGCCAGGCGGCCGCCGATGCCATGGGCACCACATGGGAGGAGCTCGCGGACCGGGTCCTGTTCAGCAAACTGGGCATGTCCTCCTCCAGCTACCGGCTCGGCGATTACGAGAAGGCTGCGGACAGGGCCGTGCTGCACGTGCCGGTGGGGGACCGGCAGTGGGCGGCGAAGTACCGCCGCGATCCCGACGCCGAAGCCCCGGCCGGCGGCGCAAGCTCGTCCGTGCGGGACCTGGCCCGGTGGCTCCGGCTGCAGCTGGGCAACGGCACCTTCGAGGGCCCGCCGGTGATCGACGCCGCAGCCCTGCAGACCACCCATGTGCCGCACTCGGTGTCCGGGCCGGCCGCGGCACCGGCGGCCCGCTCACGCTTCTACGGGCTGGGCTGGAACGTCTCGTACGACGATGAGGGCCGGGTCCAGCTGGGCCATTCGGGCGCCTTCAACCTGGGTGCCGCCACCGCCGTGTCCATGCTGCCCGGTGAACAGCTGGCCATCGTGGCACTGACCAACGGCCGCCCGCAGGGTATCCCGGAGGCGGTGAACGCAGACTTCTTGGACACCGCGCAGAACGGCGCGCCCACGGTCGACTGGCTGACCTTCATTGCCGGCATCTTCCGGCAGCAGGACGAGGCCGATAAGCCCGGGGTCGATTACACGAAGATCCCGCCCAACCCCGCCCCGGCCGGGCCCAACCGCCGGTACACGGGCACGTACGGCAACTCCTACTACGGGCCGCTGGTGGTCTTCGAGGACGGCGGCGGGCTCGTCATGAGGATGGGTCCGGAGGGCCGGCAGACGACGTTCGCCCTGACCCACTTCGACGGCGACACGTTCAGCTTCGGGAGCATCGGAGAGAACGGCAACGGCCTGGCCGGCGCGATTTTCGCGGACGCACGCCACAGCTCAGCGCCGCAGGTCACGCTGGACTTCTACGACAGCACCGGGCTGGGGACGTTCACCAGGCGCGGGCGGTAACTGGGGACCCTACGGCAGGGACGGGTGGCCGAAGAGCGGACGCTGGCCGGACCTGTAGGCAAAGTCGATGACGGGCTCCAGTTGCTCGTACACGGTGTCGCTTCCGGGGAGGACCACGTGGGCCAGGAACTCCGATTCGAGGGTGGCAATGCCAGCGGACGCTGCCCCCAGCTTGGCGTCGATTGCCGAGGCCAGGGCCTGCCAGGATTTGCGGTTGGTGCGTTCCAGGCTTTTCGCCTTCGCCTCCCGGAGCTGGCCGTCCGCGATGTCACTGCGGACTGCAAAGGCGCCTTCAGACTGCAGTAGCTGCATGACAATCCTGTACTGCCGGCCGTCACCCTTGAACGCCACCGCTCCCAGGCTGCCCCGCTGACCGAAGATGATGTCCGTCGCACCGTAGTTTTCGAGGGCGTGCTTGATCTGTTTCCGGGAAGCCTCGCTGCTGTAGGAGTCACCTCGGGTGTATGGACCTGTCATTGTCTAACTATGCGCTCTTTTTCGGCCGCCGGGTGGTGCGCCGGCTTTCCGGTGCGCTACCCGGCTGCGGCGAAGACCTCCTTGGCGACGGTGATGGCGCTCATGGCCTTGGGCCAGCCGGCGTAGAACGCCAGGTGGATGATGGCTTCCTTGAGTTCGCTTTCGGTCAGCCCGTTGGCGCGTGCCCGGGCCAGGTGCCCGCGCAGCTGGTCGGTGCTGCCGCTGGTGACCAGGCTGGCGACGGTGATGAGGCTGCGGTCCCGCGGGGAGAGCTCGTCCCGCTCCCAGATGTCCCCGAACAGCACGCCGTCGGTGAGCTCCACGAGTTTCGGGGCGAAGTCGCCGATGAGTTGCTGCGCCCTGGTCTGGGACGTTGGTGCTGAGGGCTGGGGTGAATCGCTCATGGGTGGTCCTTTCGGGTTTGTGTTGATCAATCGGGCAAGAGGCCGGTGCTGCGGAGCCAAGCCTCCACGGCTGCACCGGCGTCGCTGACTTCCTCGCCTTTCACGGCGAGCCCGTCACCAACGGCAGCGCCGGGACAGAACCGGGCGTAGTCGCGGCCTGTGGTGCCCAGCCCGCTCATGGCGTGGGTGGTAACGGGGTAGACGGTCTTGCCGGTGAAGTCGAGGCTTTCGGCGAAGGTGGCCATGATCATGGGTGCCCTGACGTTCCAGATGCCGCTGGCCAGGATCACGCTGCTGTACTGCCCGATGCCGGGCAGCGGGTTGGAGATGGCCGGGCGGGCGTTTAGGTCCTGTTCACGGACATTGCGCGCCACGGTGTCGTCATACCCATCAGGGTAGGGATCGGCCGCCTCGATCCGGTGCACGTCGCAGGGGACCAGCGCGCTGATCATGCCGGCCAGCACCTCGGTGTTGCCGACCTCGAGATTCCGCCGGCCGCCGTAGTGGTAGTTCTCGCCCGGGCGGGAGAAGTAGGCCAGCAGGATCCGGCCGCCGGTGCTGGGTGAGGGAACCGCGGTCGGTGACGGCACAGGATCTGTTCCTTTCGGGGCGCAGCCGGCGGTTCCGGCGGCGAGCAGGGCTCCGGCCAAGCCGGCGGCCCCGCCACGGAGGGCGGACCGCCGGCTGAAGTTCAACGGATTGGTGGGCACGCTTAGCTGTACCGGCGGCCGCCGAGCCAGCTGACCATGTTGGGGTCACGGTGGTCGAAGAACTGGCTGGCGCCGGTGTCCAGGGCTGCGATGCGGCCCATCTGCTCGTCCGTGAGGGTGAAGCCGAAGACGTCCAGGTTCTGCGCCATCCGCTCGGGCCGGACTGATTTGGGGATCACGACGACGTCGCGCTGGATGAGCCAGCGGAGCACCACCTGCGCTACCGACTTTCCGTGTTCCCCGGCGATGGCGCTCAGCGCGGGATCGGTGAAGAGGTTGTTCTTGCCCTCGGCGAACGGGCCCCAGGATTCGATCTGGACGCCGCGCCCGCGCATCAGTTCCTGGTCCGCGGCCCGCTGGTGGAACGGGTGGGTCTCGATCTGGTTCACGGCCGGGGCAATCTCGTTGTGGTCGATGAGGTCCACCAGCCGGTCGGGGTGGAAGTTGGAGACGCCGATGGCCCGGGCCCGGCCTTCCTTGTTGATCTCCTGCATGGCGCGCCATTCGCTGTAGTAGTCACCCAGCGGCTGGTGGATCAGGTAGAGGTCCACGTAGTCCAGGCCGAGCCGGTTCAGCGAGTTCTCGAACGAGCACTTGGTGTCGTCAAAGACGCTGCCGGTGGGGGCGTGCTGGATCCACAGCTTGGTGGTGACGAACAGTTCGTCGCGGGCGATGCCGCTGGCTTTGATGGCCGCGCCCACCGCCGCCTCGTTGCCGTAGGACGCGGCGGTGTCCAGGTGGCGGTAGCCGGTGGCGAGTGCCGCTTCCACGGCGGCCTGGGTTTCGTCGTCCGGGATCTGGAAGACGCCGAAGCCCAGGATGGGCATTTCGACTCCGTTGTTCAGGGTGACATTCTTCATGGGGTGTTCCTTAGCGTTGTTCGGTGGTGGGCGGCCTGGTAGTCGTGTTCGGTGACGGCTTCGAGCCACGTGGCCGTGTGGCCGGCGTCGTGCTCCACCATGGCGAGGTGGCACATGTGGCTGTCCCGAGTGGCGCCGTGCCAGTGTTCCTCCCCGGCGGGGGTGTGCACGGTGTCACCGGCGCGCATGAGGATGGCGCCGCCGTCGCGGGTTGCCACCAGCCCTGTGCCCTCGGTGCAGTAGAGCGTCTGGCCCAATGGGTGGGAGTGCCAGTGGGTGCGGGCCCCAGGCATGAAGCGGACGACGGCGGTCCTCAGGCGGGAGGGCTCCTCACCGGAGTGCAGCGCACTGAGGCGGACGTCGCCGTCGAACTTCTCGGCAGAGCCTTTGGCCGCGGCGCCTGGAATGGCGAGGTGCATGGCTGCTCCTTGGGTTGGCGTCGGGGTTCTGATTCAAGGAAACCAGCTCCCGGGCGGGCGTGGGAGTGTCTGTTGTGAGGTGTACTGGCAGTTCCTGTCAGGACTGCCCGTCCCGCCGTAGCGTAGGAGCATGGACAACACCAAGGACGTCCGGGAGTTCCTCATGAGCCGCCGGTCCCGCATCACCCCGGCGCAGGCGGGGCTGCCCGCCTACGGTGGAACCCGGAGGGTGGCCGGTCTCAAGCGTGAGGAGGTGGCCATGCTCACCGGTGTGAGCACCGAGTATTACGCCCGGCTGGAGCGGGGCAACCTGCGGAGTGTGTCCGACTCGGTCCTGGATTCGCTGGCCCGGGCCCTTCAGCTGGACGAGGCGGAACGCGCCCACTTGTTCGACCTGGCAAAGGCCGCCGCCCCGAGCCCGTCCGCCGGCACCCGCCGGGCGAAGACCGAGGTGCGTCCCAGCATCGAACGGCTGCTGGCCGGCATGACCGGCACCCCCGCCTACGTCCGGAACGCCCGTACGGACGTGGTGGCCGCCAACAGCCTCTGCTTCGCCCTGTACACGGACATCCTCAAACCGTCCGCGCTGCCGTTCAACCTGGCACGGTTCATGTTCCTGGACCCCCGCTCGCGGGAGTTTTTCGTGGAGTGGGAGAGCCTCGCGGACGACTTTGCCGCGGCCATGCGCGCCGAATCCGGCCGCAGCCCGCGCGACCGTGCACTGAACAGCCTCATCGGAGACCTCGCCGCGGGCAGCACCGAGTTCTCCATCCGGTGGGCCCGGCACAACGTCCGTTTCCACCGCACGGCCCGCAAGACCCTGCACAACCCGCTCGTGGGGGACATCGAACTCACCGGCGACGCCCTGGAGCTCCCCGGCGAAGGGCTGACCATGATTGCCTACACGGCCGAACCCGGCAGCCCGGCCGAGGAAAAGCTGGCGTTCCTGGCGAGCTGGAGCACCACCAACATTGGCAGGGCTGAACCTGCGCCGGTGGAGCCGCCCACGGTGTAGCGGCGGCCTAAGCCGGGTGGAAGGCAGTGCGGGAACGTCCCGGGGTTCCCTGCGCTCGCCGGTGGATGAAGTATTCCGCCACCGCCAGGCTGAGGACCCAGGAGGAGCCGATCAGGAGGGCACGCGACAGCTCGGTCACCGGCCCCACCAGGGCGATCCAGGGGATGGTGACCACAACGATGGTGCCCTGGGCGATGCCGATGGCGTACGCCCGGGACATCCATTCCGAATGCCGGACGTAGTTTCTGCGCCGCACGGCGATGAATCCCAGGACAATGAAAGCCACCATGGCGGACCCGAACACCAGCCGGAGGGCCAGCAGCAGGGGCCCGTCCAGGGGCGGCAGGTCGTAGAACACTGCCATCCACAATCCGGACAGGGCGGCCAGCAGCCCGGTGGGGACCAGGATGCGTCCGGCCGTTTTATGCCAGCTGGCCCGTCCGCGCTTGCCGCGGCGAAGCGGCGGCACGAACTGGAACGCGCCGAGCACCAGGTACACGGTGACGGTGGGGATGTGGATCAGGACTGGGACCGGAGAATCGAAGAACCGGGCGTTGTCCGGTGTGACCTGGCCTGCCGAGAGTTCGGTCAGTCGCAGGGACCCGGCAATGATGGGCACCATGCTGAGGAGGATGAGGGCGGCGGGGACGAGCCACCGGGTCTGGGGACGGCGGCTAAGGGAAATGGGTGCAAGGTTCATGGGGCGGCTTCCCTGGCGTGGCTGGGTTGTGCCCGCGTTTGTTCGCCACTGTTGCAGGCGGACTGCAGGCGTTCGGCCACCGGAACAGCGCTGCCCAGCTGCGCGTGTTCGCACGGTGTATGGCCAACGTACTGCACCGGCTGCCCATCCGCGATAGGTGGAAGCGCGGTGGGGAACCCGCGGTGCCCGCGCCGTGCCGCCGTCGTCCGCTTTTTATGCTTGCGGCGCCACGCCCGCAGCGGGATGATCGGGAGAGTTGGGCTGCTGGGGGACAGGTGAGCCGGACGAACGCCCGGCCCGGGCCCAGCGGACGAACGATGCGGCGGTGAACGGGCAATGACAGAACACAACGGGCTGCGGCGGCTGAAGGTCAGCGACGTCAACGTGGTCAACCAGCGCACGCTCAAGAAGGCGCTCGGCGGCACCATCGTGGGCAACACCATGGAATGGTACGACGTCGGCGTGTTCGGCTACCTCATCACCACCATGGGACCGGTGTTCCTGCCCGAGGCGGACAAGGCCGTGCAGAACCTGTTCCTGCTGGGTACCTTCGCCGCCACGTTCATCGCCCGGCCCCTGGGCGGCATCTTCTTCGGCTGGCTGGGCGACAAGATTGGCCGGCAGAAAGTCCTGGCCATGACGCTGATGATCATGGCCGCCGCCACGTTCGCCGTCGGCCTGCTGCCCGGGTATTCGGTGCTGGGCATCTGGGCGGCGGTGCTGCTGGTGGTCACCAAGCTGGTGCAGGGTTTCTCCACCGGCGGCGAGTACTCGGGCGCCACCACGTTCGTGTGCGAGCACGCCCCGGACCGGCGGCGCGGCTTCTACGTCAGCTTCCTGGACATGGGCAGCTACCTCGGGTTCGCCGTCGGCGGGCTGGTGGTGTCCGTCCTGCAGCTGGTGCTGGGGCAGGAGCAGATGGAGGCGTGGGGCTGGCGGCTGCCGTTCCTGGTGGCCGGCCCGCTGGGCGCCGTGGCCGTCTACTTCCGGATGAAGATCGAGGAGTCGGCAGCCTTCAAGGCCACCATGGAAGCCGAAGCCGTGGTGGCGAAGCATCCCGAAACGGGGGAGGACCTGCGGCCCGTTGGCCCGTGGGGGATCCTGAAGGCGCACTGGCGGCCCATCCTGCTGGCCATGATCCTGGCGGCCGCCGCCAACACGGTGGCCTACGCCCTGACCTCGTACATGCCCACGTACCTGACCAGCAACAAGGGCTACAGCGAGGTGGACGGCACGCTGCTGACCATCCCGGTGCTGGTGGCGATGGCGCTGTGCATCCCGTTCACCGGGCGGCTCTCCGACCGGATCGGCCGCCGCAAGGTGTTGTGGATCGGTGCGCTGAGCACGGTGGTGTTCGCGATCCCGGCGTTCCTGGCCATCTCAGCGGGCAGCGTCCCCATGACGTTCCTGGGCCTGGCGCTGATCGCCTTCCCGGTGGCGTTCTCGGTGCCGAACCTCGCTTCAGCCTTGCCGGCTCTGTTTCCCACGGAGCACCGTTATTCGGCCATGGGCATCGCCTACAACTTCGCCGTGGCCATCTTCGGCGGGACGGCGCCGTTCATCATCGCGGCCCTCATCGAACTGACCGCGAACGACATGACCATCGCCTACTACCTGATGGGCGTGGCCCTGATCGCCGCCGTCGCCATCTTCTTCCTGCCCGAGTCCGCCGGCCGGCACCTGCCCGGGTCCATGCCCAGCGTGGACACGCAGGAGGAGGCCCGGCACCTGGTGGACACGCAGGACAACAACCCGCTGCTGGACCTGGAATCGCTGCCGTTCGAGGAAAGCTTCGCGGCTGCACGGGAGTCGCACAACCGGAAGCCCACCGTCATGTAGGGAAGGACGTACGACGGCGGCGCCGGGGTTGGGTGCCGGCAGCTACGCCTGACGCTTCTCCCGCTGGTAAGCCCGCACGGCCTCGCTGGTGGTGGGGTAGAAGTGCGCGGGGGAGAAGCGGGCGCCCATCCCGTACCGCAGCAGCCTGTCCTTGACCGGGCCCTTCATTTCTGCGAACACCAGGTCCACGCCGTGCCGTTCCAGCCATTCGTCCAGCTCCACCAGCTCGTCCAGGGCGGTGGTGTCGATCCCGGTCACGGGCTCGGCGGCCAGCACCACGCGTTCGGTGCCGGGCGGGGCCCCGTCCAGCTCGTCGCGCACGAAGGATCCCAGCAGCGCACCGTTGCCAAAGAACAGCGGGGCGTCGAAGCGCAGGATCAGCAGGCCGGGGATGCGCTCGCCGTCCGGGTGGCGGGTCACGTCGTGGTAGCCGGGTACACCGGGCACATCCACCAGCTCTGCGCGGTATGGGTCCCAGGCCCGCCGCAGGAAGTCGAGGATGGCCAGGCCGACCGCCACCACGATGCCCGGCAAGACACCCAGGATGGTGACCCCAAGGAACGCCGCGAGCATCACCAGCGTTTCGCTGCGGCTCATGCTCACCAGCCGGCGCACTCCCGCGGGGTCGGCGATTCCGGCTGCCGCGGCGATGACGATGGCGGCCAGGGTGGCGGAGGGCAGGAATTCCGTGACGCCGGGCGCTGCGAGCATGAAGCCAAAGACCAGGAGGGCACCCACCACTCCGGTCAGCTGGGATTTCGATCCGGACTCCACCGCCACAGGCGTGCGGGAAGTGCTGGCGGAGATGGGGAAGCCGCCCAGCAGGCCGCTGGCTGCGTTCGCCGCGCCGAGGGCCGCCATCTCATGGTTGCCGGACACTTTGCCGTTCCTGGCCGCAGCCAAAGACTGGGACAGAGTTCCGGTGTCCACAAAGACGATCAGGGCGATGCCGGCGGCGGCGGGCAGCAGCGCCAGGACGTCGGCCCAGCCGATCCCGCCGAGGGCCGGCGTCGGGAGTCCCTGGGGGAGGGCCCCGGTGACCTTGACGTCGTCGTGAAGACCCAGCAGTGCCACGGACAGGCAGGAGACGACGACGGCGATCAGCACGCCGGGGACCTTCCACTTCAGCCACCGCGGCACCAGGATGAGCGCCAGCGAGGCGAGTCCCAGCAGGAGCGCGGCGAGGTTGGTTTCGCCGTCGAGCACTTTGGGGACCGCGGCCAGGAGTTTGTCCCAGGGGGTGTCACCGTCCACGGGGATGCCCAGGAGGACGGGGAGCTGGGACGCCACTACCAGCAGGGCGATGCCGTTGAGGTAGCCCAGCCGGATGGGCTTGGACAGCAGTCCCGTGACGATGCCCAGCCGCAGCGCCGATCCGATGAGCATGATGGCGCCGATCAGTACGGCCAGGAGTCCCGCCAGGGCAACGGACCGTTGCTCGTCCGCCGCAGCCAGGGGAATCAAGGCGGCGACGATCATCGGGGCGAGCGCCGAATCGGGACCCAGTACCAGCACCCGTGACGGCCCCACGATGGCGTAGGCGATCAGGGGCACCACCGTGGCGTAGAGGCCGGTCACGGGTGGGAGTCCGGCGGCTTGCGCGTAGGCCATGCCGGCGGGGACCAGAACCGCGAAGAGAGCTGCCCCTGCCACCGCATCGTGCCGCAGCCACCCGGGCTTGTAGCCGCGTAGGGCCGGCGGGACCCACCAGGGCTGGGGGATTCCGGAGCGGCTCATGCTCCGATCATGGCCCATCCCGGCGGAGCCCGCCATCAGCCCGAGGGCTAAGCGGTTTCCTGCCTAGGAGTCCTGGTCCACGGCGACGATGATCTTGCCGCGGGTGTGGCCTTCCATGTTGGAGCGGAAGGCATCGGCGGCCTTCTCCAGCGGGAAGACCTCGGCCACCTCCACCCGGAACTTCCGGCTGTCCACGAGGTCGGCGAGTTCCTGCAGGTCGGCGCCCACCGGGTTGACCCACATCCAGTCCCCGCCGTGCTGCTCCACGTCGCTGTCGGCGATGGAGGCGTGCCGGCCGCCGTCGGCGAGCACCGCCAGGGTGGCCTCGAGGTTTCCGCCCACGAAGTCGGCCACCACGTCCACGCCGTCGGGGCGCAGCTCACGGACGCGGTCCGCGAGCCCGTCGCCGTAGGCCACCGGCTCGGCGCCCAGGGAGCGGAGGAAGTCGTGGTTCTTCTCCGATGCGGTGGCAATGACGCGTGCGCCCAGAGCCACGGCGATCTGGATGCCGAGCGAGCCGACGCCGCCGGAGCCGCCGTGGATCAGGACCGTTTCGCCGCCCTTCAGGCCCAGCCGGTTGAGGACCTGGAAGGCGGTGAGCCCTGCCAGCGGCAGGCCGGCCGATTCGTTCCAGCCGAGCGAGGCGGGCTTGCGGGCCAGGAGCCGCTCCGGCAGGGCGATGTACTCGGCGAAGCTGCCGCCGTGGACGTAGTCCTTCCGTCCGTAGGAAACTACTTCATCGCCGGGCTGGAACTGCCGGGCATCGATGCCCACCGATTCCACCACGCCGGCCACGTCCCAGCCGGGGATCGCGGGAAACTGCAGGTCCATGACGGCGTCCAGGCCGCCGGCCATGATCTTCCAGTCCACCGGGTTCACCGCCGCTGCCTTAACTTTCACCAGGACCATACCCGGTCCGACTTTCGGCATCGGCTGCTCGCCGTATTCGAGGACGTCGGGGTTTCCGTATGAGTTGTACGTGATTGCCTTCATGCCTGCGACAACCACGCGGTCCGGCGTCGCTATTCCTGATAAACGCCGAAAGTGGCCTATGGCACGGGCAGGTGAACCAGCAGCGATGCAATGCCGTGTCAAATGACTTCAAAGCTAGTAGTGGCTCGGGAGGACGGTTGGTCCCGCGGTCTGGAGCGCACTTCCGGTTTGCAACTGTACGGGCCTGACCACATGTTTTAGTCTGGACCTCAGCGCATCCCGCGCTTAGGCACTTGTTCATGGGGGAGACATAATGCGATTTTCAGCGAAACTTGGTGCCGGTCTAGCCGTTGGGGCACTAACTGCGCTCGCGGGCGTGGCCGCCCCGGCACAGGCTGCCACGGGTTGGGATCGTTGTCCGGAAGCTCATTTCTGCGCGTTCGCGGGCCCGAACGGCTCTGGTCTCATGGCGGCGTACCAGGTCGGTGACCCGAACCTAGCGGACGGGTATGGCCCTACTGGGATGAACGACAACATTGAGAGCATCTGGAATCGTACCGGCTCGCAATGGGGTGTATGGCGGACTATCGGCGGACAGCAAGGGCTCGCCCTTCCCGCGTACTTGAAGTACAACATGCATAGTGAGTTCGTTAACAACATCTCTGTGATCCAGCGGTTCTGACCGAGCTAGCGCGTCCCAGCGCGGAGGGTTGGAGCGCCCAGCCCCCGATCAGCGCGCCATTTGTGCGCAGGACGTAGGTCTCCTTCGCTGCCGATGAGCAGGCGACCGCTCGCAGAACCTTTGCTGCTTCGTTGGCCTCAAGATTCAGGGAGTCAGGGGCAGGTGGAGTGGCCATCGTCCTGCCCAGGGCATCACAAAAGCGCGGCCACCAATGTGCGCCCGCACGTGGCCCTGCCTTAATCGACCCCTGCCCAGCATGTTGTCGGCGGCGCTCCACGGACAGCACCGCTGCGGAAACGGTTTGGCCGGTCACGGGCGGGCTCATGACAGGTCCACTGGACCACCCGTCAGCAGGTGAGGGAGGCCGATGCCCTTAAAGAGCATCGGCCTTCTTCGTTCTGACTTCGTGCGGTCAGGTCTGTAAGTGCGCCTTTTGAATACAGTTTCCCGAAATAAGCTCCACGTGAGCCCGTAGGGCCGGAGTCAAAGGGCGCAGTTACTCTGCAGTCGCGAAATCTGGATCCGGGGCGAGCTAACCCGCCACCGCTGCCTTCGCTGCCCGGGTGGCGTTCATCCACTCAGTCAGCCACGGTGCCCGGACGCTGGACGTGATCCGGCAGTCCGCCACGAATGTGCCGCGGGCGCCGGCGTCGATCCAATCCTGCAGCGCGGACAGATCAGACAATGACCGGATGACAGCCGACTCGGCACCCAGAGCCCGCGCAACACCGCTGAAGTCCACCTCGGGGATCAACATGGGCTTCTCGGTCAGGCCCTGCGATCCGTACTGGTGAATCTCGGCACCATACGCGGCGTCGTTGTAGATCACCGCGATTGCGCTGCGGGCCGCGCCTATCAGCGATTCGAGGTCGGCCAGGCCCATCAGGAACCCGCCGTCGCCGGAGGCCAGCACCAGGGTGCGGCCGTCCTCCACCGCGCGGGCTGCCCCGACGGAACTGGCCAGGCCCAGCCCGATCGACTGGAACGCGGTCCCCACCATCACTAGGTCCTGCGGCCGCGGGATGTTCCAGTACATGGGCGCCCACCCGATGAAGTGCCCGCCATCCTGCACCACCGTGCGGCGCTCCGGCAGCACGGCATCCAGCGCGGAGGCCAGGGCCCGCGGGTCCAGCCGGCCATCCACCGTCTCAACGGATCCAGCAGCGTGGCCCGGCCCAACAGCCAGACGCCGAGCGGCCTCAGCACGCCACGCCCCGGCAACAGCCCTGCCATCAAGCAAAGTCAGCAGCCGCGAAGCAGCAGCCTTCACATCCGCCTGGACGAACAGGTCCACCCGCGGATTCGTAGGTTCCACCGCGGTGTCGATCTGAATGACCGCGGCATCGGGGCCGAGCAGATGCCCGAACCGCATGGTGAACGGGCTCAGGCTCGCCCCGGCCATCAGGACCACGTCGGCCTCGCCCATGAGCCCGGCCGCGGTGTCGGTGCCGAAACCGCCGGCCACGCCCAGGTACCCCTCGCCATTGAGGAGGTTGAGCGCCAGGGCAGTTCCGGCGGTCAGCGCGCCGAGCCGGTCGGCGAGTTCGCGGAGCTCAGGGCCGGCGCCGGCGAGGTGCGCGCCCCGGCCGGCCAAGACCAGCGGCCGCTTCGCCCCGGCGAGCAGGCGGGCGACCTGCCCAAGGTCCGTGCCGCCGTCGTCCGTCACCTTCAAAGTGGCCGGCTCCGGAAGGTCCCCGTCTGCAGCTTCGAGTGCGGCGAGGTCGTAGGGGATGGCGAGCACGACGGCGGTGCGCCGGGTGAGTGCGTACTCCACCGCCTGCCGGGTGACGGCGCCCGCGGCATCGCGGGTGACCGTGAAGGTGGCTGCGCCGAGGCCCGCGGCGATGGCCGCCTGGTCCACGTCCCAGGGCCGGGCGCCGGTGGTGGGGGCGTCGCCGGTGACCAGCACCACCGGGATCTGCGCCTGGACCGCCTCGGCGAGGGCGGTGAGCGCGTTGGTGTAACCGGGGCCGTAGGTGGTGGTGCCCGCGGCGAGCCGTCCCGAGGCGCGGTAGTAGGCGTCGGCCGCGGCGATGGCGGCGCCCTCGTGCCGGACGGGCGTGAAGCGGAGACCCTGCTGCTCCGCGGCGTCCAGAAAGTAGACGTTGCCGTTGCCCATGACGCCGAAGACGTCGCTGACATAGCTGCTGAGAACCTGTGCCACGCGGCCCGAGACGGTAAGAGTAGTCATGCAGGCATCGTGTGGCTTGCATCTCACGTTTGCAATACCGCAGGATTCAGCTGGGACTTTTGGCAGCAGGGGAGCTGGAAAGTGACAATACGCCCACTTGTGGTGCGTGTCATGCCACCCGCTCAACGAGTGCCCGGAACGTTTCCAGCTCACCTTTGAAACTGCCCCGGTACGAGCCCGTGGCGAAGATCCAGCCGAAAATCGCGGACACGATCCCGCGGGTCGTGAACACCTGGTCAATGCGGGTGCCCGCGCCATCGGGGGTGAAGGTCACGTCCGACTCGCCCTTCAGGATGGCGTTGCCGAAGCGGGTGCGGATGTGGCGGGGCCGCTCGGCCTCGAGGACTTCGGTGCGGCTCATCCGCCCGCACTGCACCGTCTAGCGGCTGCCGGCCTCACCGGCAGGACCGACGCGGTCGGTGACGCCGGTGACTCCGCCAATCCATTCATGGAACCTGTCGGCATCGGTCCAGGTGGCGAAGACGCGCTCCGGCGGCGCTGCTGCAAACGTGGACAGCCGGAAGGTTGGCATGCGTTCAGTATGCGCTCACCGGCACGCGGAGGCGAGGGTGGCGGCTTGCCCTCCCGCCGGTCAGGCCGCAGCGACGTACGCCGCCCGATGCGGTCAGTCCGCAGGGCGCGCTTCCTGCTCCGACAGCCGGCTGATCAGCCCGTCGTACCGGGGCGGCATGAGTTCCAGGATGGAGATGGCTGTGCTGGTCCGCTGGATCCCGTCGATCTCCAGGATCTGGTTGGTGATGCGGTAGAGGTCGGTGGTGCCGCGGGCCACCACCTTGGCCATGAGGTCCGCGTCGCCGGTGGTGGCGTGCACCTCGATGACCTCCGGGATGGCAGCGAGGCCGTTCTCCACCGACCCGGTCCGGGTCTGGCTGATGGACAGCGAGAGGAAGGCCATCAGTTCGTAGCCCAGCGCGGCGGGGTCCAGCCTGCGGCTGAAGGAGCGGAGCGCGCCGCTGCGCTCCAGCCGCGCCAGCCGGGCATGGACGGTGTTGCGGGCGACGCCGAGTGTCCGGGAGAGTGCCAGGGCGCTGGCTTCGGGGTCCTTGTCGAGGGCAAGGATGATCCTG
Organism: Pseudarthrobacter sp. 10T415; assembly: GCF_056394175.1. Taxonomy (NCBI): domain Bacteria; kingdom Bacillati; phylum Actinomycetota; class Actinomycetes; order Micrococcales; family Micrococcaceae; genus Pseudarthrobacter; species Pseudarthrobacter sp. 10T415. The sequence continues at coordinate 92,275 of NZ_JBFTHJ010000014.1, read as the reverse complement.
CCGTCGAGCGAATCGAGGGTGCGAGAGTTCGCGATGGTCATATTTTCACCAGAGCTACTAGAAGTTGAGCAGAAGTCCCAAGCACGGAAGCGTACCTTGCATTGTGGCCCGGGTCACTTCCATGATCGGTCTTCATGAGCCCTGATCAACTCCTGGCCCCGCCGGCAACAAAGCTGCCCACCCTCCGCAGCGCGGTCACCGGACTTCCCGCCTACGTACCAGGCCGGCGAAGCCTCGGCGCGGACATCGCTGCCCTCGCCAGCAACGAAAGCCACTACGAGCCCCTGCCCGCAGCCGCCGCCGCGGTGGTCGAAGCGGCCGGCAGGATGAACCGTTACCCGGACATGGCCGCCGTCGAACTCCGCGAACGGCTCGCCCGGCACCTGGGCGTCACCGCCGAGGAGGTGGCGGTGGGGCCCGGCAGCGTGGGCGTCCTGCAGCAGATCATCACCGGACTGTGCGACGCCGGGGACGAGGTGGTGTTCGCATGGCGCTCCTTCGAGGCCTACCCCATCCTGGTGGAGCTGGCAGGCGCCCGGCCGGTCCGCGTCCCGCTGGACGACGCCGAGGGCCACGACCTCGACGCCATGGCCGCCGCCGTCACCGGCCGCACCAAGGTGATCCTGCTCTGCACGCCCAACAATCCCACCGGCGTGCCGCTCAGCCACGGCCGCCTCGAGGCCTTCCTGCAGTCCGTCCGCTCCGACGTCCTGGTGGTGTTCGACGAGGCCTACGTGGAATACGCCGACGCCGGCAGCGGCCCCGATTCCCTGGCGCTCTACCGCCGGTACCCGAACGTCTGCATCCTGCGCACCTTCTCCAAGGCCTACGGGCTCGCCGGCCTGCGCGTGGGCTACGCCGTTGCCGCGCCGGCGATTGCCGACGGTCTGCGTCGCACCGCCCTGCCGTTCGCCGTGAGCGCGCTGGCGCAGAAGGCGGCCATCGCGTCGCTGGATGCGGGGGAGGAGATGGCAGCGCGTGTCTCCCTGGTGAAGCAGGAGCGCGCCCGGATGGCTGCCGAGCTGGAAGCCCAGGGCTGGAACCTGCAGCCGAGCCAGGGGAACTTCCTGTGGATCCGCGCCGACGATCAGCTGCTTGCGCGGCTGGTGGACGCCTTCAATACCGCCGGGATCATGGTCCGCGCGTACCAGGGCGACGGCGTGCGGATCACTGTGGCCGACCCCGCCTCCAACAACCGCGTGCTCCGGCTCCTCGCAGCCCACGCGGCCTGACACCTTTCTGACTTCTCTCCACTCCGTTCCACCTACAACCAGAGGAATTTCCATGGAACAACAGACAACGACGTCTGCGCGCCCCCTCGGCGCAGCCCTCAAACCCCGCCAGCTCACCATGATGGGACTGGGCAGCGCCATCGGTGCGGGCCTCTTCATCGGCTCCGGCGCCGGCATCCAGGCCGCCGGCCCGGCGGTGCTGATCTCCTACCTCGTGGCCGGCACGCTCATCATCCTGGTGATGTGGGCGCTCGGCGAGATGGCCGCCGCCAACCCGGACAGCGGCGCGTTCTCCGTCTACACCGCCAAGGCGTACGGGCCGGTGGCCGGCGCCACGGTGGGCTGGCTGTGGTGGATCCAGCTGGTGGTGGTCATCGCGGCCGAAGCGCTCGGTGCGGCCGGGCTCCTGGCCATGATCTTCCCGGCGCTGCCGGTGTGGCTGATGGCCCTGGTATTCATCGTGGTGCTCACCGCCGTGAACCTGACCAGCGTGAAAAACTTCGGTGAGTTCGAGTTCTGGTTCGCCTTGCTCAAGGTGGCAGCGATCGTCGGGTTCCTGCTGGTGGGCTTTGCGCTGCTCTTCGGCTGGCTGCCGGGTGTGCAGTCGCCGGGCCTGAGCAACTTCATGGGGGAGGGCTTCGCGCCGAGTGGGTTCGGCGGGATTGCGACGGCGCTGTTCGTGGTGGCGTTCGCGTTCGGCGGTACCGAGATCGTGTCCGTGGCAGCAGCCGAAACCGCGGAGCCGGCACGCAGCGTGAAAAAGGCCGTCCGCACAGTGCTGTGGCGCATCCTGGTGTTCTACATCGGTGCCATCTTCGTCATCGCGGCCGTGGTTCCCGTTGGTTCTGCGGGCCTGAAGAGTCCGTTCGCCGCCGTGCTGGACGCTGCCGGCCTGCCCGGTGCGGCCACGGCGATCACCCTGGTGGCCGTCGCGGCCCTGCTGTCCGCCCTCAACGCCAACCTCTACGGCGCCTCCCGGATGGCGTTCTCCCTTGCGGAGCGGGGCGAAGCGCCGCGTCTGCTTGCTGCGGTGTCCAAGGCACGGGTCCCAGTGGTCGCGGTCCTGGCCAGCGTCGCGTTCGGCGTTGTTACGGTGGTGCTGGAGCTGATGTTTCCCGAGATGGTCCTTGGCATTCTGCTGAACATCGTGGGGTCTACGTGCCTGCTTGTGTGGACGTCCGCGCTCCTGGCCCAGCTGGCACTGCGCCTGCGCGCCGACCGGGAGGGGACGGAGCTTCCCCTGCGGATGCCCGGCTTCCCGTGGCTCACATGCTTTGGCTTGGTCATCCTCGCGGCGATCTTCACGGTGGGCTTCATCGGCGAGGATTCCCGGCCGCAGCTCTTGAGCACTTTCGCGCTCGTTGCGCTTTTGGCGGTGGCGAGCTGGCTCCACCACCGGAACCGGAAGGTTGCGCTCGTATTGGAACCTTCCGATCACGCCAAGCCTCCGGTGCTCATCGACTGAAACGGTGCGTAACACTTCGCGGATTCGACAGATGAAGGGTGCGTCCGGCCTAGCTGGACGCATCCTTTTGCAACTAGTGCCAGACCAGCGCGCTTATTACCTGAAGGTGGGGCTCTCAAAGTTTCCTGGAGCGGTTACGAGAAAGCTCAGCCAAACGAATCGCGGGTGGCAAGCAAATCAACCCCAATTTCGCAGGGTCATAGGAAATCAAGTCGCATCCTTATCCATTTGTGACATCTGTTAGTAGCGCGAGTTGAATTCTTCTCAATTATGCTGAGCAGACTTCGTTCGCACGAGTCCAATGGGGGACCACATGAAATACAAGTACCTAGCCGCCATTGCCCTGCTCCCCCTGCTTTTGGCAGGTTGCGGTGAGGCGCCGGCGGCAAGCCCGAGCGCGCCCTCGGTTGAACCCGCAACACAGGCACCCGTAAAGAGTGGCGCAGCCGCCGGGGCCAAGTCCTCCCGAGGCAACCTGATCAAGAAAGTCGGGGAGGGCGCGTCTGTCACTGACAAGGACAAGACGGTCGCCAGTTTCGTGGTGAACTCAATTCAGGTGGACCCCACCTGCACCAATACGATGACGATGCCCTCGGAGCACGGTCACTTCGTAGCACTGAACGTATCCATGGAAACTGACCCCGCGCTTGCCGAGTCAGTAAATCCTCAGTTTGGTCTGGCAGGTTACGGATGGAAGGCGATCGCTGACAATGGCACGACTTTCAATGGTAATATCACCACCTTTGCTGCGACCATGTGTCTTAGCGACACAGAGCGCTTCCCGTCAGCGCTAGGCCCGGGGGAGAAGGCAACCGGAACAATCATCATGGACGTACCAACGCCTACCGGCGTTCTGGTCCACCAGCAGGGCTTCATGCCCTTGGGCTGGGAATGGGAGTATCCCGCCAAGTAGTCGATTACAGACTCCTGAATTCTTAATTCGAGAAGACTCTTCTAAGCAGCATGCTGTGCTGCTGGCCCCCTGAACTCATATCGACTTAGTGTCATGACAGAACATTCTAGAGATGCAGATACAAGGGGCCTATGGAAATTTCAACCACAACATGGAGTTCCACAGTAGGAAAGCTTCTGGAAGAAATCTCATAGGAGAACGTCAGGAACTATAGAGCCGGGGGACAGGGGGGTGAGAACGTATTGACCGCAGAATTGCTCGTCGGCTTGGAGTTCTTGCCGAGGCAGGAATTTCTCGGACGCATCATTCAATTGGCACACGGCGCAGACGAAGTCAGATCAAAATTTGCGGCCGAAGCAGAAGAGCCGCAAGTTCATTCTCTTCCGGGTGACCCGGGGCCGGTTCCGGGTGAGCACAAGGGGCGACTTTACGTGCAGCCCAACGCGATCTTTGAGGCACCAAAGTACATACGCACTAGTCAAAGACAGACGAATACGATGTGGAAGCTCTCAGCCGGAGCAACGCGCTCGTGAAAATGTGGCACACTTGTCCAATGCGGGACCAGCGAAACCTATCCTCTTGCTTCTAGGTGCCATGTTACGGCGCGACACGCCCGGTTGGTTATGAGCACCACCGTCAGCGGAGAAGAAGACCCCGACGACTTCAACTACTTCGCGGGGATTGACGCGTACAACGCTGCTAAAGAAGTGGCTGACCGGATGCGGGAATACACTTCCGGCCCCCAATTCCAGACTGATGCCATAGAGGCAATGCAGTCGATGAGTGCAAGAATGAGGGAATACACCTCCTCGGCTCAGACCCAATTCGACGCCATGGAGGCTGCTCGGGCGGCAATCAAACGCATGCGGCACCAGGCGGCGGCGTTGGACAGCCTTAACCGACCGAAGGCTCATTTAGCAGTTCGTGCAAACGAAGATTGGCTAAAGGCGGAAGAGAGAAAAAGGGCACTCGCCGACGCCAAGCGGGACGACGCCGAAGACGACGACAGCCAGCAGGACGAAGGTCCCGCCGCGCGGCGGCAGGCGGACGAAGCAGCCACACGCCGCGAGGAAGAGGCGACGGCCGAGCAATTTCATGCTGTGGAGATGCTTGCCATGCTAGAGGGCATCCGCACATGGACGCAGGCGTCGGCGCAAAGCCTGGAAGGGTCAGCGCAGAGCCTGAGGGAGATTCGCAGCGCCCACGGCCTCGCCGAGCGGCGCCAGGCATTGGCAGACCAGCGGCAAGTCTTGGCGGAAAGCCGGCAGCGTTCGCAGGAAAAAGTTAACTCGCGCTTCACCATCTTCGGACTGTCTTTGGCAGGCATATCGTTAGTCGCCGCAGTGGTTATGCCGATGATCGAACACTTCGTTTGGGATGCTGAAAAGGAGAAGCGGGAGGCTGCTAGAACCACCGCCCCGACCGCGTCTCCGACGATGGATTCATCCCCAATGCAGCCCACAGCCCCGGGTAATGATTGCCTCCCTGATATGCCACCCGCCCAGTTCTTGTCCTGCTTGGTACCGCAACGGTGAACTAGTAGTTCTGAGAATTTTCGAGATCTGCCGGACGACTGGCTGGGACGGACAGCTGGTCCGCACTCGTCCTGAATTCAAGGCGTACCGCTGATGAAAATTCACTTATTGCCTTCCTGAGCGCGTCTAGGTTGGACTTCCAGTCACTGGTTACCTCCTTTTGGCGCTTCCTCTCCTCCCACCGATCTTCTCCGGTGAACATCGAAATAGTCGCGTGGAGTTTGTTCCTCGCGATGAGGGCCTTCCCAACCGCAAGGGTAAGGTTGTTTGCTTCCTGCCGCATTTCCGGGCTCCCAATCAAAGTTATGCGTGCCCGGTGTGTCCGAAGTTTCTGCAGAGCCCCAAGCTCAATTTTTTCCGTTGGATACTCGCCGAGACGTACATGGTGCAGCTCGGCTTCGTCGAAGAAGGCTACATAGGATTCTTCACGGCGATCCCGCAACCAAACTTCATGTTCCCTTGCGTGCGTCCGCAGCCATTGGTCTTCGTGTGTTTGCCGCGTCGCGTGGAGTGTGGCAGTGGTGTTCTTCCTGTTGATCCAACCCGTGATACCGGCGCCGCCTAAACCAGCTATCACTGCACCACTCGCTGTGACTATCAATCGAATTGTCTCGGGATCCATACCCCCAAACCTACACATTGTGGTGGGCCGCCAGTGCATTGCTCGTGGTCCCGTCCTGCGACTGGAACGCCATCTGTGGTGGAGCTTCCACCTAGCGGCGGGCACCGAGGCCGCCGATAGGCGGCGCGGGGCTTGGCCACAGAGTCGGTGCTTGCGTTCGCCATAGTTGTCGAGTTCCATTCGGGTAGGGTCTACCCGTTCGTTGTGTTTGCCAGATTGGAACGAACTGGTTTGCACGAATTCCACCGACACTCAGGGGGAGTCTGGGTTCCGTATGATGGACGCATGGCGGACTTCATGAGCCCCGAGCAGCGAAGCGCCCATATGTCGAAGATTCGATCCAAGAACACCAAGCCAGAAATCCTGCTCCGTAAGAAAATCCATCGCGAAGGCTTTCGGTACCGGCTCCACGATCCCAAGCTTCCAGGGAAACCTGACCTCGTATTTGCCGGCAGGCGAAAGGTGATTTTCGTCCACGGGTGCTTCTGGCACGGGCACGAGTGTCCCGTAGGGGTGCGTTTGCCCAAATCAAACACGCCCTTTTGGACCGAAAAGAGGCTGCGGAACCGCGAGCGCGATCTCCGGCAAACCACCGAACTTCGTGCTTTAGGGTGGGAAACGCTCGTTGTATGGGAATGCGAAATAAAGAGTAATCCCAAGGTGCTAGATTTCGTTAGAGATTTCTTGGACGGTTGACTTCGCCCCCGAACAAGTCAGCCCGGACCAAATTCGAGTACATGTATGACAGGACTGTAAGCGGTCATGAAAAACTGCCCATTGGCGGCCACGTGATTGCCCACTGACGGCCAGTAGAGCTGCCCATTGCGGGACATGAGGATCTGCCCACTTCCTTACTGAACCTGCCGCGTCTTAAGCGGTAGGGTCTCTCCCCGGGTTCTGATGACGGTGTCTAGTCGCACCGTCCTAGGAAGTGGCCCTGTATGAAGCATGGCGGAGAAATATGGAGTATCTGCTGCCTACGAGCTGACCGGATCGTTGCGCGCCACCGCAGAGCTCACGGGCTGCTCGCACCACACCGTTGTCCGACACGTCGCAGCCCGTGATGCCGGCCGGCCAATCGCAGAACCGGTGCCTCGGCCCAGGGTCACGGATGCCTACCTGCCCAAGATCGAGGACTGGGTCGAGGCGTCCAAGGGCCGGATCCGCGCCGACAAGGTCCACGAGAAGCTGCTCGCCCTGGGCTATGTGGGGTCGGAGCGGTCTACCCGCCGGGCGATCGCGCAGGTCAAGGCCGCGTGGCGGCTCGGACACACCCGCGTGCACCGGCCGTGGACCAGCGAATCTGGCATGTGGCTGCAGTACGACTTCGGCGACGGGCCACGGATCGGCGGCGCGAAAACCATCCTGCTCGTGACATGGCTGGCGTGCTCCCGCTTCCTGATCGTGATCCCGCTCAGGGACCGGACCGCGACAAGCGTGTTCGCAGCTCTGGACCGGTGCTTCCGGATCCGGGGCGGGGCACCGACGTATGTGCTCACGGATAACGAGAAAACCGTGACCACCGCCCGTGTTGCACGGGCCCCGGCGCGGAACCAGCAGACCCCGGACTTCGCCCGGAGGGGCCGGCGCACATGCGCCGACCCCTCCGTATATATCTAATTAGTGGCGCTTCTATGCCACTTCGTCGTCCTCGATGAATTCCTCGCCGAAGTATTCGTCCTCATCGTCCTCCTCGTGGAGGGGGGCGACTACCGGACCGGTGCGCTCGGCGGTGCGGTTCCAGGTTTTCAACTCGAAGGCGAGGTCGTCGAGGATTGTCCATTCCTCATTCTCGAGGGCAAGTCCTTCCTTGTCGATTAGGTATTCCCCGCTGGCGAGTTTGATTCGCTTGAGCTGGTCTGCGATTTCCTTCAGCTCCGCCGTACGTTCGGTAAGGCGTCGGCGGTAAATGTCGCGTGCCACATGAGGGTCGTCGGACGGGTCGATCTTGCCGGTCCAGTTTTCCTTCTTGAACCGGTACAGGTCGTTGGGGTCCAACAGCTTCGAGTCTTCCGCGCTTTCACTTCCTGCGGTTTCTCCATTAAGCAAGCGCCGCGGTGCGCGGCGGCCGCGGACGTCAAGCACTGCTTGCGCCAACTGCTCGATGCCAGGCTCGGTGGAGACCATCTTTTCAATGATCTGTTGCGGTTCGGGCATGTACTCGCCGTTGATGCGGGTGTTCGAGCGGGTGAGTAGTGGCCGGGCGTGCCCGTCTTTCAGGCTCATTACGCCCTCAACGAGGCAGTACAGCCCGAGCACGCCGAGTTCGGCGGCGTCGGCGGAAACTTCCCGGCCAAGGTCCTCAAAGTTGTCTCGCTGTCCCCGAAGCTTGCTCAGCGCGGCGTCCCTGATTTCCAAGATAGGCCGGCCCGTCAAACGGGCGTTATTTAGGGTTGGGGCGGCAAGGACCTTCTGCATCGTCGAGCGGCGGCCCTTGAACGCGGTGTCTTGTTCCTGGCCAAGGGCGATGCGGTTCACGCGCATGGCCGTGTCTGCCGCCAGGGCAGCGCGTTCGGGCTTCATCGGCTTCTTTCCGGTGAGGGAGTAGAGGGCCGCGTTCACGACCACGGTCCGCTTCCTGTCCAGCGGGGAGATCAGCGCCTCCGAAGCGAGGAGTAGGATTTCGTCGGGGTGCAGCCCGCCGATCGAACCAAGGCCTCCCGGAACGGGATTGTTCTCCGCAGCTTCGGACCTCAGTATGCCGAGGACATCGTCGGCCGCAAGCCCCGCGACCGGCGGCATCATGTTCTCGTTATGCACGGCTTCGAGGGCAATGCGAGCCTTGAGGGCATTTTCGGTGCTGTCCGCAAAAGGCAGAGGCGGCTCGAGGTGGATGTGGCCGACTAGAGAACGGCGGACTTCGTCGAAGGGAGGCTGCGCGTCGCCGGCCCGAATGCCGATCTTGCGGTAGCCGACGATAATCTGGGCACGGGGCATGACGCTGGAGCGCAGGCGGGCAGCCGCAACTTCCCCGGCCTCGCTTTCGAGGTCCGCCTCGCCCGAATCTCGGAGGTCGATCAGTTCGTTCCGCAGCTTGTGCTCGGTGGCGTCCCGCTGTAGGTCGAACAGGACTTCGTCGATGTCGATGCCCGAGCCTCTTTGGGCACCTACAGTGCGGCTGAATCCGTCGGTGGCGTCGAGGATTCCGATCTTTTCGTTGTCGCCGAGGGCGAGCCGGGTGATGGAGAGCAGCCCCGGGGTTTCAATGCCGCGCATCGGAATGGACCGGGAATGAGGGTTCTTCTCCCAGATGGTCTTCGCCTGGTCCTTCAGGGTGCGGATGACGTGGTCCGGGTCGGAGTATTTCAATCCCAATACCGGTTGGGCGTTGATCGCTGTCCCATAGCGCAGAGCCTGTCCCGATTTCCATGCGCGGTCTCCTTCGAAGCGAATGTTCTCGAGGGAGGGAAGGATGCGCCAGGTCACTACGTCAACTTCGATGAAGCTGATCTCGTACTGGCCGTAGCGCCGCGTCTGCGCGGTACGGGTGGCCTCCTTGAGCTGGCTCAGGTCGGCCACGGAGCGCGCGATGGTGTCGGCGTCGAACGGCTGCAAGCCGAATTCCCGAACCAGCAGGTCGACGGCGGCGGTGCGGGCCTTGGCGTTCTGGGTCCGGAGGCTGGCGGAGATTAGGTCGTAGGGGGTGGCGTAGTCGTTGTTCTGGCGGCTCTGGTCGAGGTGGCGGGCGACGGTTGCTGCGCGATTCTTTTCAGACATGAAAAAAGCCTCTCGGGCTAGTCCGGGACCGAAGTCCCTACCGGAACCGATCTGATCCCGGTTTCGGGTAGCCCGCCGAGGCGAGAAACCCATATCGGCTCGGACGCCCGGATGGGCGCCATGGAGCACATGGGGCACGCGCGTCTCGATCTGCGTTCAGTCACTCATGCTCGCGGTCCGTTCTAAGCTGGATCCGATTTGCATGCACTGACTTGGTTGTTCCCCGGTTAGCGGGAAGCGCGTGTCATGTGTTTGAAACATATAGTGAGATTAGTGACAATGTCAACTGTGCGCGTTGACTCATAGAAAAGCTCCGCGTATCGGATACGTTGTCTCTTCTTGCATACCTAGGCCAAGCGGCGTGGTTTCCGGTGGTGGCGGCGGGTGCAGGCTATGCACGTTTTCAATGGAGCGCACGATGGCCCAGCGGCAAGCTGTGACGAAGAAAGGCCCTCGTCTATCATGGTGCTGCTCGGGCCGGGAAGTCCAGGGTCCTGAACCGGCTGGTGGGATCTGACCGTCTGGCACCGCGACATTGCCAGAGCCGCCCCACGGGACGCGCTGGTGATAAAAATTGTCAGGCCACGGCCGGCAAAGGCACCGGTCTATGGCCCGAAGCTGCTACCGGTACTGGTCAGGTGCTGCGGCCGGTGCGGAACAGGCCCGCCAAATGGGTCTTCGAGGCCCTCGAACACGTCACCGCCGTGTTCCCGTTCCCGTTCCCGATCATCGGCACCGATTCGGACAACGGCTCCGAGTTCATCAACGAGCACCTGCTGGCCTTCTGCCACGCGCAACAGACAACCTTCACGCGCTCCCGGCCGGACAACAAAAACGACGGTGCTCAATTGGAGTAGAAGAATTGGGCCCGGGTCCGGGAGATTGGTCGGATACCTGCGCTACGCCACCGCCGCCGATCCGGAGAAGCTCATCCAGATCCGGGAACTGGACCGGGTCTTGACCAACTACCTGCTGCCCATGAAGAAGCTGGTCGCCAAGCAGCGCCACGGGGAGAAAGTCAGCACAGCACGATGCACCCGGCACAACACACCATCCGTCACGAACGGATGCACAAACGCCCGGTCATCCAGATGAATGCCGCCTTCAAACGCATCAAACCCGGCGCCATCTCGCGCCAGATCCAGACCCTCACCGCCGAGCTGGAATCACTGGCACTGGCCAAAACCGGCACCGCAAAACCCGTCAACGTGTCTGGAACAGCTAGCCAACCGGAAGATTTCTCGACGGGGTCGTAAAGGCGCCATCCGGAGGCTCTCAAATGAGGCAATCTATTACTCTTCCCGAGGTATTGCAATGCGGCAACAGGCTGTGACCGCTATCAGAAGCAGAACTTGCTTTCAAAAGCGGACCTAAGTGGCTGGATTAGACGAGGCGATAAGACTTGGAATGGTCGAAAAGAGAGCTGACCTCATCGAGAAGTATCTTGAAAGGATACCCATGGTCACCGTCTTCCCGGATGAGGAAATCGACCGTTACGGCACCCTTCCTGATCAATCCGTCCAGCTCTTCGGGGCGCTGTCCCCTGGTGTGTAGCACGGTATGGAACTGGAAGTATTCCCGGGCGCCGATCCGTTCGACGGCAGCTTCGACCCACACGGATTCTGCATGCTTGGTTGCTAGACGTTCCTTCAGCAGGGCCAGCTCCCATAGCACGACTTCGCGTGGATTTAACTCGTCCTGCCGAACCCGAAGCAGGCCGGCATCCCGATCAATCTGGAGGTACAACTCCTGCGTGTTAGCCTTGCCGGCGCTGATCGTGCACGACAGGGCGCGCCCCTCGGGCTTCTCTCTGCCGAAGGCCGCAAGCAGTTCCCCGGAGCCGGCGTACGCGCTTCGGGACCAGTCCGGAACCTGGGCGAACACCGTTGCGCGGCGGCTGCCTGACCTTGCTGACTTGACCTCGATGCCGTGGAAATCGGCGGTCTTTGATGAGTTCATTTTGATGCCCAGCTCGGATTCGAGCAGGCGTCCAACCGAGGTCGATCCCTCGACCGGTGCCGGAATGAAGCCCTTTCTGGCGACCGCCTTGAGCTTGGCGAACAACTCGGCAGAAACGCTCGGATCCACGGGTGCTGCTTCTTCTGCCGCTTCAATCGGCGCGACTTCGCCGGCAAGGATCAGCGAGGGGTGAAGATCCTCTTCCGAGGCATTGACCAGGCTCAGGGCTTTCCCGCGCTTGATGCACAAGACCAGATCGCCAGCCCCAGCAATCTCGGGAAGGTCCTTGATCCAGACCCGAGAGTCACCCCTCTTCGTTTGGTACAAGGATGCCGTGGACTCCACCAGTTCGCCGTTTGGGTGGATGAGGACTGCAGGAACATACGCCTTGTGTTCGGGGCCGAGTTCCTGAAGCCGGAAATCATGGATCCCCGCCTCCATCAAGAACGTCCTGAACGGGACGATAGCATCCAGAATCGCCTTGCTTAGGCCAAGTCGCGTAGGACGAAGCCAGCCATGATCGATCCCGTGCCGCTGCAAAAACGAGATGTTGCGCATCTCCTGTTCCGTGCGTGCGATCATTCGCTGCGGCCCCCCGGTGCTCATTCGGCTGGGCTCATAACCAGCACTTGTGCAATCATCCTACCTACGGCGTGGGCCAAGAAGGGGGAGACTGCGTTTCCGACCTGCGAATACTGCGGCACCTCTACCCTCCGCCGCAAGGAACCGGTGGTCTCCTTCCCCTGGAACTCGAAATCGTCAGGAAACCCTTGGAACCGTGCCAGCTCCCGCACCGTAAAGATCCGGGGGACGCTGGGATGCACGTAGTCATCCGGCAGCGTGACGACCGTAGGGGCCTGAGTGTTCCAATTAAGCGCCTTTTGGGAGTGCTTCTTTGTGGCGAGCCGCTTCATCTCACGCAAGACTTCGTGGCTGTTTTCCGCTATCTTCGTCCCATCCAACGCGACGGCGGGGAACTCCACGCCCTTCATCCGCTGCAGGACCTCGTCGTCGGTCGTTACTCCCCTTGCAATGTCGGTCAACAAGCGCGGCGGAATGGAGTTGTCGCGCATCCACTGGTACATGCGGAACCGGTCCTGTGTTTTGGGACTGTGCCGGCGCGGGTTCTGGTTGCCAGGGCCGATGCGGTGCGACCGTGATGAGGGGAGGCCCCACGTCTCCTTGGCCCGGATTTGGCTCCTAAACTTCTCGGTTCTAGCGCTGTGCACTTCGGGTAGAACGGACTGCAAGTCGGCGATCGCATCGGCAATGGTGGGGGCCTCGTCTCGTGCGACGGTTGGCTGTGGTGCCAGAGATGGCACAGAGGAATTGGGCAATTCGTCGGCGAACGCTGAGCGCCACAAATCCCCTGTGGAGCGGATACCCTTCGCCTCGGCGATATCGCTGCGCAGCCCAATGATCATCAAACGCGGGCGGCTCTGCGGAGCACCATAGTGGACTGCGTTTACGGCGACCCCCTGGACTTCATACCCTGGCCCTGTCTCCCGCAGCGCCTGCTGTAGTTGGTTGAATGCCGAGTCCTCGGCGGTTGAAAAGCGGTGGCTCATTCCCACAACGTTCTCGATGACCACCGCTTTGGGAGACGTGCGCTCCACAAAAGCGAGATATTCCCATGGAAGCTTGTTGCGGACATCGTCCGGATTGCGCCGCCCGGCCAACGAGAAGCCTTGGCACGGGGGGCCGCCAACAACGAGATCTAGATTCTCGGCCGCGAGCTCCGCCATGAGTGCGTCGCTTTCCAACACGCACCCTAGTTCCGAGACAGCCACCCCGTGCTTGGCCTGGATCTCCAAGGGGTGCTCGAGGTAGGCCTGCCAATCGCCGGTGTTGAGGATGGGCTGAAAGAAGTTGTGGTACAGCGTTCGGGCCGCCATATCCGATTTCTCAACAGCCAGCAGGAGGTCTCCTCCGGCCCTTTCGATACCGAGGGAAAGGCCACCGCAGCCAGAAAACAAATCAACGTACTTCATAATGCCTCCATCTTGAACGGTCATGCCCCAGAAGTCCAGGCGGATGCCGTCCCGCGCCCATGGCGCCCAACATGGCTATGTCCTAGCCGACCCTTAATCATCCCTCATACCCAACCTGCTTCTAGTATGAGGCGGGGGTACGACAAACCGCGGTATCCCAACATACCAACTAGCGCTATGCCCGCTGTGGGCAGGTGAGGCCTCCGCGCAGCTCGAAGCTGTCCACCTTGGGGTATACCCCGAAACAGTCGGATCCCTGGCAGAGCGCGGTTCGCACCAGGCAGGATTCAGCCCCATACATGACTGGGAATGCTGCATCACCGAGTGGTGCCCTGCCCCGGCCGGGCGTTCCCTAGTAAAGTGACCTCTCCCGTGCACGTTATGGTGAATTCAAGGATCCTCCTCCACAGGCAATACATCCCAAAAGAAAAAGAGCGCAAGAGACATGACAGCCCCTGCACCAGAGGACTTCGACAAGCAGTGCGACAAAGTATTCGAGGAAATGCTAGGTAATCTTGAACTCGACGCCGACGAGATATTCGAGGTCCTTTGTGGCCCCCGAAAGTGGAACAGGAAAACTGACAAGCGTGTTGTGGACTACGTCTCCGGCGAATTTCCCACGCGACAGCAACTGCACGGGTTTGAACGGGCTCCCTTTCGCGAACGGCAGATGCTGCTCGCCCGTTTGCACGGCCTGCAGGCAAAGACCAGTCCTAAGTTCATTCCCATAGCTATGGGTTACCTAGCCGCGACCGTCGCACTCGCTGCGTTAATGCTGAGGGAAATGATGCCGACCCAAATCGGACAGCTCCTCGCTTCGATCGTGTTGGTGTTGATCCTCTTCCTTGGCCTCTACCTGCTCTGGGAAAACCCCCGATCTTCACGCAGAGACGCAAACCTAGCCTCTTGGGTGGAGTCCTTCAAGGACAGCCACGCTCTTGCAACGGAAAAGGAGAAAGAGCAGCGAAAGCCTGTCACTCCTTAGCGAAACGCCGCGCTGGGGGAATGTACAGAGTCTTGAACATAAGTCTGAGACTCGACGAAATCATGCATAGTCACATCGGCGTCGGCGGAGCCCTGCTGGTCGGAGAACTGGACGCAGGCGTTGGGGCCGGCAATCTGTAAGTAGATGCCGTCATCCTGGTGAAGTAGGTAGCTTGTCCCGCAGGCCCCCGTAAAGGTAACTCTTTGATTCGGAGCGGTGAACTACTTCTGCCGGCCGTCAGGCAGTTCGATGAGTTTTGTCTTGCCTGAAAGCTGGGCCGTCAGGGTTTTGCCGTCTGGACACGGAACGTCGAATGGGGTGGTACCAACAGACCCCGGCGGTTTTGGTGCGGCGGTAGCCAGAGCGGCCAGTCAGCTGCTGGGGCGACGGTGATGGGCCTGGCTATGCGAGTGAGCCAGTTCTTCATTGAAGTACTCCGTTGTAGCTTCTGAATAAAGTTCCGCAATAAACGGGACAAGTCCCTGACTGCAAGGACTTGGAGTTATGTAGTAGCTTTCAGTGCCATCACGAGTAGGCGATACTCACATCTGGAAATTAGGGACACGTGCGTACGAACTCTATTCCATAGCGGGCACCCCTGAAGGCGTAAATTGGCCAGGTAATGGATGCGGACGGTGCATCGGAACGAATGTTCCCAGACTTACGGCCGAACTTGTGTGGCGGCCTCGTTACCCACCACCGTCGTCCACGGGCGGGCGGTCCACGACGTCACAACGCCGCCCGTGACATAGGGGTCGGCGGTCAGTATGAGGTATTCATAGACATGAAATCTGTACCACTCACTATTGAGGGGGCGGCCCTTCTCCGCGACGTAATTTCTGACGCCATCGGGGCTATAGAACGGTAAGCATCCAGTTGACATGAAATCTGGGCGTGCACGGCTTCACAGCTGCGGGTCTGGGGGACGGCGTTGGCGCCAGAATAGTTCCGTCAGAGCTCACCGCTCTGGTGCTGGCTTGGCTGGCGACACGAAGCCGAGCGGCATTCTCGGAGTCTTTGGCTGCGCTGAAGACATCAGCGCGCAAGGAGCCTGACTGTCTTTCTCGTGGCGCCGTTCGCGGGCCATTGCGCTTCTTTCGGTTACGCCACCGTCGTTTGCATCATTGTGCATCTCGTCACCAGTCTTTTCGTCGCCGCGCTAAGGGGGAGGCCCTCTGATACCTGTTCATACCAAAAGAGGAACTGGGGTTCTGTTGGTGGACACCTGAATTAGCGGGATCCTGGGATTCTACGGGAAGGTGTTCTTGTGAGCACGACACGACGTAAATTCACTCCTGAGTATCGGCGGGAGGCCGCGCGCCTGGTGATTGATACCGGCATGCCGGTGGCGCGGGTGGCGCGTGAGCTGGGTCTGGGCGGGCAGCTGCTGGGCCGGTGGGTGGTCCAGGAGAGGGCGCGTTTGGAGGCTCCTGAGGAGTTCGCGGCGGCGGAGACGGACAAGTCGGAGTTGGAGTGGTTGCGTCGGGAAATGCGCAGCTGCGGATGGTTAACGAGTTCCTGGGAAAAGCCGCAGCCTTCTTCGCCTCCAAGCAGCAGAATCGGAATGCTTCGAACTGATGGAAAGCCGAGAAGGCTAACTATCGGTCCAATGGATGGCCCGGCTTCTTGGCGTGTCCCGGTCTGGTTTCTACGCCTGGCGTCGACGAAGCTCCGAGGTGTCAGTGCTGGACGTTGAGCGGGCGGAACTGGATGCGAAGGTCCGGCGGGTTCACCGGGATTCGACCGGGATTTATGGGGCGCGGCGGGTGCAGTCGGCGTTGGCCAGGACCGGGTCCGGGACGGGGGGCTGACCGGAAGACCGCGGCCGCTTCGATGCGCCGGCAGGGCCTGGAAGGGATTTCACCGCGCCAGTTCCGGCCGGTCGCGCCGATCGGTGAGGTGCGGGGGCGTTCGATCCCGGATCTGGTGGCCAGGAAATGGGACACCGGGACTTCGGACGCGGTCTGGATCTCGGATCACCTACCTGCGCACCGATGAAGGGTGGGTCTACTTATGCGCCGTCCGGGACGCCTGCTTCCGACGGGTAATCGGATGGGCGATGGACTCAACCCAGACCACCAGCCTGATGGAGCGCGCTTTGCGTATGGCCTTCATCCTCCGCCGCGGCGGTCCTGCCGGCGTGGTTTTCCACGCCGACAGGGGCACCCAGTACACCTCGACCCAGCTCAATGACGTTTGCGCAGGGCTGGGCATCCGCCAGTCCGTTGGCAGGACCGGGGTGTGCTGGGACAACGCGATGCAACTGGGCCACCCTGAAAGCCGAGTTTTACGACCGCCGGCGCTGAGTAACCAGACAGGACGCGATCCAGGCCACCGGACGTTGGATCGCGGAGTTCTACAACTGCGCCCGGCTCCACTCAAACATGCCCTAATCGGAGACCGCAGCCACCTCAACCTCAACCCCCGCATCGCGGAACTTCTGCACCTGGGCGGGGTCGGCGCCGTCGTCCGTCACCAACGTCCAGGGCAGCGCCAGCCGCGCCCACGCGTGGAAGGGCCGGAGCCCGAGTTTGGAGGAGTCCGCCAGAACATAAACTGACCGCCCGCGCCGGGCCATGAGCTCCTTTAGCCGGGTCTGGGCGTGGTCGGCTTCGCAGATGCCGTCCTCGGCGGTGACGGCGTCGGCGCCCAGGAACACCCGGTCGAAACTCATCCGCTCCAGCGCCGCCTCGGCCAGCGGCCCTACGAAACTCTGCGAAACGCCCCGGAGCCGGCCGCCCAGGCAATCCACCTCGATGCCCTCGCAGTCGGCCAGCTCCTGCAGCGTGTTGATGCCCGGCGTCGTCACGGACAACGGGCCGGACCCGCGCAGCTCATGCGCCAGGGCACCCGCGGTGGAGCCGGCGTCGAGCAGGATGTTCTCACCCGGCTGGATCACCGAAGCCGCCCACCGGGCGATCGCATGCTTCTGCTCAAACGCCTCACCCGTGCGCTGCCGCAGCGACGCCTCCGGGTGCGCGCCCAGTGCCATCGCCCCGCCGTACGTGCGGGCAAGCTTCCCTTGGGAATTCAGCAGCGCCAGGTCGCGCCGGATGGTGGACGCGGTCACCTCGAACCGGGCCGAGAGCTCCTCCACGGAGGCCAGGCCGGTGGTCACGGCAAGGTGGTAGATCTCCTCGCGCCGCGCGTTTGCGCTGAGCATTCCCGGTCTCCTTCCCGTGGGCATGGCGGTGGCAGTGCTACCCATGCTAGTTCCGGCCCCCATCAAACCCAGGAACTACACGGCCACGGCCGGGCGGGTGGCCATCTCCGCCGCCTGGTGAAGCGCCTCCACCATGGACCGGGAATCGGCGATGTTCTTGCCGGCAATGTCGAACGCGGTGCCGTGGTCCACGGACGTGCGGATCACCGGCAGGCCCACCGTGATGTTCACGCCGGCCTCGATGCCCAGCACCTTCACCGGCCCGTGGCCCTGGTCGTGGTACATGGCCACCACCAGGTCGTAATCGCCCCGGCCGGCCAGGAAGAACAGCGTGTCCGCCGGCAGCGGGCCCACCGCGTTGATCCCGGCAGCCTGCGCCGCTTTCACGCCCGGCTCGATCTTCTCCGCTTCCTCGCCCTGCCCGAACAGGCCGTTCTCGCCCGCGTGCGGGTTGATGGCGCACACGCCGATCTTCGGGTTGGGAATGCCCGCCCGCACCAGCGCCTCGTGGCCGCGGCGGATGGTGCGCTCCACCAGGTCCGGGTTGATCTTCCGGACGGCATCCATCAGCCCGATGTGCGTGGTCACGTGGATCACCCGGATCTTGGGCGTGGAGAGCATCATGGACACTTCCTCCGTGCCCGTCAGGTGCGCCAGCAGCTCGGTGTGCCCGGGGAAGATGTGCCCGGCGGCGTGCAGCGCCTCCTTGTTCAGCGGCGCGGTGCAGATGGCCTGCACCTTCCCGGCCATCGCCAGCTCGCTGGCCACCCGGATGTACTCGTACGCAGCATGCCCGGCCACGGGGGAGAGCTGCCCCCACGGCAGGTCCTCCGGCAGCAGCGCCAGGTCGACCACGTTCACCCGGCCGGGCGTGAACACTGCGTCCTCCACGTCCGTTATCACCTGGATGTCCGCCTGGATGCCCAGCACCTCGGCGGCCTGGCGCAGCCGCAGCGCGTCACCGATGATCACGGGACGGCATTCGGCGTTGCTCTGCGGATCCAGTGCGGCGGCCACCACCACCTCGGGGCCCACGCCGGCGCCATCGCCCATGGTCACGGCCACGAAGGGAAGCTGGTTCGGGTTTGCTGCGTCAGTCATTGTTGCTCCAGATTGTTCGGAAGTCTTGCGGGGAAGGGTGTTGGCGGGAGCACCCGCGGACTGGCTGCGGCGCTCCCGGATTTCGTCGTAAAGCTGCAGGAGGGCCAGGTCATCGCCGAAGCTGCCGGGCTTGGTGCCCACCAGCGTCCCGTCATCGGCGCGGCTCAGCACGGCCCCGTGCTGCACCGCCGCGAGCGGCACCAGGCTGGAGCGGCCGACGGCGTCCAGGACTTCCCGGGCCGTCTCACCGCCGGTAAGGATCAGGTCAGCAGCGGTGGCCTTCGCAGCCTGGGCCGCGAACGCAGACAGTGCCTGCACGATGCTCGCCGCGCGCGCCGGGTCCACCTTGCCGGCCGCCAGGGTGACGGCCACGTTGCTGCCGTCCCGAAGCGCCTGCTTGGTCTCCTCGAGCTGCGGCCCGTATGCACCGGTGGCGCCGGCGTACTGCGGGTGCAGCCGGACCACGGTGAAACCTTGGCCTTCGAGCTTGGCCAGCTGGGCCTGCGCGGTCCGAGAAGCGGAGCCGACGACGGCGAGCACCGGCCGGTCCGCCTCCTGCGGTTCCGCGGCGGGTGCGTCCGTCGCTGCCGTACTGTGCGCATTCCGCGCAGTTTGGGTGGCCAGCCGCTGCGCGAGGACATCGGCCGCTCCGCCGGTTCCCACCAGCACGATGCGGCGCCCGCCGGACTGGAATCCCAGCTCCAGCAGGGCATCCACCACGTGCTGCAGGTCCTGAACGGTTTCGCCGTCAGCCACCACCAGCGCGGGCCGGCCGTCCAGCAGCCCGGCCAGGCGGGACGGCACTCTGCTTGACCGCACCGCCTCAAGGTCCAGGGACTGCACCGATGCCGGTTCTTCCGGGCGGAGCAGCGACGGAATGTCCACCGGCGGGGCTGAAGCCTCCGCCTGCCACAGGTCCGTCTCCGCCAGGGGAGAACCGGCAACAAGAGGACGGCCGGCGCGCACTGTGCGCTGCAGCTGGGGGAGTGCCCCCGCAACCACAACGTGATAGCCGAGGCCCGCCAGCGCGGCGGTCTCGGCGCTGATGTTGCCGCGCCACAGGGAGTCCATCTTCTTGAACATCACCTGCGCATTGGATGCGGCGGGTGCGGAGAATGCGTCTTTCACCAGTGCTTCGGCATCGCTGCCGGACAACCCGCGGGAGTGCGTATCGATGACCACCACGTCGGTGACCGGCGCACCCACGGAAGCGACGCCGTCGTACGTTGCGCAAACAGTGCCCGTGCCCAGTGAAACCTGCGCGGACAGGCCGTGCTCCACAAAGCAGCAGCCAACCTCGGCGGCTCCGGAGAAGTCGTCAGCCTGCACAAATACGGAAGCCACGGCGCTCCTCTCGAAATCGGTAGTGGGCTGGAACCCGCTGACTGCGGGAAGCTTTCCATCATCATGACACGGTTGCGCGAAACACGCTAGAGGGGTTGCGCAAACTGCGCAGGAGTGGCAAAGTGATGGACACAACATTCGGCGCCGCCACCCCGGCGCCCGCCGAACCCCCCAACCTACCGAGAGGTCAACGATGACCGTTCTTCCTCAAGGAAGTGAGATTTCCCGCCGCCGCCTGCTGCAGTTCGGCGCGGCTGCAGGGTTTCTGCTGGGTACTGGCAGCCTCGCCGGCTGCGCAGGCCCCACCGGCCTCCCGGGTCCCAGCACCCTGACCCTGGCACTCAACCGCTCCCTGGTCAGCCTGGACAACAAGCTCAACCAGTTCGACGCCGCCGTCACCGTGCAGCGCGCGGTCCGCCAGGGCCTCACCGCCATCGGCCCCGAAACCAAGCCCATCCTGGTCCTGGCCGAACGGTTCGAGATGACCGGCCCCACCGAATGGACCGTTACCCTCCGCGAAGGCATCCGCTACTCGGACAACAGCCCGGTCACCGTGGAGGACGTCGCCACCGCCCTGAAGATGTACAAGCAGGTACAGGGCTCCTTCGTGGCTGGCTTCTTCCCCGAATTCCCCGAGGTTGTCCCCGTGGACGAGCGCACCTTCAAGATGGTGTCCAAGAAGCCCGTCCCCATCCTGGACTCGCTCATGAGCATGATCCTGATAACCCCCGCCGCGCAGAACAAGCCTGAAGAACTGCAGGAAGGCCTGGGCACCGGCCCCTACGTGGTCACCAAGTTCAACCGCGGCGCCGGCACCTACAGCCTGGAACGCAACCAGAACTACTGGGGACCCGCCCCGCAGGTGGACAACGTGGAAGTCCGTTTCCTCCCCGAGGAATCCAGCCGCGTCATCGCCCTGCGCAGCGGCGAGGTGGACGTGATCGACTCCATCACCCCGGACTCCCGCGAACAGCTGGGCGGCCTGCCCGGCGTCACGCTGCAGGAATCCTCCAGCCTCCGCCTGAACCAGATCTTCTTCAACTTCCGCAAGCCCGCCGGCCACCCCCTGGCCGATCCCCGCGTGCGGCAGGCCCTCAGCATGGCCATTGACGGCCAGTCCCTGGTGAAGGACGTCCTGGTGGACTCCGTCACCCAGGCCGAAGGCGTCACCCCCTCCAGCCTCACCGGCTACTACAAGACCGGCGAATACGTCTACGACCCCGAGCAGGCCAAGGCCCGGCTCGCCGAACTCGGCGTCAAGGACCTCACCCTGAAGATCATCTGGGAAACCGGCGAGTTCGCCTCCGACACCTCCGTGATGGAAGCCCTGGTGGAAATGTTCGGCAAGATCGGCGTCAAGGCCGAGCTGCAGCAGTTCGAACCCGGCGGCAACATCCTCGCGTGGCGCCAGGGCAAGCAGGGCGACTGGGACCTCCTGGGCAACGGCTACCCCAGCCCCACCGGCCTGGCCATCACCATGCTCCAGGGCATGTACACCGGCACCCCCGAAAAGGAAGCCACCCGCGACACCTACCAGGGCTACGTGATCCCCGAGGTCACAGCCAAGATCCAGGCAGCCTCCGCCGAAGCGGACCCGGCCCGCAGGACCGAACTGCTCAACGAAGCCCAGCAGGCGGTCTGGGACACCTGGCCCTGCGCCTGGGCCTTCGTCCCCAAGTCAGTCCTCGCCCACCGGGAACGGGTGTCCGGGATCAACCTGGCCCCCACCAACTCCTACCCCCTCGTTGATGTCCGGCTGGAGGCCTAAGCCATGACGAACTACATCCTCAAACGCCTGGGACAGGGCCTGCTCACCGTGTTCCTCACGGTGTCCACCGTGTTCATCCTCATCCGCATGGCCCCCGGCGACCCCGCCGTTTCCTACGCCGGCCCCCTGGCCACCAGCGACCAGCTCGCCGCCGTCCGCGAACAGTTCGGCCTGGACAAGCCCCTGCTGGAGCAGTACTGGATCTTCATCCAGCAGCTGGTCACCGGCAACCTGGGCCAGTCCTACTCGTTCCAGGCACCCGCCATGCAGGTGGTCTTCGAACGCATGCCCTACACCCTCACCCTGGCCACGTCCGCGATCCTGCTGACCGCCGTCGTCGCCATCCCGCTGGGTGTGTGGATGTCCCGCCGCCCGGACACCGGCCGCGAGTTCGGCGTCAACGTGCTAACCATCGCCGGGCAGTCCATGCCGGACTTCTGGACCGGCATCATGCTCCTTACCGGCTTCGCCGTGCTGGTCCCCATTTTCCCGGCCTCCGGCTTCGGCACCTGGGGCGGGCTGGTACTGCCCACCATCACCATCGCCATCCTGCAGATCGCCCTGATCTCCCGCATGGTCCGCCGCGAAATGACCGCCAACTTCGCCGCCCCGTACCTCACGGTGGCCCGCTCCCGCGGCGTCCGCAGCTCCCTGCTCACCTGGCGCTACGCCATGGGCAACTCCGCCATCCCCGTCTTCACCGCCCTGGGCACCCGGTTCGCCGCGATGCTCAACGGCGTGGTGGTTGTTGAGGTCGTGTTCGCCTGGCCCGGCGTGGGCTCCCTGATTGTCCGGGCCCTCGAAACCCGCGACTACCCCCTCATCCAGGCCACGGTCCTCATCACCGCACTCCTGGCGGTGGGCGTGCAGCTGCTCATCGACCTCGCCTACCCGCTCCTTGATCCCCGCGTTCGTCTTGGAAAGGCGGCCACAGCATGAGCATCGATACGGTAACTCCCACGCCGGGTGCGCCCGGCGCACCGGCCAAGCAGCCCAGCCCCAGCGCCGTCACCAAGGCGGACATCGCCAAGGCAGGCGCCACCCGGCGTCGTAAATCCGCCCAGTGGAAACTGGTGGTGGGCACCATCTGCACCCTGCTGGTGATCATCCCCATCATCCTGGCCAACGTGCTCCCGCTGCCGGACGCCAACTTCCAGGACCTCGCCGCCCGGCGCCTGCCGCCGCTGACGGACGGGCACCTGTTCGGCACCGACCAGCTGGGCCGCGACCTGCTCTCCCGCGTCCTCCACGGCGGCCAGGTCTCGCTGACCATCGGCGTGCTGGCGGTGCTGGTTTCCGGCGCCATCGGCGTGATCCTCGGCTCCGCCGCCGGCTACTTCGGCGGCTGGGTGGACACCATCATTTCCCGCATCCTCGAAGCCCAGATGTCCCTGCCGCTGCTCATGATGCTGCTCCTGGTGGTGGCCCTCTTCGGCCCGTCCATCCCCGTGATCACGTTCGTGATCGCCATCGCCCAATGGCCCGAAGTTGCCCGCCTCACCCGCTCCCTGGTGCTGGTGGAACGCGAAAAGCCGTACGTCTCCGCCGCAAGGATCCTGGGCCTGCACCGCATCCAGATCCTCATCCAGCACATCATCCCCAACGTCATCAAGCAGGCAACCCTGGTGGTGCTGCTCCTGCTGGCCCAGGCCGTGCTGCTCGAATCCGCGCTGTCCTTCCTGGGTGCCGGGCCGCAGCGGCCCTTCGCCACCTGGGGCCGCATCATCTCCGACGGCCAGGACTACATCACCACCTCCTGGTGGATGGTCACCCTGCCCGGCCTGGTGATCGTGCTCATGGTGGTGGGCGTCAACCTGCTGGGCGACGGCCTCCGCGACCGTCCCCGCCGCAAGAAGAAGGGTGCCTGACATGACCGCCTCATCCGAGACCCCGGCCGTGAAGGCCGCTGCCACTTCGGCCGCTTCCACAACGGCCACCGACCAGGCGAAGTTCACCGAACAGCCCCTGCTGGAGGTCCGCGACTTCCAGGTGGAACTGATCACGGACACCGCCATCATCCGCGCCGTGGACGCCGTCAGCTTCAGCATCCACCGCGGCGAAACGGTCACCATCATCGGCGAGTCCGGTTCCGGCAAGTCCACCACGGCGATGGGCATCCTCCGCCTGCTGCCCGAGGACCTGGCGGTACTGTCCGGCACCGTGCTGATTGACGGCGTCGACATCTCCGCAGACCCCAAGGCCATCAACAAGGTGCGCGGCAAGACCCTGGCGCTCATCCCGCAGGACCCCATGACGGCGCTCAGCCCGGTCCACTCGATCGGCAGCCAGCTGTTCGAAGCCATCAGCATCGCCGGCGCCGCGTCCGCCAAGGACAAGGCCGCCCTGCAGGCCCGCGCGGTCCGGCTGCTGGAACAGGTGCACATCCCCACCCCGGAAAAGCAGCTGAAGAAGTACCCGCACCAGCTCTCCGGCGGCATGCTGCAGCGTGTGCTCATCGCCATCGCGCTGGCCTCCGAGCCGCAACTGCTGGTGGCGGACGAGCCCACCTCGGCCCTGGACGTCACGGTGCAGGCCGGCATCCTGGACCTGCTGCTGGAACTGCAGGAACAGCGCGGCATCGGCATCCTGATGATCACGCACGATCTCGGCGTGGCCCGCCTCATCTCGGACCGCATCCACGTGATGAAGGACGGCTCGTTCGTCGAATCCGGCGAGGTCCAGCAGATTGTGGACCACCCCGCCACCGAATACACGCAGACCCTGCTGGCCGCCGTGCCCGTGCTGGGGGAGTGGGACGAAACGCCCGCCGCCACCGGCCGCCGTGCCGCCATCACTGACCCCGCCCTCACCCAGACCGGAGCACGCAATGACTAAGCCGTTCCTCGCCGTCGACAACCTGGTGGTGGACTACCACGTCCCCGGCGGCACGTTCCGGGCCGTGGACAACGTCTCGTTCTCCGTGGACAAAGGCAAGACGATCGCCGTCGTGGGTGAATCCGGCTGCGGCAAATCCACCATCGCCAAGGCACTCATGCGGCTGGTCACCCCCACCAGCGGCAGCATCAACCTGGACGGCACGGACATCGCCGCCATGAGCGAGGCCAAGCTCCGGCCCATGCGCTCAAAGTTCCAGATGGTGTTCCAGGACCCTTACGGCTCCCTGGACCCGCACATGACCGCCCAGGAAATCGTGGCCGAACCGCTGAAGCTGCAGGGCATCCGCTCCAAGGCCGAACGGCACAAGGCCGCCGCCAAGCTGATCGACCAGGTGGGCCTGCCCGTCCGGTCACTGGACAAGCACCCCGGCGAGTTCTCCGGCGGCCAGCGCCAGCGTATCGGCATCGCCCGGGCGCTCGCATCCAAGCCCGAACTGCTGGTCTGCGACGAAGCCACCAGCGCCCTGGACGTCTCCGTGCAGGCGCAGGTGCTGCGTCTGCTGAAGTCCATCCAGGACGAAACCGGCATCACCTACGTATTCATCTCGCACAACCTTGGCGTGGTGCAGGAGATCAGCGATAGCGTCATGGTGATGCAGCGCGGCAAGCTCGTGGAACACGGCAGCACCGCGTCCGTCCTGACCGCCCCCAAGGAGGACTACACCCGCAAGCTCCGCCGCGCGGCCCTGGACCCCTCCACCATGACCGGCCTGAAGCCGCGGCACATTGTCCGCTCCCTGGCCCTGTCCAACCAGTAACTCTTCCAGCACCCGCAACCACGAGGAATCAACGCATGAGCACGCAGCCCGAAGGCGCCCAGGTGGACGGCCTGAAACTCCCCATCTCCCGGCTGGTCCTGGGAACCATGACGTTCGGCGACACCGTTGACGAGGCCACCGCCGGCCGCATGGTGTCCGAGGCGCTCGACGCCGGCATCACCACCATCGACACCGCCAACGCGTATGTCGGCGGGGTCACCGAGGAGATGCTCGCGCGCCTCCTGAAGGGAAAGCGCGACGGCGTCATCCTGGCTTCCAAGGCCGGCATGCCGCACGCGGACCACGGCTCCAATTCACCGCTTTCGCCGGAGGGGCTCCGCGCCAGCGTGGAAGGCAGCCTGCGCCGCCTGAACGTGGACAGCATCGACCTGTTCTACCTGCACCAGCCGGACCGGGCCACGCCTTTGGCTTCCACCCTCTCGACTGTTGCCGAGCTGGTGGCTGAGGGGAAGATCGGCGCGCTGGGCGTGTCCAACTTCGCCGCCTGGCAGATCGCCGACGTGATCCACACGGCGCGTGAAGTGGGGGCGCCACAGCCCGTCGTCGCGCAGCAGCTCTACAACCTGGTGGCCCGCCGGCTGGAGGAGGAATACCTCGAGTTCGCGTCCACCCACAACGTGCACACCATGGTCTACAACCCGCTGGGCGGCGGCCTGCTCACCGGCAAGCACAGCTTCGAAGCCAAGCCCACCGAGGGCCGCTACGGCGATTCCAAGCTCGCCGCCATGTATACACAGCGGTACTGGGACAAGCAGCTGTTCGACGCGATCGGCGAGCTGTCCCGCATCGCCGCCGACGCTGACGTGACCCTCGCGGAACTCTCGCTGCGCTGGCTGGCCTACCGTGACGGCGTCGGGTCCCTCCTGCTGGGCGGATCCAAGGTGGAGCAGCTGCGCGCCAACATCGCCGCCGTGGGCAACGGACCGCTGCCGGCCGACGTTGTGGAAGCCTGCGACGCCGTGGGCACCTCGCTGCGCGGCCCGATGCCCGCCTACAACCGCTGACCCTTTCCTGCACACTGCCTGACCGAAACTGACTGAAGGACTCTGATGACCTCCGAACTGGCCCTCGAATTCGCCCGCAAGATCCGCGCCCGTGAGCAGGCGGTGGGCTACTGGGCGGTGCTGGACGCGCCCGTGGCCACCGAACGCATCGGCCGCCTCGGCTACGACTACGTTGCCCTGGACGCGCAGCACGGCCTGCTGGGCTACTCCGGCGTGCTCAACGGGCTGATGGCCATCGACGCCGGGCACACCGCCGTCGGGATGGTCCGCGTGGAGGCCAACGACTTCACCGCCATCGGCAAGGCACTGGACGCCGGCGCCGTGGGGGTCATCGTCCCGCTCATCAACAACGCCGCGGACGCCGCCGCGGCCGTGGCGTCCGCGAAGTACCCGCCGCTGGGTGGCCGCTCCTACGGCCCCATGCGCTCGGCGCTGCGGATCGGCCCCGTCCCGGCTGAAGCCAACGCCACCACCATGGTCTTCGCCATGATCGAAACCCCCGAGGGCCTGGCCAACGTCAAGGAAATCTGCGCCACCCCCGGCCTGGACGGCATTTACGTGGGGCCGTCCGACCTCGCGATCGCGGTGGGCGGGGCGTTCCCCGGGGATCCCGCCGTCGAAACCGAATTCAACGCCGCCCTGGAGACCATCGCTGAGGCCGCGGCATCGGCTGGCATCGCCGCCGGCATCCACACGCCCGCCGGGACGGTGGCTGCGCAGCGTCTGCAGCAGGGCTACACCTTCACCACCATCGCCTCGGACCTGACGCACCTGGAACAGATCGCCAAGTCCCACCTCGACGCCGCTACTTCGAAGGATTGATCCCATGACGAACACCACCACCGACGAGTACAGCACCATCACCCCGGACGGCGTTGTAAAAACGGCCGACGGCGCCGACTTCGCCTACCTGCCTGCGCCCACCGTGCAGAGCCACGCGGCCAACCTGCTAACCCTCCCGGACGGCCGGTTGGGCTGCGTCTGGTTCGGCGGCACCCAGGAAGGCGTGCCGGACATTTCCATCTGGTTCTCAGCCCTGGAACCGGGCAGCAGCCAGTGGTCCGCGCCGGAGCAGCTCTCCGACGACTCGGCGCGCTCGGAGCAGAACCCCATCCTGTTCACGAATACTGACGGCGCCCTGTGGCTCCTGTATACCGCGCAGAAGGCGGGCAACCAGGACACGGCCGAGGTCCGGCGTCGTATTTCCCTGGACAGCAGACGCACCTGGGGCGACGTGGAGACGCTCTTCGCCGCCAACGAAACCGGCGGCGTGTTTGTCCGCCAGCTGCCCGTGGTGCTCCCGTCCGGCCGCCTGATCATCCCCATCTTCCGCTGCATCACCACGCCCGGCGAAAAGTGGGTGGGCAACAGCGACGACAGCGCCGTGATGATCTCCGACGACGCCGGCGCCACCTGGACCGAAACCGTCCTCCCCGGCAGCCTGGGCTGCGTCCACATGAACATCCAGCCCGTAGCCGACGGCACCCTGCTGGCCCTGTTCCGCAGCCGCTGGGCCGACTCGATCTACGAATCCCGCTCCACCGACGACGGGTCCACGTGGAGCGAACCGGTCCCCACCGAGCTGCCCAACAACAACTCCTCCATCCAGTTTGTTGCTTTGGCCGACGGCCGCCTGGCCCTGGTCTACAACCACTCGCGTTCGGGCGAGGGCACCGAACGGCGCCTCTCCCTCTACGACGAAATCGACGACGACGGCCTGGCCGAGGAGCAGGGACAGGTGGCCGAGCCGGACGCCTCGGCTTTTTCCGAGGACGACGGCGTGAAGCGCGCCTTCTGGGGCACGCCGCGCTCGCCGATGACCCTGGCCGTCTCCGAGGACTCGGGCCGCTCGTGGCCGATCCGCCGGAACCTGGACGTGGGGGACGGGTACTGCCTGTCCAACAACTCCCGCGACGGGCTCAACCGCGAATACTCCTACCCGTCCATCCACCAGGGCCCGGACGGTGCGCTGAACATCGCGTACACGTACTTCCGGCAGGCCATCAAGTTCGTCCGGGTGGACCCGCAGTGGGCGTACGACGGCACACAGACGCCGGGTGGCCTGGAGGACGGCTCCATCAATGATTGAGCAGGGGAGTGGTGCCGGCGGCCAGGCTGCGGGCGCCGGGCAGGCTGCCGGTGGCGAGCTGCATGCAGTGGTGACCGGGTGCAGCTCGGGAATCGGGCAGGCCATCACCAAGCGGCTGCTGGCCGACGGCTGGTCGGTCACCGGGCTGAGCCGCACTGAGACGTCACTGGACGGGAAGTTCGAGTGGCTGCAGGCGGACCTGTCCGATCCCGAGTCCCTGGCTGACGCCGTGGCCGGGCTGCGGCCGGCCCACGCCCTGGTGCACGCCGCCGGGTTCCAGCGGACCGCCCATATCGGCTCCCTTGACCCGGCCGCGTTGGCGGGGATGTTCACCGTCCACGTGGCGGCGGCGTCGGTACTGGCCAACGCGCTGGTGCCGTCCATGCCCGACGGCGGCCGGATCGTCCTGCTGGGCAGCCGCACCTCCACGGGGATGCCGGGCAAGAGCCACTACGCAGCAACGAAGGCCGCCCTGATGGGGCTGGGCCGGACGTGGGCGCAGGAGCTGGCGCCGCGGGGGATCACGGTGAACGTCCTCTCCCCGGGACCCACCGACACCCCGATGCTGAACGACCCCGGCCGCGCCGCAACCCCGGTGAAGCTGCCCGCACTCGGCGCCCTGGTGGACCCGGAGGACGTCGCCGCCCTGGCCGCGTTCCTGCTGGGCCCGCACGGCAAGTCCATCACCGGCCAGAACTACGTGATCTGCGGCGGCGCCTCCCTCTGACGCCCGCTCACTTGTGGCGGCTTCCCCGGGGACGCGCGCTCTGTTGTGGTGGCTTTCCCGGGGACGCGCGCTCTGTTGTGGTGGCTTTCCCGGGGACGCGCGCTCGGTTGTGGCGGGTAAACCCGGGTTCTCTCCGCTCGAGAGGCTCGCACAATCATGCGGGGCAGGGCAGGACGCGGTTAGCCAGGATGCAGCTGATGGGGACGCCCCGGGTCAGGACGCAGCGGAGGGAACAGCCTCGTGATGCCCTGCGGGACGGCCCTCCGCCACAGCCCAGTGCCGGTGCAGCGACTCCGCCAGCCGCTCGGGTTCGATCCGGTGCGGCGGGTCGAAGTGGTGGCGCCGGGGAAATACCTCAAGGTGGAAGTCCGGGAAGAAGACCCTGGCCAGCCGGGCAGCCACATCGCCCTGGTCATCGGGATGGCTCAGGCCGCCCACGGCGTAGTAAACGGGCTTGCTGAAGGCGGCGAGCCGTGACCGGTCCAGGTCATAGTCACTGAAGGTACGCAGGAAAGCACGGATCCCGGCGGGCCGCTTGGCCATCCACGGCGGCGGGGGACCGGCCTCCGGTGGCGGCAGGACGACGTCGTCCCTCACCTGGAGCCGCATGAATTCGGCCATGAACTCGTCCGGCGGAAGCGCCTCAAGTTCGTCGTACAGGCGGCGGTGTTCCGTGTAGGCGTGGCTCCAGTCCCAGTTTCCCGCCCAGGCCGGCTCCAGCACGGCAAGGCTCTGCAGCCGCTCCGGATGCTGAGCGGCGAACGCCAGCGCCACCGCACCGCCGCCCGAGTAGCCCAACAGGTGGAAGGTCTGCCAACCCCGCGCATCTGCTTCCCGCAGGACGCCTTCCACCTCAGTGTCCAGGGTCCAGTCAGCGGGCGGCGCGGCCTCCCGGTACAGCTCAAGTTCCTTGGCGACGGCACTCACGTCCGGCCCCAGCGCTTCGATCAGGCGGGCATAGGCCAGGCCCGCGGGCAGCACTGCGCCGGGCAACAGGATGACCCGAATCGGTTCCATGCAAGAACTGTACGCCCGCACCGGAACCGCGCAATGGGGCCGGAACAGGTGGGAGGTCAGCGGGTGCGCAGTGGCCGGCGGCGGAGGTTCCGGGCGTGGAGGCAGACCATCAGCACCAGGAGCGGGACGTGGATGGCGGGCAAATTGCGGGCGAACCATCGGGGCAGGTAGATGTCCGTGACGGACCCGCTTTCAGCGCCGTAGCGTTCGGCGAGGCCGGTGAGCGGGCACCTGAACCCGTTGGCCGCGAACACCAGGGACTCGCCGGCTACTACCGCGGCCGCCACTCCAACCCGACGGTCGGTCCGCCCCGCGAGCCCTGCAATGAGCACGTAGACCACGCAGGATTCGATGGAGAACCACGCCAGCGTGTGCACTGCCTTGACCGCCACCACCGCGGCCCCGCGCCGGTCCATCCGCGTCCCTACAGCGTCTCCGGAACGGGCCTGCCCGGGAACAGCGTGGCGTACTGCTTCCGGTACATCCGGCGGCCCACCAGCTTGTACGCCAGCCGGACCGGTGCCGGGATCTCCTTGAACAGCTCAATCCGGTCCGCCGGAGGGTTCGTGGCCAGCACCATGCCCAGGTAAGAGACCATGAATTTCTTGTCGAACCTGTCGATCCCGTGCTGCCCCACCGCAGCGGCTTCCTTCTCGGTCATCACCCGGTCCACCACCGGCATGACCTCCGTGACCTCGCGGCGCAGGTGCACGTCCAGCACGGCCTTCAGGTCCTCGTAGAGCGCGGCGAGTTCCGACGCGTCTGATACGTCCGCTGTCCGCATCCAGCGCAGCCGCGCCGGCGCAATCCGTTCCAGCCGCTGCGTCACCTGCCGGTGGTGCTCCAGCATCTGCGCGATGTGCAGGACACAGCCGGGGGCGCGCTCCTCCAGCGGCGGGTACATCAGGAGGTCCTCGCCCTCGTGGTGCACGTGAAGGACCATGTCGAAGTTACCCAGCACCTCCCCGACGTACGCGGCCCGCCCGGTATCGCCCGCCGTCACGGAGCGGACCAGGCCGGGCGCCTCGCCGTATGCCCACAGGAAGAAGCGGTGGATGCGCCGCATGGCCGCGGTCCCGGTACACAGGACGGGCCCGGGCGGCAGGGGAGCGGCTGTCTCCCCGGGTTGCATGGTGAAGAAGTCGGTCACGGGATGGCCCCCCTACTCGTCGCGAGACCAGGCCTCTCCCCGCGAGCATCGTATCCCCGCACCACACCCCGCACAATGACCCGCTGCCGCCGGCTGTCCGGGGCGGCACCAAGGCGACGCGTACGACGGCGGGAGGCACCGTCGTCGTACGCGTCGCCTAAGTGAGGGGCTGCTTCCCCTACCCAGCCTGCCTGCGCGGGCGCAAGATATCCCCTATGACAAAGAAGCTGACAGGTGTGTTGCTGCTACTTCTGGGGCTGTTGGCCGCCGGAACGGGCCCTGCTGCCGCAGCGCCGCTCGCGGGAACAGCCGACCCGGTGGGCAACGACGTGTCCTGGCCCCAATGCGGCAAAACCCTCCCGGCCGCGCCGGCGTTCGCGATCGTCGGGGTGACCGGCGGGCTGGCCAACAACACGAATCCCTGCCTGGCCGAGCAGCTTAGTTGGGCGGGCAAATCCTCAACCGGGGGAACCAGCCAGCCCAAGGTTGCCCTGTACGTGAACACTGCCAACCCCGGGCACTCGGGCTCCTGGTGGCCGTCGTCCAACACCTACGCCAACGTCAGCGTCTCCAACTCGTATGGAACCTGCGGTTCCGGCGGCGGGGCACCAGGGCCGGTGGACCTGCCCTGCTCCTACATGTACGGCTACGCCAAGGCCTATGACGACGCCACCATCCGCGGCATCACGAACCCCGGCACCTACTTCTGGTGGCTGGATGTGGAGACCGGCAACAGCTGGCAGACCGGCACCTCAAACGCCACGGCCCTGAACCGCGCCACCCTTGAAGGGATGGCCACCTACTTCAAAGGAATTACCGCCGGCAAAACGGACTCAGACGGCAAGCCAGCCGGTGCCGGGATCTACTCCACCGGCAGCCAGTGGGGGACCATCGCCGGGACGGTACCGGCCGGCAGCGCCCTGGCCGGCGTGCCCAGTTGGCTGGCAGGTGCCAAGACCCTGCGGGGAGCGAAATCCAACTGCTCACTCCCCGGCCTGACCCCCGGCAGCCCGGTCACCGTGACCCAATACGTGTCGGCCGGACTCGACTACGACTACGCCTGCAGGTAAGCGCACTCCGCGGCCCAGCAACGCGGGAGGCACCGTCGTCGTCCGGGTTGCCTAATCTGCGCTGGCAACCCGCCGGGTTGTCAGAAACCGGCGGCCCGAGCCACATCGATCGAACCAGCCAGCAGCGCTACCCGCCGGGCCACTGAGGAACCCCGCGGCGCGGACACTTTCAGCCCGCGGTAAACCTCACTCTTCGGGCCACCGGAAGCGGAATCCAGCGCGGCGCTCACCGATCGGATCGCCGCAGGAGTCAGCAACGACGCCGGCTCCACGGGTGCGGGCGGCACGTGGCAGTCATCCCATGCTTCGCCGAAACGGGTGGCTACCGGGGCGCATCCGGACAGGACAACCCCGGCCAGCAACTCCGAGTCCAGGCACGCACGGATGTGGCGAAAGGCGGCAACTCCGTCGCGGCCTTCAATGGCTGAGCGCCCCCAGTTGACCGCCACTCCCGTTCCAGTTCCGGAGGCGGTGACTGCCTCCAGTTCCTCCTCCAGCGTCAGGAAGCCCTTAACCGGAGTTTGGCCAGGTGTTGCCGCGTCACAGTGCTCCAGCACGGCCCGTGCACCATCCCAGCCGAACCCCGCCAGCTGCTCCAGCGAGGCAGCCAGCGGGCCGATGCCCGCGACGCCGGGAGGCACACCGTGGGGAACAGGGCGCGGCGCGCTGAACAGATGCACCGCAAGGACGGCCGGGCGGCCCAGTTTGGCGTTGAGCGCCCGCACGGCCCCTGCGGCTGTGGCGGCACGCGCCACGGCGGCCTGCCTGCCGGCCGCAGTCAGGGACGCAAGCCCGAAGTCGGCTGAGCCATCCAGCCGGGACATCGTGTCCGGAATGGTGGTCACCACAAATGCCAGATGGTCGGGAAGGTGCCGTACCTGCTCAAGGAACCAGTCGCCGTCGTACTTATGCAACTGGCCCGTGGGGTAGAACGGAATCTCAAGCCCGGACACGCCGGGCAGCCTGGCTGCCGCGTGCAGGAATGCCGCCTCAGCCTCAGGGTCCCATCCGTCCAGGGCGGGCGCTGCCGCGTAGCTGCTCAGGATCAGGCCCGCACCGCCGCTCACACCAGGGCCGCAGCTGCGGACATGACAGGGTTCCGCAGTGTTCCCACGCCCGCAATTTCCACCGAGACGGTGTCTCCCGGGCTGAGCTCCAGGACGGACTCGTCGGCTGCCCACGGTGTGCCGGTGAGGAGCACATCGCCGGGGTAAAGCGTCATGAAGCGGGAACAGAACATGAGGAGTTCCGCCACGCTGAAGACCATGTTTGCCGTGGACGAGTCCTGGACCTGTTTGCCGTTCACCGTGGTCCTGATGCGGAGTGACTGCAGGCCCGGAATCTCGTCCAGCGTCACCAGGTCAGGGCCGAGGGGGCAGAACGTGTCCAGGCTTTTCCCCCGCGTGGACTGCACGTCCTCAGCCTGGAGGTCCCGGGCCGACACGTCATTGGCCACCGTCACACCAGCCACCGCCCACAGTGCCTCCTCGACGCTTCCCGCGTCTTTGAGGAGGCCTCCGATGACGACGGCGAGCTCGCCTTCGCAGACCACCTGACCGGCCAGTGCCGGGTCAAGGATGATCGGGGCACCGTCCGTGGCCAGGCTGCCCGCGAACTTGCCGAAGACCAGGGGGATGCGTCCCGGTGCCCGCCGGTCCGGGGCTGTGCCTCCGGCGGGCCCGGGGGAGAAGGGAGCTTCCGGCCCAGGCGAGGGCCAGTAATTTTCGCCAATGCCGATCAGCTGCCCTGGTATCCGGACGCCCGGCAAAAGAGCGCAGGCCAGGGACGGACGCAGGTCCGGACCCGGCTCGGCCAGGACCAGGGGGTGCCTGGCCATTCAGTGGCTCAGGTGCGAGGCGTACACGCGCAGGCGGGGGTGCTGGAACACTTCGTCCGGCGGCCCTTCCGCCACAATGCCTCCGTGTTCCATGAAGATCACGCGGTCGGCGACCTCGCGGGCGAACTTCATCTCGTGGGTCACGATCACCATGGTCATGCCGGTCCTGGCCAGTTTCGCCATGATGTCCAGCACCTCATTCACCAGCTCCGGGTCCAGGGCGGATGTGGGCTCGTCGAACAGGATGGCCTTGGGGTCCATCATCAGCGCCCGGCAGATGGCAACCCGCTGCTGCTGCCCGCCGGACAGGTCCGCCGGGTAGGCGTCCGCCTTGTCCTCCAGGCCAACGGACCGCAGCTTTTCCATGGCCCGGGGAACGGCGTCGGCCCGTTTCTGCCCTTTGGCGATCACCGGGCCCTCCAAGAGGTTGTCCAGGACCGTGCGGTGCGGCCAGAGGTTGAACTGCTGGAACACCATGGCGATTTCCCGCCGGAGCCAGGTCAGCCGGAACTGGTCCAGCACGCCCAGCTTGCCCCGCCCGTTGGGTGTGTAGAACACCTGGCGGCCGTCCACGTGGATCCGGCCGGCGTCGGGCACCTCCAGCATGTTGATGCACCGCAGCAGGGTGCTTTTCCCTGCTCCGCTGGGGCCGATGATGGCTACCACCTCGCCGGGCAGGATCCGCAGGTCCACGTCTTTCAGGACCTGGCGCGAGTTGTAGCTCTTGGTCAATCCGGTGATGCCGATCATGCCATGCTCCCTACAGCTTCACGGAGTTGCTTGGTGGTGCCCATCTTGCGGCCCATTTTCTTTTCGATGATGAGTTGCAGGACCATCAGGAGGCTGGTCATGACCAGGTACATGGCCGCCACGACGCCCAGGGTTTCCATGACGTTGTAGGTGGAGTTGTATGCCTTCTGGCCCTGCAGCATCAGGTCCGGCACGGTGATCACGGAGATCTGTGCCGACTCCTTCAGCATGATGATGCAGTTGTTGATGTACGGGGGAGTCATGAGCCGGATGCCTTCCGGCGCCGTGACCCGGACGAATTTCTGCAGGGGGTTCATGCCCACAGAGTCGGCCGCCTCCAGGTGGCCCGCGTTCACCGATTTGAGCCCGGCCCTGATGATCTCGGAAAAGAACGACGCCGAGTTGAGGCTCATGGCGATCAACCCCGCCGTGAACGCATCCATGGTCAGCCCGAACGGCTTCGTGTAATAGAAGAAGAACAGGGACAGCATGAGCGGCAGGCCGCGGAAGAACCATACGTAGGCGGCCGCAAAGATCCGCAGTGCACGGACCCGGGAGAGCCTCAGGGTGGCGATGACGTAGCCCAGGACGGTGGCGCAGACGATCGCTGCGGCAACGATTCCCAGCGTGGTCAACGCCCCGGCCACGAAGATCGGAAAGTATTCGGCTGCTACAGAGCCGGGCTCATAGGTGTTCATGGGTGATCAGGCGGAGGGGATCTCGACCGTGAATCCGAACCACTTCTGGTTCAGTTCTTCGAGGGTGCCGTCGGCCTTGAGCTCCTCGATGATCTTGTCCACCTTGGGCTTCATTTCGGTGTCGTCCTTCGGCAGTCCGACGCCGGCGGGCTTGGTGCCGTAGACGTCGCCCACAATTTTCAGTTCCGACGCCAGGGGGGAGTTCTTCATGAAGTTCTCTGCGGCGATCCTCCCGGTTGCGAAGACCTCGATCCGGCCGGCGGCTACGTCTGCGAATCCTTCGGGGGCGCCGGGGTAGGCCTTCAGTTCGGTAAACCCGCCGATGCCCTTGACGTCCGATTCCGTTCCGGAACCGCCGATGGCTCCCACCACCATGCCGTCCAGCTTGCTGAGCTGCTCCACCTTCGTGTTGTCCTTCTTCACCACCGCCACGGCGCCGTCCGCCAGGTAGGGCGTGGAGAAAGTGATGGACTGCTTGCGCGCGTCCGTCATGGTCAAGCCGGACATGACGGCGTCGAACTTGCCGCTGTTCAGGCCCGGGAGCAGCCCGGTCAGCTGGCCTTCCACAAATTCCGGCTCCATGCCGAGCTTCTCCGCAATCAGGGTGCCCACTTCAATGTCGAAGCCGGTGAGCTTGCCGGCTTCAGAGAAGGTGATGGGCCGGAACGTTCCGCTCGTGGCGATGGTGAACTTTTCCTTTGGCGCGGACTCGGCGGATGCGTTGCTGGTTGCTGCGCAGCCACTGGCAGCGAGGGTCAGCGCTGCCAGGGCGGCTACTACGGCGGCTTTGCTGGTGCGTGAAAACATGCGGGCTTCCCACTTTCGGTGATCCATGTGCCAGTGATGTGCTGACACGGATGACGCTATGGGTTCCGTGTGTCCGGGAATCGCCTGCTTCATTTCCGGAACGTTAATTATGAATTCTGTAGACACTTTGACGAAGCGGGGCTACAGGATGGGCCCCTGTGCGGCGCCGGTTTCAGCCGGGGTCTGCCGCCAATTGCTCCAGGAGCTCGGCAAACGCGAGGGCAGCCAGCTCCCCGCCCGGAGGGGCCACCACCTGCACCGACAGTGGAAGGCCCTCGGCGGACAGCCCCACCGGAAGCGACACCACGGGGCATCCCGTGAGTGTCACCGCCCGGCACGGGCCCATGATCTCCCATCCCTGCAGCTGCTCGCCGTCGACATCCAGCGTGCCGTCCACCCGGGCGGCGGGACCGCCGGCTACGGGAAGCAGGGCGATGTCAACGGACTCGAGCTGCCTGATGGCGCCGGCGCGGGCTGCGTCCGCAGCCAGGCGTGCCCGGGCGGTTTCCCCGGGCGACGCTGCCAGCGATTTTTTGATGGTCTGCAGGTTGGCGCCGGTAATGGCATCCTCCCTGCCGGCAACCGCGGCGGCGTGGTCCACCATGGGGTCCAGTTCGCGCAGCCGGTTGTAGGTGGGCAGGCAGTCGGCAAAAAGATCCGGCTGTTCCGTGGCCAGATGGCCCGCCGCGGCGATGGCAGCAGCCAGCCGCGCCATGACCTCGGTGACCTCCGTGCGGACCGGGCCGAACACCCGGCCATCGCTCCACGCAACCCGGATGGGCTCCTGCAGCGTGGGCAGCGGCTCCGCAGGCGCACCGGCCATCACGGTGTACGCCGCCCGGAGGTCACGGACGGAACGGGCCAGCGGGCCCACCGTCTGGAAGGACCCCTGCATGCCGGGGCTCACGGCCGGGAGCACGCCGTCGTCCCCGAAGTTGCCATCAAGGCCCGGTACCTGCCCCTCGCCGGGGATCGCACCGATTCCGGGCCGCAGGGCAGCGATGCCCACGCACTGCGCGGGCCACCTAAGTGACCCGCCGAAGTCTGTTCCTACGCCCAGCGCAGAGATGCCTGCCGCGACCGAGGCGGCCTCACCGCCGCTGGATCCGCCGGGGGTGGCGTCCGGATAGCGCGGATTGCCCGTCCTGCCCAGCAGCGGGCTCTCACAGGTCATGCCGAAGGCGAATTCGGGGCAGTTGGTCTTGCCCACCAGGATGGCGTCAGCGTCCAGGAGCCGCTGAACCGCGGGGGCGGTGGTGTTTGCCCTGGTGGTGGCGAAAGCCTTGCTGGCGGCCGTGACGGGAAGCCCTGCCACCGCAATTACGTCCTTGACGCTGAACGGGATCCCGGCCAGCGCGCCCAGTGTCCCGCCCGCGGCCCGGCGGGCATCGAGGGCTGCAGCGGCCCGTTCGGCGCCATCCCAGTCTTCGCTGATGAAGGCGTTGAGGTCCTTGCCCTGCCCGGAGCCGGCACGGACGCGGGCTTCGGCGAGGACAGCGACGGCGGATGTCCTGCCGGTGCGGACAGCCTCGGCGATGGCCGTCGCGTCCGCGATTCCGGAGTTCAGTTGTGCAAGCAGTGAGCCGCTCATTCCCCGGCCGCCTTCTTGGCCGCCGAGC
Source organism: Pseudarthrobacter sp. 10T415 (assembly GCF_056394175.1). Lineage (NCBI taxonomy): Bacteria > Bacillati > Actinomycetota > Actinomycetes > Micrococcales > Micrococcaceae > Pseudarthrobacter > Pseudarthrobacter sp. 10T415. The sequence goes on along the minus strand of NZ_JBFTHJ010000014.1, from coordinate 54,036 downwards.
CCTGCCGTGCGAGGTAGTCGCGCTCGCCGTGCTCCTCGAACTCGCGCCGGATCCGGTCTGCGTCCCCCGAGCGGAGGCACTCCAGCAGCTCGGCGTGCCTGTCGCACCCCTTGGACAGGTCGCCCTTGGACCGTTCCTCGTTCAGCACATTGGCCGCCATGGAGACCTGCATCTGCACCATGAGGGAGCGGTAGGTGTCGCTGAGCCTGCGGTGGCCGGCCGCATCAACCAGTGCGGTATGGAAGTCGATGTTTGCCTGGACCACAGCGGGCCGGTCGCCGCGCCTTGCTGCTGCCCGCATGGCCTTCATGATCGGGTCAAGCGATGAGTATGCGCCAGGGTCCTCCCGGGCCAGGAGGCGGTCCAGGGCGAACATCTCCAGTGCGCGCCGGAGCGAGTAGATCTCGTCAATGTCGGTGTCCGTCATGGACACCACGCGGTATCCGCGCCTCGGCGACTGCTCAAGCAGGCCCTCGCTTTCGAGGGTCCGCAGGGCTTCACGCAGTGGAGGACGGGAAATGCCCAGCTTTTCGGCGAGGGGAGGTTCGTTCAGCTTGTCGCCGGGCACCAGTTCGCCACTGACAATCAGCTGTCGGATCTCCCTGGCGGCCAGTGAAACGAGGCTCTCTTGCTGGATCATGCATCAAGACTACTGTCTACATTTTTCCGGCCGCTTGTTCGGCGCTGAGTTTACGTAGGGTTTACACAAGGAGCCGTTTCGTAAAAATGTCTACAGTATTCTTATCCTTGCTGCCGACGTAAGGATGACTGTTCGATGGGAAAAATACGGGCACGTTCCGGTTCGGTGCGCCGAAGATTCGGATGGGCTGATCCCTTTGTGCTGCTGCTTCTGGCCACTCTTGCAGCAGCCGCGCTGTGGCCGCCCCACGGCTGGGTGGGCCCGGTGCTCTCCACCGCTGCCGGGATCGCCGTTGGTTTGCAATTCTTCATCAGCGGGTTGAGGCTACCGCCGTCGGCTGCGCTCCAGGGAGTGAAGGCCTGGCGGCCGCACCTCGTCATTGTCGCGTTTTCCTTTGCCGCCTTTCCGCTGCTTGGACTCGGCGTGGCTGCCGGTTCCTCGTGGCTTCTTTCGCGCGAACTCATAGCCGGGCTGCTGTTTTTGACCATGCTCCCCACGGCGGTGCAGACCGCCACCACCTTCACCGGCATCGCCGGGGGAAATACGGCGTTGGCCGTGTGTGCCGCCTCGATCTCCAACCTTTTGGGGGTGGTGGCCACACCACTCCTGGCTGCCTTGGTATTGGGTTCCTTCGGCGGCCTGCATGCGGACGCGGTGTTCAAGATCGCGCTGCAAATCATTGCGCCGTTCGTGGCGGGGCAGCTGCTTCATAAACCGTTGGCGCGGTGGACCGTCCGCCGGGCTAAAACGCTGAAGGTGGTAGACCGCAGCGCCATCCTCCTGGTGGTGTATGGAGCCTTCGGGGCGGCTGTGGCCGGTGGTCTGTGGCAGCAGATTCCGCCTGCCCAGCTGGCCGTGGCGGCGGGGATCTGTGCAGCACTGTTGGCGCTCATGCTCTTCGCGACATCTTTGACGGCACGCAGGTTGGGCTTCGGACGTGCTGATGCCACAGCAGTCCTCTTCTGCGGTTCGCAGAAGAGCCTGGCCAGCGGGCTGCCACTCTCGGCCATCCTGTTCCAGGGGCCACTTGCCGGTGTGGTGATCCTGCCGGTCATCATTTACCACGCCATGCAGCTGATCGTGTGCGCGGCCATCGCCCGCCGGTTGGCCAGACGGGCCGAACAGGCCGTTGCCAAGGCCCCGCTCGACGCGTTTGCGTAACCAACTGCCAGCACCGGAACCGGAACCCCACAGAATCGGGGATTTCGGCCGGCAGGCGGCTCAAAAGTCACGCAAACGCGCCGCACAGACGGTCAGCCGCGCGCCTGCAGCCCCGGGACGCCGTCGCGGATCTCGAAGGAGGCTTTCGTGGAAACCGGTGCGCCCGGCGTCGTGACGTGGTCCAGGACCCGGAAGTCCGCGGTCATGGAGTCCTTGGTGATACGGGTGTTCACGTAGCCGCGGTTGTCGTTGTAGAACTTAAGGTGCGGGTTCCACGCCATCACGGGATCGGTGGTGGAGCCGGTGCCGTCGCCGGTTGAGGTGATGGACGTGCACACCAGCTCGGAGCCGACCACGGGGGAGGCCGGGTCCTTGTAGTCCACCTTGACGTCGTTGGCCCAATTGCGGTGCACGTCGCCGGTGAGGACCACGGCGTTGCGGACGTTCGCGTCCACCCAGCCCTGGGTGATGCGGCGCCGGGATGACACGTACCCGTCCCAGCCGTCCATCGAGACATCGTCCACGTCCAGGGCCTGGGCCCGGTCCCGCTCGGCGAAGAAGACCTGCTGGCCCAGGACGTCCCACCGCTGGGTGGAGTTCCTGAAGCCGTCCAGCAGCCACTTCTCCTGCTCGGCGCCGGTGATGGTGCGGTCCTCCGCCAGGCGCTCCGCCACGTTCTTCTTCCAGCCGTCGCCGGCCAGCTGGTCGTCACGGTACTGGCGGGTGTCCATCATGTGGAAGTTGGCCAGCTGGCCCCACTGGATCTTCCGGTAGATCTTCATGTCCGGCCCGGCCGGCAGGGAGGACGGACGCAGCGGCATGTTCTCGTAGTACGCCTGGAACGCGGCCGCGCGGCGCTGGCGGAAGTGTTCGGTGGTGTCGTTGAGCTGGCCGGCGTCGCTGTTCTCCGGCACTTCGTCGGCCCAGTTGTTGTCCACTTCGTGGTCATCCCAGACCACCGCCCACGGTGCGATGGCGTGCGCGGCCTGCAGGTCGGCGTCGGCCTTGTACTGCGCGTGGCGCTGCCGGTACGTTTCCAGGGCGACGGTCTCGGGGCCCTCGTGGTCGCGCGGGTTGCCGCCGCCGATCACGTAGCTGCCCTTCTTGTACTCGTAGAGGTAGTCGCCCAGGTGCAGCACCAGGTCCGGGTGGTCCTCGGCGAGCCGCCTGTACGCGGTGAAGTAGCCGTGCTCGTACTGCGCGCAACTGGCGAACGCCATGGCCAGCGCGGCGGGCGTCTCGTGCAGCGCGGGGGTGGTGAGCGTGCGGCCCACGGGGCTCAGGTGCCGGCCGGTACGGAACCGGTAGAAGTATTCGCGGCCGGCTTTGAGGCCGCGCAGCTCCACGTGCACCGAGTGCGCGGTCTCGATCCGGGCGTGCTCGACGCCGCGGGCTACTACCCGGCGCATGCCTTCGTCCTCCGCCACTTCCCACTGCACCGCAACGTTGCGGGCGGGCATGCCGCCCAGGCCGTCCTCGGCCACCGGGTTCAGCGCAAGGCGGGTCCAGAGCACGAAGCCGTCCGGCCACGGCTCGCCCGACGCGATGCCGAGCAGGAAGGGGTTGGTGCGGAGGCCGGCGTCGTCAGCGGTGGAAACCGCGACGGCGGCACTCGGCAGGGCGGCGACGATGCCTGCGCCCAGGCCGGCGGAGATCAGGGTTCTGCGGGAAATATTGTCCATGCTTTCGAACCTAGGGAGGCCGGTTGGACAGGTTCCGTGGGGGATGTGAATGGCGGGTTAACTGCGTGACAAGATCAGTCGATTGCTGTCCCGGGGCCGGAAGAGCTGCGCAGGGTCCTTGGACTCTGGCCCCGCCGCCGGCAGCCGGGAAGAGTGGATGCCGACCCCCATCCGGCCTGCCTAAGGAAGCCGCCATGCCCCGCACTTCAGTCATCACCGGCGCCGCATCCGGCATCGGGAAGGCCACGAAGGAACTGCTCGAGGAACGCGGTGAGCGCGTCATCGGCGTTGACCTCCATGACGCCGACGCCGTGGCGGACCTGTCCACGGCAGGCGGCCGTTCCGCAATGGTGGATGCGGTGCGGGACGCCAGCGGCGGCAGCATCGACGCTGTCTACGCGGTGGCCGGGCTCGCCTTGCCGGCCCCCGCGACGGTTGCAGTGAACTTCTTCGGCACCCTGGCAACACTGGACGGACTCCGCCCGCTGCTGGCCGGCTCGGACGCGCCGCGGGCCCTGTTGGTCTCCTCGATGGCTGCCCTCATGGCCAGCGACGACGAGCTCGTGGCGCTGCTGGCCGCCGGCGACGAACCGGCAGCCCTGGCCCGCGCCGAGGTCCTGGCGAAGGAACCGGCCGTCACCGGCGGGCTCATCTACGCGTCCACCAAACTGGCACTCTCCCGCTGGGTCCGCCGGCAGGCTGCCACGCCCGCCTGGGCCGGTGCCGGCATCCCACTGAACGCCGTCTCGCCCGGCATCATCGAAACTCCCATGACGGCGGACCTGATCGATACGGAACAGGAGCGGGAGTCGCTGCTCAAGATGGTCCCCATGCCGCTGAACGGCATCGCCGAACCGATTGTGGTGGCCCGCCTGCTGGCCTGGCTCAACAGTCCCGAAAACACCCACCTCTGCGGGCAGGTGGTGTATGTGGACGGCGGCAGTGACGTGGTGCTGCGCGGCGATTCGGTGTGGTGAAGAGCCGGGGTTCACGCGCCGGCGGCCGCCCGGAAGGCCAGGTATCGGGCATCGCTGTGGCCCACCAGCCGGCCTAGGGCCTCCACTGCCCGCGAATCCGTGGCGCCCATGTCCGTGGAAAGCCACCGCATCAGCAAGGAGGCGTCCCCGCTGGCCCGCACGGCCGATCCCACGGCTAGGTCCAGCTGGTCCCGCAGCAGCTGCACAGCCAGGGCGCCGGACCGGCTGAGCAGGGGAGCGCGGTACGCCTCCAGCGCTTCGGCCACCCGGCCACCACGCAGCAGCCGCAGCACCCGCCCCGAGTCGGAGCGCCCGGCTAACCCCGGGGCCAGCCGGTAGGGGTTGGACTCCACGGCGCCGCCCAGCAGTGACCGCACCCGGAACATTTCGGTCCGGATGGCCTGCGGCGTTCCCGAGTCGCCGTGCAGTTCGTACGCCAGTTCCTCCGCGGACCAGCCCTGCGACCGGGAGTCCAGCAGTGCCAGGATTTCGGCCCGGCGGAGCGTGAGGGCGGTTCGGCTGCCATCGTCGAACACCGCCGCAGCCTTGTCACCCAGCAGTTCAAGGGATGCCACGACGGCGGCGGGTCGGCCAGTCGGCGCTGGCCGCCGGGCGCGGACGGGAGCCGCCGCACCCAGGGAGGCGCCGCCGTCGGACGTCTCCAACATGGCCTCCGCCACGCGGACGGCGCACCGCACCATCCGCAGCGTGTCAGCGCTGATCGTGTCCAGGGGGCCGGAGACATCCAGGACGCCCAGCACCTCGCCGGTGGCAGGGTCCGTGATGGGCGCGGCGGTGCAGGCCCACTCGTGGTGGGTGCGCACTAGGTGCTCGGCGGAAAACAGCTGCACGGCACCGCCGGTTACCAGGGCCTCGCTGATGGCGTTGGTCCCGATGCCCGCCTCGGACCAGTCCGCGCCTTCGGAGAACTCCAGCGTGTCGGCCCGGCGCAGGACCGCGGGGCTGCCCACCCGCCACAGAATTTCGCCGCCGGCGTCGGTGAGGACCAGCAGGTGGCGCCCGTCCCGCGAGTCGTCCGCCAGGAGCTCGTGCAGCGCCGGCATCACCCGCTGCAGCCGGTGCCCGCGCCGCAGTTCCAGCACCTCGGACACATCGTGCAGGTGCCGCGGGCTGTGCTGGTCCGGGCTGATGCCCAGGGCCATGGACCGGTGCCAGGAGTCCACCAGGCTGGACGGGATCTCGGGGCGCGGCACACCGGAGATGACCAGCTCATGCGCGCGCCGCAGCCTCCGCGCATACCGTGCCGGGTCCGAAAACCTCTGACCGTAGTCCACCGTGTCCTCCTCGCCGCCGGCGTCCTTGCCAGTCCGGTGGGCGTGTAACGCACCTGTTACCCCCGCCGCGTTCCACTAGTGATGCAGCTCACGCCCGCCTCAGCATATCGCAGGCACCCCGGCGGGACAGGGCGGCCAAGCACCAACACAAAGGAGTGGAGATGACCGAAACACCCACCGCCGCCGCCAAGGCCTGGCTCGCCGGCCTGGACGAGGCGCTGCAACGGCGCGACGTGGACGCAGCACTTGGGCTCTTCGAGGACGACAGCTACTGGCGGGACTTCGTGGCCTTCACCTGGAACCTCAAAACCCTGGAAGGAAAAGCGGACATCCGGCGCATGCTGGAATCCACGCTGGACCGCGTGCAGCCCACCAACTGGGCGCTCGCCGAGGACGCCACCGGAGACGCGGACACCGCGGAAGCCTGGATCACGTTCGAAACCGGTGACGCCCGTGGCTACGGCCACCTCCGGCTCCGGAACGGCAAATGCTGGACGCTGCTGACCACCATGCAGGAGCTCAAGGGCTTCGAGGAAAAGAAGGGTCCGCGCCGTGAGCAGGGCGTGGCCCACGAGATTGTCCGCGGCCGCCGGTCCTGGAAGGAACTCAAGGAAGAGCGGGAAGCCAGGCTCGGCTACGAGGAGCAGCCTTACTGCGTGATCATCGGCGGCGGCCAGGGCGGGATCGGCCTCGCTGCCCGGCTGAAGCGACTGGGCGTGCCCACCATCATCATCGAAAAGAACCAAAACCCCGGCGACTCCTGGCGCAACCGCTACAAGTCGCTGCACCTGCACGACCCCGTCTGGTACGACCATCTGCCGTACCTGAAGTTCCCGGACGACTGGCCCGTCTTCGCCGCCAAGGACAAGATCGGCGACTGGCTGGAGCACTACACCCGCATCATGGAGCTGAACTACTGGTCCGGCACCGAGTGCGTAGGCGCAGCGTACGACGACGGCACGCAGGAATGGGAGGTCAGCGTCCTTCGCAATGGCGAACCTGTGACGCTCCGACCGAAGCAGCTGATCTTCGCCTTGGGCGTGTCCGGTTACCCGAACATCCCCACGTTCGACGGCGCCGAGAGCTTCCTGGGCGAGCAGCGCCACTCCTCCCAGCACTCCGGCGGCGGGGACTGGACCGGCAAGAAAGCCGTGGTGATCGGCTCCAACAACTCGGCCCACGATATCTGCGCCGACCTCTGGGAGCATGGCGCCGACGTCACCATGGTGCAGCGCTCCTCTACGCACATCGCCCGCAGCGAGTCCCTGATGGACCTTGCCCTGGGGGACTTGTACTCGGAGCGGGCGCTCGCGGCAGGGGTGACTACCGAGAAGGCCGACCTGCTGTTCGCCTCGCTGCCCATGCGCATCCTGCCGGAGGCGCAGGTGCCCGTGTACCAGGAGATGGCATCCCGGGACGCGGAGTTCTACTCGCAGCTGGAGGCCGCCGGGTTCGGCCTGGACTTCGGTGTGGACGGGTCCGGCCTGTTCGTGAAGTACCTGCGGCGCGGCTCCGGCTACTACATTGACGTCGGCGCCTCCCAGCTGATCATCGATGGCAGGGTGAAGCTGAAGACCGGGCAGGTCACCAAGATCACCGGCAACGCGGTGGTGATGGACGACGGCACCGAGCTGGAGGCGGACCTGATTGTCTACGCCACCGGCTACGGCTCCATGAACGGCTGGCTCGCGGACCTGGTCTCGCCCGAGATCGCGGACCAGGTAGGGAAATGCTGGGGATACGGCTCAGACACGCCAAAAGACCCTGGTCCGTGGGAGGGGGAGCTGCGCAATATGTGGAAGCCCACCAACGTGCCGCAGCTCTGGATCCACGGCGGCAACCTGCACCAGAGCCGGCACTACTCCGCCTACCTGGCGCTGCAGCTGAAGGCCCGGATGGAAGGGCTGGACACCCCCGTCTACGAACTGCAGCCCAGCCACCACACCCGCTAGTTCGCGTTCACAGCATGGAGGAATCATGAAGGCAGCACGTTTCCACGCCCGCAGGGACATCCGCATCGAGGACGTCCCGGAGCCGGAGCTGAGGGCAGGGGCGGTGAAGATCGACGTCGCGTGGTGCGGCATCTGCGGAACCGACCTGCACGAGTACCTGGAAGGGCCCATCTTCTGCCCGGCGCCGGGCCACCCGCACCCGCTGTCCCACGAGGAATCCCCGGTGACCCTGGGGCACGAATTCTCCGGGACTGTGTCCGAAGTGGGCGAAGGCGTGGACGGGCTGGCAGTGGGTGACAACGTCGTCGTCGAACCCTACTTCGTGGACAGCGACTGCGACATGTGCCAGGCGGGCAGCTACCACTTGTGCCGGCAGATGGGTTTCATCGGGCTGTCCGGCGGCGGGGGAGGGCTGAGCGAGAAGATCGTGGTGGACCAGCGCTGGGTGCACCCCATCGGGAGCATTCCGCTGGATGAGGCGGCGCTGATCGAGCCGCTGTCCGTGGCCCACCATGCGGTGGCGCGCAGCGGCGTGAAGGAAGGCGACGTTGCCCTGGTGGGTGGCTCCGGTCCCATCGGTCTGCTCGCGGCGGCGGTCCTCAAAGGCATGGGGGTGACCACGATCATCAGCGAGCTCACCCAGGCCCGCAAGGAGAAAGCCACTTCCAGCGGGGTGGCGGACCATGTGCTGGACCCCAGCAAGGAGGACGTACCGGCCCGGGTGCGGGAGCTCACCGGCGGCGCCGGGGCTGATGTCGCGTTCGAATGCGCGGGTGTGAACGCGGTGCTGGACACCATGCTCGACGCAGTCCGGCCCGGCGCGGTGGTGGTGAATGTGTCCATCTGGGGTGCACCCGCCACCATCGACATGCAGAAGCTGGTGCTCAAGGAAATCGACCTGCGCGGCACCATCGCGTACGTCCGGGACCACCCGGCCGTCATCAGGATGGTGCAGGAGGGCAAGGTGGATCTCAAGCCGTTCATTACCGGCCGGATCGCCCTGGAGGACCTGGTGGAGCAGGGCTTCGACACCCTCATCAACCACAAGGACACGGCGGTGAAGGTGCTGGTGCACCCGTAGTAGTGTGTGCCGCCGGACTTTAGTCCCTGTTGTGGAGTAACCCTCCGGCGTAGCTTGAATGTGGGTCCCGCACTCCGCGGGCCCACATTCAAGGGGGCATCATGACCAGGCCCAGGCATCCGGTTCTTGGCATTCTGGGGCTCAGCGGCCTGATAGTGCTCACAGGCTGCTCCGGCCCTCCCGCCCCGACGCCCACGGGCAGTTCCGCCGCGCCAGCCCCCACCGCGAGCGCTTCCGGCACCACGGTTCCAAGCACGACGGCGACCCCCACCACCGCGCCCACCACGACTTCGCCGGCCAGCACCTCGGCCGCGCCCACCACCAGCGCCGCCGCGCCGCCGTCGTCCGCCCCCGCCAGCCAGCCTGCGACGGAGGAACCGCAACCCACCGGCCTGCCAGAACAAACGGGACCGCTGACCGTGTACTACGTGGCCGTTGGCGACAACGGCACGTCCGGGCCCCTCATCGGCTGCGGCGACAGCCTGGTGGCCACCACCACCGCACCGGTCACGTACACGGATCAGGTGGGCCCCAGCGTGGGAACGCTCCTTGCCAACAAGAGCCGCGACGTGGGACTGTCCGGCCTGGTCAACGCGCTGTACCAGTCGAACCTGACGTATGTGGCCGGTGAACTGACGGGCAGCACCATCACCATCTGGCTGACCGGGCAGTTCATGCTGGGCGGCGTGTGCGACATCCCCCGCGCCAAGGCACAGCTGGAATACACAGCCATGGCAGCCTCCGCAGCCACCAGTGCACAGGTGTTCGTCAACGGCCGCCCCATCGACGAGGTGCTGAGCCTGAAGTAGCGCGCCCGGCTTCGCGCACGTACCGCCGGGGGGGCTTTGTGCCCTACCCGCTGCTTCCGGCCGGAGCCTAGCCTGAAGGCAGCAGCGGCACACTGTCGCCTGCCATGACCCGGGAGGCAGGCGGTGAAATCGGCTAACGCGAGCATTATCGCCGGCATCGTCCTGATGATGCTGGGTGTCCTGCTGATGCTGGACCGGGTGGGCGTGCTCAACAGCGGGGCGATTGTTGCGCCGCTGGTGTTCGCTGCCGCCGGTGTCCTGTTCCTGTCCGTCTTCGTCCGACGCCGGGAGCACTGGTGGGCGGCCATCCCCGGTTCCGTCTTCCTGGGCCTCGCCGCGGTGGTCACCTCCGCCGAACTCACCGGCAGCGGCGCGTCCGCGGGCTTCCTGTTCCTCTTCATGGGGGCGGGCTTCGCCGCTGTCTACATCCGCGTCCCGGACAACTGGTGGGCCATCATCCCGGCCGGCGTGATGCTGACGCTGGCCGTGATTGCGGCCCTGCCGCCGGCGTTCCAGGGCACACTAGTTGCCGCCGTGCTGTTCCTGGGCCTGGCGGCCACCTTCGGGGTGCTGACCTTGATTCCGGTGCCTGGTTTCGATGGTGCCAACAACGGGACCAGCTCAGGCACCGGCCACCTCAAGTGGCCACTGATCCCGGCCGGGGTCCTCGCGGTACTCGGCGTAATCATGGCCCTCCAGGCGTCGGCGCTCCTGATCCCGATGGACTTCGCCGTTCCCGCGGTGATGATCGCAGCCGGGATTGCGCTGGTGGTGTACGCGTTCCTCGCCCGGACCGGCAAGCGCCACAAGGTCCACGGCCCCGGCTAGCCGGCAGGCGGGCTGACCGGGCCGCGAGGCAAACCCGGCTAGTTGGAACGCGACGCCAGGTGTTCCGCCACGTATTCGGCGTCCGGGCCCACGCCGGGCAGCGTCGCCGAGATGTGCATGGTCAGCCAGGGGAGGCCGACGGCGTACAGGCCCGGGTGCTCCGTCACGCCGCGCAGGTGGCGGGGGTAGTTCCACTCATCCAGGAGGGCAAGGGACGGATCCAGCATGCTGAAATCCAACCCATAGCCGGTGCACCAGACCACTGACGTGATGCCCTCCGCCGCCAGGTCCAGCCGGGCGCCGGACTCGGACGGCAACCAGCCGTCCGGCTCGGGGATTTCGGCTGGCGGGGCGTCGATGCCGGCAGCTTTGATGTACGCGTCTGACAGGCGGCCCAGCCGCTGGCGGAATCCGGCCTCCACCAGCGTGAGGCGCTCGGCGAGGTCGTCCGTGAAGACGGGACCGCCGTGGTGCATTCCCTCGAAGCGGCCGTGCAGGCGGACGCCCCTGCGGCCCAGGGAGCGCAGGCGGATGCTGCGGCCGCCGCCGTTGCCGGACAGCAGCGGATTGCACATGAACCGGCCGGCGGGGGACGGGAGCTGGTCCACCTGCAGGGCGTTGATGCCGTACTCCGGCCCGTGCACGTTCACCTGCATGATCCAGTGGAAGACGTCCTTGCCGCGGTACCGCCGGGGCGCCTCCGGGCAGGACGAGACGGACAGGTGCACCGTCCGGCCGGCGTCCAGCAGGTCCTCGGTGATCTGCCCGCCGGACTGCCCCGTCCCCACCACCAGCACCGCACCGTCCGGCAGTTGGGCGGGATTGCGGTAGTCGTGGCTGTGCAGCTGCAGCACGTCCGCGGAGATTCCGACGGCGGCTGGCGGGATCCGCGGCCGCTGGAACGCGCCGCTGGCCAGGACGACGTTGCGGGCAGCCCACGCGCCGCGGTCTGTTTCCACCGTGAACCCGCCGTCCGACGGTGAGATCCGGGTTACAGCGGTATCCAGCTCCACCGGCGCCGCGATGTCCTCCGCGTAGCCCCGCAACCAGCCGATGGTGGCGTCCCGCGGCTGGAACCCGTCCGGCTTGGACCCGGAATAGGCCTTGCCGGGCAGGTCAAGGGAGAAGTTGGGGGTGTTCAGGAAGAAGGAATCCCACCGGTCCTGCCATGCCCCGCCCAGCGCCGGCCGCCGCTCCAGCAGCCGGTGCTCCACCCCGTGCTGGCTGAGCCAGTAGCTGGTGGCCAGGCCGGCCTGCCCGGCACCCACTATGACTTTGTTGGTTTCCTGCCGGGAGGCTGCGGGGGAGGACATGGCTACTTCGCGGCTGCCCGCGGGGTGCCGGATCTTGGCGCCCTGGCCTTCGGCTCCTTCGGCTCCTTCGGCTCCTTTGGCTGCTTGGGCGGCAGCGTGGCGATGTAGGCCAGGGCTTTTTCGGCCCAGGCCCTGGCGCGGGTGTCGTCGCCGTCGCCCTCTTCGTTCCAGACCTCCGGCAGGCCGGTGTACCCGCCCATCGGCCGTTCTGCGGGGCCAAACGGTACGGTCCGCTCGGAGGATTCCAGGATGGCCCGGTCCGCGTCGGAGAGTTTCACGCCGATGGTGGATCCGAACAGGCCCGCGAACATGTTGCCGTTGATGAACGCGCCCAGGTTGCCGAACATCGGCTTCACCACCACCTCGGGATGGTCAGGCACCACACGCCGGAACCGTTCCTTGTCCTGCTCGGACGCCTTGGGCATGTCCATGGATGTCATCTCCCGGGGAAGTGGACTGGATCTGGATGCAGGATATGCCTATTCGCTGTTGCGGTCGAGGGTCCGCCGGACCTGGCCGCGGCCGGTTGCCGGGTGTGCTCACGCCCGCAGAAAATCCGCCCCTGAACAGGTCAAATATTTAGCGGCGGTGCTATACCTAACCTAGGGCAACTAATTTTGATGCGGTCCGGGGAGCTGCGGGAACCCGGGATGTGCCGGGGTTGGGAGGCAAGGGTGCCGGATACGCCAGCCACCGCCCCGCGCCGGTTCCTGACCCTGGGCCTCGCCGCTTTCGCCATCTGCTTCCTTGCAGGCTGCAGCGGTGGCATCAGTGAATCTGTTTCCACCGCCGCGAAGGACAGTTCGTCCGCCGTGGCCACCGCCCGCCTGGCCCTCAAACAGGACATGGACGGCAAGCTGACCCGCGCCGCCACCGCCACCACACTGGATGACGCCCAAAAGGAGGTTGAAACCAGCCGCAGCACCGTGCAGAAACTCTCGCCCGCCACCCCGGCGGACCGCGATACCCAGCGGCAGGCACTCGACGTCCTGGACCGGTGTGCGGCCGGCTTCTTCACGGCACGCGCCGCCGTATCCGCGGACGACGGCGGGGCGGCGCCTTCCACGGCAGACGGTGACCGGGCGCTCGCCGCCGCGCAGGACGCCCTGGAGCAGCTCAGCCATAAGGTGGGGTCACGGTGAAGCGGCTGCTCGGCGTCGCGCTCGGCGTCCTCACCGCCATAGGCGGCTTCGTGGACATTGGGGACCTGGTGACCAACGCCGTGGTGGGCTCGCGCTTTGGCTTGTCCCTGGTGTGGGTGGTGGGCGTTGGGGTGCTGGGGATCTGCCTGTTCGCCAATATGTCCGGGCGTGTGGCGGCGGCGTCCGGCCGGGCAACCTTCGAGGTGATCCGTGAGCGGCTGGGGCCGCGGGCCGGGCTCGCCAACCTGTCGGCGTCGTTCCTGATCAACCTCATGACCGTCACGGCTGAGATCGGCGGCGTGGCCCTGGCGCTGCAACTGGCCAGCAGCGTGCACTACCTGCTCTGGATTCCGGTGGCGGCCGTGGCCGTATGGCTGGTGATCTGGCGGGTGAAGTTCTCCATCATGGAAAACGTCACCGGCCTGCTGGGGCTGACCCTGATCGTGTTTGCGGTGGCGCTGTTCCTGCTCAAGCCGGACTGGGGTGTCCTCGCCGGGCAGGCCCTGGCGCCGGCCGTGCCGGCGGAAGAAACCGCGCCCACGTACTGGTACTTCGCCATCGCCCTGTTCGGCGCGGCCATGACCCCCTATGAGGTGTTCTTCTTTTCCTCCGGCGCTGTGGAGGAAGGGTGGACGGTGAAGGACCTGGTCCAGTCCCGAATCAATGTCCTGGTTGGCTTCCCGCTCGGCGGCCTGCTGTCCGTGGCCATCGCCGGGTGCGCCGCCGTAGTCCTGCTTCCGGCCGGTATCTCCGTCACCTCGCTGTCCCAGGTGATCCTGCCCGTGGCCGAAGGCGCCGGAAAGCTCGGACTGGCTTTCGTCCTGGTGGGCGTGGTGGCCGCGACCTTCGGCGCCGCGCTGGAGACCACGCTCTCCAGCGGCTACACCCTCGCCCAGTTCTTCGGCTGGTCCTGGGGCAAGTTCCGCAGGCCGGCCCAGGCAGCCCGGTTCCACCTGGCCATGATCATCTGCATGCTGGTGGGCATTGGCGTGCTGGCCACCGGGGTGGATCCGGTGCTGGTGACAGAATATTCCGTGGTGTTTTCAGCCATCGCCCTGCCGCTGACGTACCTGCCCATCCTCATCGTCTCCAACGATCCGCAGTACATGGGTAAACACGTCAACGGGCGAGCCGTGAATGTTCTTGCCATGGTCTACCTGGTGATCATCCTGGTGGCCTCCGTGGCTGCCATACCCCTCATGATCGTGACGGGAGCCGGAGCATGACATCCCCGGACCTGGTCCCGCTGCCGCCCACGCCGGGGCGGATCCTGGACGCACAGCTGCACCTGCTGGACCGGCAGGTGCTGGACCACGACGGCGTCCCTGTCACCACCGTGGACGACCTCGAGCTGAGCGGGCCGGACATCGGCGCGGAGATTCCGCAGGGCACCCCGGCGCCGCTGCTCGACGCCCTGCTGACCGGGCCGGTGCTGGGCACTCGCATCTTCGGCGGCAGGCCGCCGCAGTCCCGGCTGATCCGGATCCCTTGGAAGGACGTGGCGGACGTCGGCGTGGTGGTGCGGCTCGGCGTCGGCGGCGAGGGGCTGGACGCCAGTTGGGTGGAGCGGTGGGTGCGGGACAAGATCATCGCCCGCATCCCGGGAGGCCGCCATGATCCTCGGTGACCTGCTGGGCATCCCGGTCCTGGACTCCGGCGGCGGCCGGCTGGGTAAAGCAGCCGATGTCCGGTTCGTGCTGGACGGCGCCCCGCACCAGCTGATGTCCAACGCTCGGATGCTGGGGATCGTGGTCAGCCCGCACAGCGCGGCGTCGTTCCTGGGCTACGAGCGGACCAACCTCACGCAGCCCTGGCCGCTGGCGCGCCTGCTGCGGTGGCGGCACCGGGGGTCCTTCCTGGTGCTGTGGGAAGACATCGCGCTGATAGGGAAGGAATCGGTACGGCTCCGCCCCGGTTTCACCCGCTACAGTCCTGCGCTGGAGGACCCTGACCAGCGGCGTTAGGCAAGTCGCCGATGCCCTGGTTCGGCTGCGCCGGAAAATCCTGTAGTGTGGTACATGTTGTTGTGTTTATGCAGTTGGTAGTTCAGGCAGTACGCACGGTCGAAAGTCCGTGTTCTTCTGAAGTAGCGGTTTTTGAACACCCCACGCCGGAGGGCCCGAAAGTCGGGATGTTCCCTCCACCTTCACGAAGGACAAAAATAATGGCTACTGGTACCGTCAAATGGTTTAACGCTGAAAAGGGCTTCGGCTTCATCTCCCCGGACGACTCCTCACAGGACGTTTTCGCGCACTACTCCGCGATCAACTCCAACGGCTTCCGCTCCCTCGAAGAGAACCAGAAGGTTTCCTTCGACACCGAGCAGGGCCCCAAGGGTCCCCAGGCTACCAACATCCAGGCTCTCTAATTTCCTAGAGTTCCGGGACCGTTAGGTTTCATAAAGCAGGGCTTGCCTTCGGGCAGGCCCTGCTTTTGCTTAACCCGGGTGTGCCATGTCAGCTTCCGGCGTCCAGCGTGGGGATCCCCAGTTCGGCGCAAACGCTGTGCGGCCCTGGAATGATGGCCACAGCGTTGTCCACTACGCAGGCCGTCAGTTCCGGCACGTAGTGGCCCGGGCCGAAGTTGTTGGGCATGGCCGTGGCAGGGTTCCCCTGCGCATCGGTGACCCCGCTCTCCAGGTCCTGCGGGGGACGGGCCCCGGGGCCCTCGAAGCCGGGCGGAATCAGGTCATCCGTGGCGCCGCCCGGGTTCATCAGCCCCTGGTCCCAATTGAAGGAGCAGAGCGCCACAGGATCCTCGATTTGCTTCTTGCCGGCCTGGGGATCTGTCCCTGGATTGGCCATGTCAAAGTCCTCGTCCATGGCTCCGGACGAGAGGTATGGCCCCACGGTGGCGCCGGAACCATTTCCCAACGGATACGTGCTGGTGAGGTCGGCGCGGTAGTAGCAGCGGATATCCCGTTTGTCCTCCACCGGTGCGAAGGCAACATAGGCCACGGCCGCCGTCGAACCCGCTAAGGCGATACCCGCGAAGGTCAGGGCTGCGGGGCGGCGCCACCACGGCGTACGACGGCGGGATGCAGCTTCGCGGACCAGCGCCGCGCGGACCGCCGGGCGGGTGTCCCCGGGAAACTCGATGTGTGAAAGGTTCATGACTGCCTCGACTCTTCATGGTTCTCCAGCGACTGACGCCCCAGAACGGTGGGGGCTGCGGCTTGGAGCTTGCTCTTTGCGCGGTTGACCCGCGACTTGATGGTGCCAACACGGACCTTAAGGGCTTCTGCCGCCTCCTGGTAGGAGCAGCCGTGAACGGCGCACAGCCAAAGCGCGTCCCGCTCTCCGTCGGTCAGGCTGGTGGCCGCCGCCAGCAGCTCCCGGACCTGCTGTTCGGCATCCAGCCGCTCCGCCGTCGCCGTCGAATGGTCCGGTTCCACAGGGGAGTGGGGCAGTTTTGCCAGGAATTGGTCGTATCGCCGGCGGGACCGGTTGCGCATCACGTTGGTAGCGACGCCCAGCAACCAGGGAAGCAGGGAATCCCGCTCCAGCACCAGGTTCCGGCGTTTCCCCCAGGCCTCCAGGAAAGTCACCGAGACCAAATCCTCCGCGTCCTGCCAAGAGCCGGTTCGGCTCAAGCAGTAACGGAAAACGGCATCGGCGTACCTGTCGAATAATTGCCCCAACGCCTCCGGATCGTCACTCGCACACCGGCTCCACAGCACCTCATCTGGTTCCCCCAACCGTTCCATACCTCATAGTGTCCGCAGGCCCGTGGAATGTTCCCGGCAGGAAAGGACCCCGCCGGGAGGATTGTGCAGCAAAGGTTATCTGACCTCTACTCGGGCACTCCGGCAGCATCAACGCCGGTGCCGCTCGGCCAGGAACGCCGTCAGGGCAGGGTTGTCGATTTCCCTGGCCAGCCAGGGGACGGCCTCCGCGGCGGTTTCGTCCCCGAGCAGGGCACGGTGGGACTGGCCCCGCACCACGAACTCCCGCATCCCGCTGCGGCTGGCCAACTCGCCCAGCCGGTCCACGAAGCCGGCGGCGCGGGGTGACCGGATGGCGATGGCGACTTCCGCGGCCGTGTCCAGCAGCCTTGCCGAATACCAGAGGTACCAGGGCTTTGGCTCCAGGCCACGGTCGATCCAGTGTTCAGCAGCTGCGAGGTCGCCGTGCTTTGCGAACAGCCGTGCTTCGGCCCCGGCCGCCAGGGCCATGTAACAGTGGTCGCCCGCCAGCTCCGCCATTACCCAGGCCCGGTCGATAAATGCGGCCGCTTGCTCCATCTCCCCGGCGGCAAGGTACGTTTCCCCGCGGACCCCCGCGACGAACGGCTCGAACGCCGTCCAGTGCTCCTCCGCGATCCAGGCCAGTGCCCGGTCCAGGACAGCCCCCGCAAGGTCCAGTTCGCCGCGGAGCAGGTGTACCCGGCCCAGGAGGGCCGCACTGAACGCCTGCTGCCGTCGGTTCCCCACCGCCCCGGCAAGTTTCCCGGACTCCGTAAGCGCCGCTGCGGCTGCCCCGTACCGCGCAGTGTCCGAGGCCAGCATGCCCTGGATGGCCAGGATCCGCGCCTGTTCGTCGGGAAAGCCGCCCGCCGCCTGCATCGCCTGGTCCAGCCACCCGGCGGCCCGGTCCGGCACGCCCCGCTGAACGGACAGGTAGCCCAGCTCGCGGTAGGCCGCAGCGGCGGTCCGGGAGGCGCCGTCGGGCCCCTCCGCCTGGAGTGCCCGGTGCAGGAGGTCCGCCACCTCGGCGCCCCGGCCGCCCGCCTGGTGGATCAGCGCCCCGGACAGCGTCACCAGCGACTCGGCCACGAGGTGGCTGTTGCCCGTATGCTGCGCCAGACTGACCGCAAGCCGCAGCTGCTCCAGCCCCCGGTCCACGGACCCGGCCCACAGCGACGCCCCGCCCGCATCCAGGTAGGACCGTACGGTTGCCGCAGTGGCCGGTGTGCCGGGATCGGGCTCGGGATCCGCGTCGAACAGCGCACGGCGGACCTCCGCCGGCAGCGGCAGTCCGAGCTCCTGCCGGTACAGGTTGCCGCAGTGGACGGCGTGCGCACGGGCCTTGCGGTACTCGCCCGCGGCAATGAGCGCCTTCACCAGGACGGCGTTGCAGTCCGCATGGAAGGGATCCCGCTCCAGGGCCAGGGTTGCCAGTTCCGCAGCCTCGCCCGCGGCGCCCGATGCCAGCGCCGCCAATGCAGCCTCGTACAGCAGCGACTGGACCACGTTGTCCAGGCGGTAGCGCTGGTCCGCCAGCCAGGAATCGAACACCGGGGAATCCGCGAAGGCCAGGCCCTCCAGCAACTGCCCGGTGAAGCGGCGCGGGTCCGTGCCCGGACCGGTGGCCGGGTCCATCGCGTCCAGTGCATCGCAGCGCCACGGCGGCAGCAGGTCCAGCCGCAGGGGATCGCCCGCCACGGTCACGCCGTCAAGGGCCCGCCGCAGCTCCGACAGGTTCCAGCGCAACGCCCCCAGCGGGTCCGCCGCATCCGGAAACAGCAGGGCAGCAGTGCGGGACCGGCCGGTGCCATCGGCCTGCAGCGCAAGGTAGGCCAGCAACGCCCAGGCCTTGCGGCCCCGGGGTTGCGGGGGAGTGGTGCCGGGGGACTCGATCGCGGGCGGACCGAGGAGCCGAATCCAGTTCTCGGCCATAGGGCTCATGGTACGCCGCGGGGTTGGCGGCGTCAGCGGCCGTCACACGGTTGCTCACACGCCTGCCGAACACACTGAAATCGCCCCATCCGCACACTCACCAGAAAGCACCAACCATGGAACTGCTCGGCCTCCTGCTTTTCGTTCTTTGGGTTCTCATCGCAACCATCTGCACCATCCTGGCTGACGGCCGTGGACACACCCCGGACATCCGCTCCGGATCGCCATGGTCGGCAGGAAACCTTCCCAGTGAGCCCTACGCATCACTGCGCATGTAGGCCACGCGCAGGCCATTAGGGTTCACCTCAATAGGGCCCACCTCCAGGACGTACGACGGCGGGACCCGCATAGTTGCCGGGCCCCGCTGTCCATGGTTCTTGCGCATGACCGGCTCGGAACCGCATGTCCGTTGCGGGTCAGCAGCGGTTATGCGGTTCCGGGCCGGTCATGCGGAAACTCTGGAGTCAGGGGACGTTTGGCTGGGACCGGGTACCTGTTACCCCCGCTAACTACGGCCTCTGACGTCAGGTTTCGCGGAAGTTATGCGAGGGCTTCACAAATATTCGTTACCTGACCGTCCGCAGGATTGAACGGCGTCACCTCCCCGCCCTTTGGAGTGAGGACGAAGTTGAAATTACCCACGACAAGGAAGATTCCGGGTTGGGCCGTACTTTGATTGTTGATCAGGATGTTTCTTCCAGTAACGTTTACGTCTAAGTTCCCATCGGTCCTGACAACCTCGCGGCGAGTGCCCGTTATAACGTAAGAAACAGTTTTATTGCCGTTTCGAAGGGTAATTTTCTGGGCGGGGGAAATGGTTATCGTGCGTCCGGTGCCGGTTGTGATTACTTTTGTCTTTCCTGTGACCGAGTATGGAACTTCGAAGCTGCAGAATCCGACAAGGGTGCCGCTGTCGATGACAGCCGGGGGGCCCTTAGGGGTAGCGGGTGCAGCGGCCGCAGGGGCAGCGCTGAAGCCTAGAGTCGACAACACTAAAACTGCGAGGGGAAAAAACCGTTTCATGCTTCAGACCAACTTCCTTTTGGGTGGCCTCCAGTCATACAGAGAAAGGCTGCGCCTGGATCGTCTATCTATACCTGGAGTGTGTGTTCCTTGAAGCTCCCCATAGGGAGCCGCGATGTGATGCAGGCCAAGGCATCACCACTACTTACTTAGAGTAAGCGGCAATCTAAGCAAATTCTTCGTTGAATTATGCCTAGATGCAGGATCATAGACCGTACGGAAGTGCACAGGAAGTAGATCGGCTACGGTGTTTCTACAATAGGGGTTTCTCCCAAAGGCCCTATAGCGCTTGAGGACCAGGTGCTTCGCCTATATCAATAGGCTGAACCTTCCCGGGTACCAATGCGCCGACCGGGTCTCAGCGTAGCCCCATGGCCTCGCGGACCTCATCGAGGATGTGGTGCATGGCGCGCTCAGCGGTAGCGGTATCGCCGCCCGCCACGGCAGCTGCCACATCCTCATGCGCCTGCAGGGCCTCGTTGCGGGGCTTGAACGGCATGAGCCCCTGCTGGGTGCGGCTGGTCAGGACCTCCGCCACCATGCCTTCGAGTGCCCGGAACATTTCGTTGCCGCAGCTGCGCAGCAGGAGCTGGTGGAATTCGATGTCCACCGCCAGGAAATTCTGCAGGTCGCCGGCCTCACCCAGCCGCCGGAGGTCGCCGGCAAGGGCCAGGAGTTGGGCGCGTTCGTCGGCACTGGCCCGCCGCGCTGCGCCGGCGGCGGCTATGGGCTCGACGGCGATGCGCAGCTCCGTCAGGCTGCTGTACTGGACCTCGCGGCGGTCCGAGGCGAGTCGCCACCGCACCAGCTTGGGATCGAAGACATTCCAGTGCTGCCGCTCCTGCACCACGATCCCCACCCGGCGCCGCGAGTACACCAGGTTCATGGACTCGAGCACCTTCATGGTGTCCCGGGCAACCGTCCGCGAAATCCTGTACTCCTGCTGCAGCCCTTCCAGGGTGAGCCGGCTGCCCGGCGGAAGCTTGGCGGACGCTATGGCTATGCCCACCGCCTCGAGGACGCGCTCATGCATTGCTACGGATGTCCCGCCGTCGTGCGCGTCATCCGTCTCTTCAACTGTCGCCGTTGACATTCCTGCCGCCTCTCTCCGCGCCGCAGCGCACCTCCAGAATAGCGGTGAAACGCGCAAAGGTATGACTTGTGACACTGAAAGATAGTATTTATAGCTCTGAAAGGTGATACCTTATGGCGTAGCCCACGCCAACTGGGCACCGCAGGGAGCTTCTTCGAAAGCCAACGACGTCTTCTCCGGAGGTACAAACATGCAGTATCCACCCACGCACCTCGTGGTGATGGGCGTTGCCGGGTCCGGCAAATCCACCCTCGCCGCAGCCCTTTCCCGCACGCTGGGATGGGCCTGCGCCGAGGCGGACGAGTTCCACCCGGCCGCCAACATCGCCAAGATGAGCCAGGGCATTCCCCTCCAGGACGACGACCGCTGGCCCTGGCTTGGCGAGATCCGGGACTGGATGACCGGCAAGTCCCGGGACGGCCTGAGCACCGTCCTCACCTGCTCGGCCCTGAAGCAGAGCTACCGCCGGCTCCTGTCCGAAGCCGGGGGCCGCGTGGTCTTCCTGCACCTCGACGGCGGAGCAGACCTGATCGGCCAGCGCATGCAGGGCCGCGAAGGCCACTTCATGCCGCCAACGTTGCTGCCCAGCCAGCTCGCCACCCTGGAGCCCCTGAGCCAGGAAGAGCTCGACGCCGGCAGCCTCCGCCTCGACATCTCGCGCTCACCGGAGGAACTGGTCGCCGCCGTCGTCCAAGCCCTTGGCCTAGACGCGGACCAGGCGCCCCGCGCTTCCTAAGCACCCCCGCAAAAAAATCCCCCACCAGAAGTACTGTTTCAAAGGAGAACCATGACCATCGAAGGATGGACCCAAACGCTGGGAGCAGGCCCCCTGCTGCTCATCGCCGCAGCAGCGATCCTCGTCCTGCTGTTCCTGATCATCAAGCTGCGCGTGCACGCCCTGATCGCCCTGATCCTCGTCAGCCTGGCCACGGCGTTTGCCACCGGCATCCCCGCCAACCAGGTGGTTCCCGTCCTGGTCAACGGCTTTGGCACCACTCTGGGAACGGTGGCGCTTCTCGTGGGTCTCGGCGCCATGCTGGGACGCATCGTCGAAACCAGCGGCGGCGCCAAGGTCCTGGCCGACTACCTGATCGGCATCTTCGGCGAAAAGCGCGCCCCCTTCGCGCTGGGCCTCGCCTCCCTGATCTTCGGCTTCCCCATCTTCTTCGACGCCGGCCTCGTGGTCATGCTGCCTGTGGTCTTCGCTGTGGCCCACCGCCTGGGCGGTGGCGTACTCCGCTACGGCCTGCCTGCCGCCGGTGCGTTCTCCGTGATGCACATCTTCCTGCCGCCGCACCCGGGCCCGGTTTCCGCTGCCGCGTTCTTCGAAGCCAACATCGGCCTGGTGACCATCGCCGGCCTGATCGTCGCCATCCCCACCTGGTACGTCACCACCTACCTCTACGGCCTGTACACCGGCAAGAAGCTGGTCCTGCCGGTGCCGGAAATCCTGGGCCACGCCTCCGCCGAAGCAGAGTCCCACCCGCCGCGCTTCCGCACCATTATCGGCCTGCTGCTCCTGCCGCTGGTCCTGATTTTCGTCAATACCGGCCTGAACACCCTGGCCTCCTCCGGCGTACTGGCCGAGGGCACCAAGGACCAGCAGTGGTTCCAGGTCCTGCGCACCCTCGGTGAAACCCCGGTGGCCCTTCTGATCGCCGTGCTCGTGGCCCTGTTCGTCCTCGGCGCCCGCCGCGGCAAGGACGCCGGTGCACTGGAGAAGCTGCTGGAGTCCTCGCTCGGGCCCGTCTGCTCCGTTATCCTGATCACCGGTGCCGGCGGCATGTTCGGCGGCGTGCTGCGCACCTCCGGCATCGGCAAGGCACTGGCCGACGTCCTGGGCGGCCTGGGCATCCCGCTCATCCTGGCCGGCTTCCTGATCTCCGCCATCCTCCGCATCGCGCAGGGTTCCGCCACCGTGGCACTCACCACCACGGCGGGCCTGATCGCTCCCGCCGTGGCCGCCGGCGGGCTGAACGGCATGCAGGTGGCCGCCATGGTCATTGCCGTGGCCGCCGGTTCAGTGGTGGTCTCGCACGTGAACGACTCCGGCTTCTGGCTGGTGGGCCGCTTCTTCGGCATGGACGTCAAAACCACGTTGAAGACCTGGACCGTGATGGAAACCCTGATCGGTGTCATGGGCTTCGCCATCGCCGCAGCCATCTTCCTGGTGGCCGGGCTGGCGGGTTAGCGTCCGTCCAACCACGTAGCGCCAACTCTCGTTCCGGAGGCTCGGAACGGCAGTTGGCGCGGCGTACTTTCGCGGCGGCGGGGCGGCTGGTGGGAACACCGGCCGCCCCGCCGTCGTTGTTCCCCCTATGTGCGCCTGTCCGATCCACAAAGGACAGGGCGCAGCCGCTCCGAGCAAAGGACACCCCTTGACCCAACGCACCATTGTGATTACCGGCGCCAGCGACGGCATCGGCGCAGCAGCCGCCCGGACCCTGGCGAAGGGAGGCGACCGGGTGGTGGTCGTGGGGCGTTCCGCCGAGAAGACCCGTGCGCTGGCCAAGGAGATCAACGCCGACTACTTTGTTGCCGACTTCGCCGACCTCGCACAGGTCCGCACCCTCGCGGCGCAGCTGAAGTCCGACTACCCGCGCATCGACGTCCTGGCCAACAACGCCGGCGGCATCATGGGCAAGCGCACCCTGACCGTGGACGGCAACGAAGCCACGTTCCAGATCAACCACCTGGCACCGTTCCTGCTCACCACACTGCTGCTGGACACCCTGGCGGCCAGCAACGCCAAGGTCATCAATACCTCCAGCGCCGCCAACGGCTTCGGCAAGCTGGACCTCTTCGACCTCACCTCCGAGCACAGCTACTCCGTCAACCGCGCTTACGGCACCGGCAAGCTCGCCAACATCCTCTTCACGTCCGAGCTGCACCGCCGCTTCCACGAGCGCGGAATTACGACGGCGGCGTTCCACCCCGGTGTGGTCCGCACCAACTTCGCGGCGGAGTCAGCGAGTCCGATGCGGCACGCGTACAAGACCATCCTGAACCGGTTCATGCTCACCCCGGACCAGGGCGCCGACACCATGCTGTGGCTCATCAACGGCACCGCCGGCACCGACTGGATCTCCGGCGCCTACTACGCCAAGCGTGCGCTGGCCAAGGCCAACAAGCAGGCCTACGACGCCGTCCTGACCCGCGAACTGTGGGACAAGAGCGAAGAGCTGGTCAAGCCCGCCTAAACACCGTTTCGGTGGCGCTCAACCCTGCCGCGCCAGCGCCTCGCCGATCACCTTGACACCTTGGGGATACGCCGCCGGGTTCGGGCCGGAGTAGTTGAGCCGGACGAACGGGCCGGCGGGCTCCGCCGGGAACCAATCCGTTCCGGCGGCGATGATGACGCCGTTGTCCTCGCAGTCGCGCATGAGCCGGGGCAGGTCCGTGCCGTCGGGCATCCGCAGCCAGAGGTTCAGCCCGCCCTTGGGCAGCAGCTCGATGTGGGCGTCCGGCACGTGCTCGCGGATGCTGGTCACCAGCAGGTCCCGGCGGGACTGCAGCTGCTGGCGCAGGTTCCGCAGGTGGGTCTGCCAGCCCGGCTGCGTTACCACATCCAGCGCAGCGGCCTGCAGCAGCCCGCTGACGTACATCGACTCCGCCGCCCGGTGCGCCAGGATCCGCTCCCGGGCCGGACCCCGCGCAACAACCGCGGCAATCCGCACCGACGTGGACACGCTCTTGGTCAGCGACCGGACGTAGATGACATGCCCGGAATCGTCCTGCGTCGCCAGCGGCACCGGTGTTGAGGTGATGCCGAAGTCATGGGCCCAGTCATCCTCGATGACGAACGCCCCGTGTGCGCGCACCACCTCCAGGACTTCGCCGCCCCGCGCGGGTGCCCACTGTGCACCGCTGGGGTTAGCGTAATTGGGCTGCGCGTAGAACGCCCGCGCCCCGGTCTCCTCGAATGCCCTGGCCAGTCCCACCGGGTCCGGCCCGTCCGGTCCGCTGGGTACCGGCACTACCCGCACGCCCGTCTGGGCGGCAGCCAGGATGGCACCCCAATACGTGGGCGACTCCATCAGCAGCGGCTGCCCGGCCCCCACCAGCGCCCGGAAGATCGAGCTCAGACCGCTCTGGCTTCCCGGCAGCACGATCACGTCGCTCGGCATTGGGGGAGTGATGCCCACCGGCGTCGCCGCCCCGAGCTCCTGGGCAAACCACTGCTGGAGCTCCGGCATCCCGGCGGCCGGCGGGCGGGACAACGCGGCGTCACCGCGTGCTGCCCGGGCCAGCGCAGCACGCACCAGGCGTTCCGGCAGCAGTTCACGGTCCGGGTAGCCCGAGTGGAACCAGATGGCGTCGTTGGGCGCCGTGCGCATGGTGGACGACGACGGCAGCGCGGCCGACGGCGAGCCCAGCGCCGCGGTCTGCCAGCCGTAGTCCGCGGGACGCGCCGTCCGGACTGCCCGCACGAAGGTTCCCACGCCGGGACGGCTTTCGATCAGCCCCTGCGCCGTCAACGCCTGCAACGCCTTCTGCACCGTCACCGGGCTGGCCTGGTAGTCCGCCACCAGCGAGCGCGTGGACGGCAGTTTCGCGCCGGGCGCGGCGGCGGTGATCCACGTTCTGAGTGCCAAGACGATGCGCGAACTGCTATCGTTGCTCATGAGAGAACATAGTAGCGCTACTGTCCTGCCGGAGCCAGTGATACTGCCAGTCCGGCACAACGGGACCGCCCCGGCCGGGACGTCCAACGGCATCTGGTGGGGACTCCTTGGGGTCGCGGCCTTCTCCTTCACGGTGCCGTTGACCCGGATGGCGGTGGCGGGGCTGTCCCCGCTGTTCATCGGATCCGGCCGTGCAGTCGTCGCCGGAGTCCTCGCAGCCGCAGCCCTGGCACTCACGCGGCAGAGGCTTCCGCAGCCACGCACCTGGGCGAGGCTGGCGCTGGTGGCCGGGGGCGTCGTCGTCGGCTTCCCTTTGCTGACGTCCTACGCGCTCACCGCCGTTCCGGCCGGGCACGGTGCCGTGGTGATCGCCCTCCTCCCCGCCGTCACAGCTACGGCCGCCATCCTGCGGACCCGGGAGCGTCCCCGCGCAGCCTTCTGGGCAGTTATGGCGCTCGGGTCGCTGGCCGCCCTCGCCTTCGCGTTCCTGCAATCGGGCGGGATCGGCCACCTGCACTGGGCAGACCTCCTGCTGCTCGGCGCCGTGGTGTGCGCCGCCGTCGGGTACGCCGAGGGTGGCCTGCTGGCCCGCGAACTGGGCTCCTGGCAGACCATCGCCTGGGCGCTGGTCCTCGCATTCCCGCCCATGCTGGCACTGGCCGTGTTCGACCTCGCCCGCCAGCCGCCGTCGGCCACGCCCGCCCAGTGGGCAGCCTTCGCCTACCTCGCCGTGGTCAGTATGTTCCTCGGCTTCTTCGCCTGGTACCGCGGCCTGGCCATCGGCCCCATGGCGCAGGTCAGCCAAATCCAGCTCCTGCAGCCCGTACTGAGCATCTGCTGGGCGGCGCTCCTGCTGGGCGAAGCCGTCACCTGGACCACTGCCATCGGCGGCCTGGCCGTCATCCTCTGCGCCGGCGCCGCCGTCCGCGTCCGGCTCAAGCCCAAAGCCTGACCTGCCTCCTACAACCCGAAAGGACATCCCCATGTACATTCCCGCCCACTTCGCCGCCGGCCCCGACGCCGTCCGGCACCTGCTCGCCACCCCCGGAGCGGCCAACCTCATCACCATGACCGACGGCGGGCTGCTGGCTACGCTGCTGCCCTTTGTCTACGAGCCGGACGTGGGGGAGCACGGTGCCCTGCACGCGCACGTCGCCCGGAACAACCCGCAGGCCTCCGCGGCTGTTGCCGGTGAGGCGCTGGCGATCATCCAGGGCCCCGACGCCTACATTTCGCCGTCCTGGTACGCGTCCAAAGCCGAGCACGGGCGGGTGGTGCCCACCTGGAACTACAGCACCGCGCACGTGTACGGCCAGCTGGTTATCCATGACGACGCCGGCTGGCTGGCACGGCACGTCCGCCGCCTGACGGACCGGCACGAGGGGGAACGTGAGCATCCGTGGAGCGTCGGGGACGCCCCTGAAAAGTTCATCGCCGGGCAGCTGCGCGCCATCGTGGGCATCGAGCTGCTGATCACCCGGATCGAGGCGAAGGAGAAACTGAGCCAGAACCGGTCCGCCGCCGACGCCGCCGGTGTGGTGGCCGGGCTGCGGTCCAGCGGGCAGGAAGCCAGCGCGGCCGCCGTCGAACGCGTCCTGGCCCAGCGAACTCCGGAAAGCTAGGCGGCCCGCTCCAGCAGGACCATCACTTCGTAGTGCGTGGTCTGCGGGAACATGTCCAGGACCCGGGCCCGCCGTGCCGTGAACGAGGGGAGGGCGGCCAGGTCACGGGCCAGGGACTGGGCATTGCAGCTGGAGTAGACCACGTGCCGGACGTCGGAGGATTCCAGCCAGCCGCACAGCTCCTTGCCGATGCCCCGGCGCGGAGGGTTTACGATGACCAGCTCCGGCGCTTGCGGGGCGGCAAGAGCGAAGGCGGTGGCGTCCCCGGCCTCGAACTCCATGCCCTGCAGCCCTGCTTCGTCGCTGCTGAGCCGGGCCGAGACGATGGCCTCGCTGCTGGTTTCGATGCCGGTCACCGTGCGGGACGGATCGGCCACGTGCAGGGCGAACCCGCCCACGCCGCAGTACAGGTCCCACACTGACGCCGGCGCCAGGTCGCTGACCCATTCGCGCCCCTGCCGGTACAGCGCCGCGGCCATCGCGCTGTTGGTCTGGAAGAAGCTCTGCGGGCGCAGGTGCAGGTTGATGTCGTTCACCCGCATGTTCAGCGTGGACTGCTCCGTCAGCAGAATCTCCCGGTCGCCCTCCAGCACCGCCTTGTGCTCGGGGTGCAGGTTGATGGACACCACCTTCACCTGCGGCAGGGCGTCCAGCAGCTCCGGAAGGTGCTTCCGGATGCGCGGCACCAGCTGCTCCGAACGGAGGACCAGGCGCAGCATGATCTCGCCGTCCGGGGACTCGGTGACGATCAGGTGCTTGAGTTCGCCGCTCCGGCTGGGCACGTCATAGGGCGTCAGGCGGTTGCTGCGGATGAAGGCGGCCACCACGGGAAAGACTGCGCGGAGCCCAGGGGAGCAGACGCCGCATTTGCGCAGGTCGATCCCGTGGCCGTCGGCGTCCAGGATGCCGATGGTGGGGTTCTGGGCCGTCCCGCTGACCACCATTTTGGCCTTGTTGCGGAACGCTGATTCCTGGCTGGCCACGGGCTCCAGCCACTCCAGCGAGGCGTGGCCGGAGAGGAGCGTCTGGCAGTGGGCCTGCTTGCCGGCCAGCTGCTCGCCGTAGGGCGTGCCCATGAGGGTGCAGGAGCGGCAGCGGACGGCATCAAAGTAGGAACAGCGCATGGCCCTCCAATTTTACCTGCTGCCTTTGGGGGCGCCCGACGCCGGCACCTGGGGGAGTGCCGCCGTCGATTGTTCCGTGGGTGGGCGCCGCCGGTTCCCTGGGTCGGTGGAGCCGCCACCGTCGCGGGGCACATTGGGGCCGCTCCCGGGCGCTCAGCCTCTGCAGCCCGGCGTGTCCGTGTCAATGTGCCCCGCGGCGGCGCGCGCTGACTGCCGGCCAAGGCCCAGCATGTAACAGCGTGCAATATAAGCAAGCCCCCATGCCTTTAATGACCGTAAATTCGGCAACCGTGCTACTTTCGGCTCTGTCGGCGTTCACTTCTTCGATCCCCGGGTTCTGCGAAGCGCATCTGCGAAGCACGTGAGCCCGCGGAGCACCCAACACTGCCGCCACCACCCGCACCGATCACCCGCACTGGAGAAACCCGTGGAACCCTCATTGCCTACGCTCGACACCAGGCCGGACCCGGCGCAGCCGGTCAGCTCCGGACTCCGCCGCTCCATGGGGCCGCGGCACCTGGTGATGATCGCGATGGGCGGCGTCATCGGCTCGGGCCTGTTCCTCAGCTCCGGCTACACCATCTCCCAGGCAGGCCCGCTGGGCGCGGTGATCGCCTACCTCATCGGGGCGTTCGTGGTGTACCTGGTGATGGCCTGCCTGGGCGAACTGGCCATCGCCTATCCCGTGTCCGGGGCGTTCCACATCTACGCGGCCCGCTCCATCGGACCCGCCACCGGTTTTGCCACCGCCTGGCTCTATTGGCTCTGCTGGGCCGTGGCCATCGGCTCCGAGTTCACAGCGTCCGGCCTGCTCATGCAGCGGTGGTTCCCGGATGTGGCCGTGTGGGTCTGGTGCCTGGTCTTCGCGGCCATCCTCTTCGGCTTCAATGCTGTGTCCGCCCGGTTCTTCGGCGAGTCCGAGTTCTGGTTCGCCATCATCAAGGTGGCCGCCATCATCGGCCTCATCGTCCTGGGCGGTGCGGCCCTGTTCGGCTTCCAACCGCTCGGCGGCGGCGGGGACGGGCACCCGTTCCTGTTCGAAAACTTCGCCACCGAGTCCGGCCTGTTCCCCAACGGCTTCACCGGCGTCCTGGTCACCGTGCTCGCCGTCTTCTACGCCTTCTCGGGCTCCGAACTGATCGGCGTTGCCGCCGGCGAAACCAGGGACCCGGCCACGGCCATCCCCAAGGCCATGCGCACCACCGTCATCCGCCTGCTCATCTTCTTCGTCGGCGCCATCGCCGTCATCGCCGCCACCATCCCGTACACGGAGGTGGGGCTGGACGAGAGCCCGTTCGTGACCGTCTTCTCCGCCATCGGCATCCCGTTCGCGGCCGACATCATGAACTTCGTCATCATCACCGCACTCCTGTCCGCCGGCAACAGCGGCCTGTTCTCGTGCGCCCGCATGCTCTACTCGCTCGCCGACGAAGGCCATGCACCGCGCGCCCTCAAGAAGCTGACCCGCCGCGGCATCCCCCTGGCCGCACTCTCCCTGAGCATGGTGGGCGGCCTGGCATCCCTGATCAGCAGTGTGGTGGCACCCGAGACGGTCTACCTGGTCCTCGTGTCAGTGGCCGGCTTCGCGGTGGTGGGCGTCTGGATGTCCATCACGGCCTCGCACTTCTTCCACCGCCGAGCTTTTATCCGTGGCGGCGGCGATACCTCCACCCTCGCCTACAAGGCGCCGCTGTTCCCGCTGGTCCCCATCCTGGCGTTCACCCTGTGCGTCGTTTCGCTGATCGGCATCGCGCTGGATCCTGCCCAGGCGCCCGCCCTCTACTTCGGTGTGCCGTTCGTTGCCGCCTGCTACCTCTACTTCCACCTTCGGCACGGCCGCAAGAGCGTTCAGACACGGCGCTAAGCCGGGAACGGACGACGACGGCCGTGCGGCAGGCGCGCCCGGCACCTTCGCCGGCGCGCGCCGTCGTCGTCCCCGGCCTGGGTGCCGAGGCCGCCTGCGGTGACCACGGGGTGGCGATGACAGGCGTCGCACCTCTAAGGCCGTGGAAGAATGGGGCGCGTGACCGGCGGGAGGGGCAGGGAAAGCGTGGATTCATCCGCTGAGGCGTCGTCAATGGCCCAGGGGCTCCGGATTGTCCGGCTGGTGGTGGACCGGGAGAAATCCGGGCGCCCACTCCTGGGTGTATCCCAGCTCGCCGCGGCGTTGTCGATGGACCAGAGCAGGGTTTCGCGGCTTGCCCAGGAACTCTGCGACCTTGGACTGCTCGAACGCCCGGAGCGCGGTCCGTTCCGGGCCGGGCCGGAATACTTCAGCCTGGCCGCGGCCCTCAATACCGGCTGGGTGCTCGCCGCCCGGACCGAACTCGAATCCCTGGTTTCCGTGCTGGGCCTGCGCGCCAGGCTCTCCGTCCGCGACGGCTACCGGGCCATCCTGCTTCGGAACTCCAGCAACGACTCCGTGCCCGGCAGCTTCGTCCAACCCGGCATGGTCAGCCCGGTGTGGTGCACGGGTGCCGGCCGGGCCCTGCTGTGGGACCTGGCCCGGCCGGCCCTGGAGGGGCTGCTGCAGGACGTGAACTTCATTGGCATCGGCGGCCCGGGCGCGGCGCACACCGTCGACGGCGTCTGGGAGCTCATGGCCCGGGACCGCCAGGCCGGAGTGGTTGCCGCCGTCGAGGAATTCGAACACGACGTTGTTGAGCTGGCCGTGCCCGTGCGGGACGGGTCAGGAGAAGTGCGGGCCTCGCTAAGCGTGCTCGGCGGTCCCGGCCTGGCGGAGCGCCGTGACGCGGCGGCCGCCCTGGCTGCCGCCGCCAAAAGGCTTAGCGCTGGGGTCGTGCCCCGCTAGTCCTGCGGCCGGTACCCCAAGCCCGCTTCGAGCCACCGCTCCTGCTGGAGCAGCGCCGCGGCGCAGGCCTCCCGGCGGGGTTCCAGCCGGTCCCTGATCCCCACGATCTGCAGGGCTGCCACCACCTCTCCCTTGAAATCGCGGACCGGGACTGCCAGGGAGTACAGCCCCGGTTCGGCCTCCTGGTCCACTATCGAATAGCCACGCCGGCGGGCCGCTTCCAGCCTGGCCAGGAAGTCTTCCACGCTGTCCGGCGTGTTGGGGCCGTGCCGGACAAAGTCGACGTCCGCGAAGACGGTGCGGACCTCCGCGTCGGAGGCCTCCCAGAGCACTGCCTGCCCGGCGTCGCTGCAGTAGGCGGGGTAGGGCCGGCCAAGCCAGGAGCCCACCAGGTTGCTGCTCGCGGGAACGCTTTCGCCGATGGTCACGGTGCTGTTCCCGTGCAGGATGCCCAGGAAGCAGGCTTCATCAGTTTCGCCGGCGAGCGTGTCCAGGGCAGTGGCGCCGTCAGATTCCAGCCGGCGTGCCGTCAGTTGCTGGGCGTCGGTGAAGACTTCCCAGTCCAGCGCGTACGTGCGGTGGACGATGCGGGCCAGGAAGCCCTCTTGCTCCGCGCTGCGCAGGTACCGTGAGACCTGGCTGCGGTCCTTGCCCAGGCCGGTGGCGATCTCCGCCACCGTTCCACCCGGATGCTCAGCCGCGTGGCGGGATCCCACAGCCAGCAGGGCCATGATTCCGCGGCCCATGCTGGATGATTTCGACATGGCTCCGAGTGTAGTTGGGGTGTGGTCCCGGCCGGTTCACGCACCCGTAATACCCGGCATGCGCATATATGAATGCGTATAGTGACCATCATGCCTGTAATCCCCACGCTGTCCGCCCTGCTCGACGCCGGGGAATCCCTGACCACCGACGGTGCACTGGCCACGGAACTCGAGGTGCGCGGCTGCAACCTGGACGATCCGCTGTGGTCGGCCAAGGTCCTGCTGGAACAGCCGGGCCTGATCCGGGACGTGCACCGGGACTACTTCGCGGCAGGTGCCAGGATCGCCACCACCGCCAGCTACCAGGCCACACCGCAGGGATTCGCGGGCCGCGGAATGACGGAGCAGGAGGCGCTGGACCTCGTGGCCCTGTCCGTGCGGCTGGCTGACGAGGCGCGGCGTGACCATCTGGCCAACCATCCCGAGGCCGGGCCGCTGTTCATCGCGGGTTCCGTGGGGCCTTACGGCGCCTACCTTGCCGACGGCTCGGAGTACCGCGGCGACTACGCCCTGACACCCGCCGAGTTCCGGAACTTCCACCGTCCCCGCCTCGAAGCCCTGGCCCAGGCCGGTGCGGACCTCCTGGCCTGTGAAACGCTGCCCTCCTTTGCCGAAGCACAGGCCCTTGCGGAACTGACCCGGGACCTCGGCGTCGAATCCTGGTTCTCCTTCTCCCTCCGCGACGCCGGGCACATCAGTGACGGCACGCCCCTGGCCGCCGTCGCGGAACTGCTGGACGCGGAGTCCCACGTGGCCGCCGTCGGGGTTAACTGTGTGCCGCTGGCGCTGGTTGCCCCCGCGCTCACGGCCCTGCGCTGTGGCACCAACAAGCCGCTGGCGGCCTACCCGAATTCCGGGGAAACCTACGATGCGGGCACCAAAACCTGGGACGCAGCACCCACAGCCACCACAGCCCCTGCAGCGCTGGTCGACGGCGTGCCTGCCTGGCAGGCCCTCGGCGCCCGGATCATCGGCGGCTGCTGCAGGACCACGCCGGCCGACATCTCCGCCGTCGCGGGGCACATCCACCGCTAAACAGGCGGCCAGAGCGCCATGACGCGGCGTTTCCGTGTCAATGTGTCCCCGGACGGCGGCCACACAGTGCCAGAAGCCGTTCAGCCGGGAGAGCCGGGAGGCCAATGCCCGGGGACGCAGGCAGCCTAGTCGCCCCGGAGCCCGTAGGTGCTGAGCACGTTGCCCTTGCTGGTGCGCTTCTCATCCAGCAGGACCAGCCGGGTGAGGGGATCGCCGTCTTCGAACAGCCGCCTACCGCTGCCTGCAATCACGGGGTGCGTCATGAGCTGCAGCGAATCCAGCAACCCCGCAAACAGCAGCTGCCGGGTCACGGAGATGCTGCCGCACACGGCAATCTCACCGCCGTCGCTCTCCTTCAGCTTCGCCACGAACTCCTCCAGCGGTGCGTCCATCAGCCGGGAGTTCTGCCACTCCAGCGGCTCGCTCAGCGTCCTGGACACCACAAACTTCTCCACCGGGTTGATGAACGCAGCGAAGTCCTGGTCCGCAGACGCGTTGGGCCAGTAGGACGCCCACTCCTCGTAGCTCTTCCGGCCCAGCACCACGGTGTCCACGGAGTTAATCATGGCGGTCAGGCCTTCGCCGAGCTCGGCGTCGAAACTGTCGAACTGGAACTTGAACGGATCCGAAACCACTCCGTCAATGGAGTGGAACAGTCCGGCCGTAACTTTGCGCATGCGGGTCCTCCCGGGTTCGTTGGGTCAAGGAACAACCTATGCGCCGGGCGGTTCCGGCGGAAGACCAAATAGCGCCAAGGCACGTCGGATTGCCGCCAAAAACGGGGACGACGGCGGCGCTCCAGTTACGTTCATCACTCGCCGTGGCGTCTTGCCGTGATTCGGCGGAAAAGGGCCCCATACTTAGGGTGATGCGGCCACTTTCCGCAGCCCCGGCCAGGCAAGGAGGAAGTGCATTGGAAACCCTGAAGAAGATTGTGCGGAACCAGTACTTTCCCGCCGGAGCTGTCCTCGCGGCGGTCATCCTCTTCTGGCTCGTGGCGATCCTTGGCGGGCTGTCCCTCCTGCACAACAACCAGCCGCCGTTGACCACCCTCACCTGGATGCTCTTCGTCTACACCGCTGCGGTGCTCACACCGCTCGCGGGCCTGCTGGCCGCTGTGGACCTTATCCGCCGCTGGCGCCGCAACCGCGCCGCCATGGCAAACCCCGCTGATGCGTTCGTCCCGGCTGAAAACGCTGTCAACGAGGACGGCGTTATCGAGTATGCCCTTGACGAGGAATCAGCCGGACAGGCCAACGTTGCCCCGGCTGCCCAAGCCACTGCCCGGGAATCCAGCGCCGCGGAACCGGCTGCCGGATCATCCGCCCAGGACTCTGCACCGTATGACCACGCCCAGTCCACCGCCCCCGAGGCGCGCGAGCATCAGGACCGCCCGGCCACTCCGCCGCGGCCGGCAGGCCAGCCCCTGGGTTCGGGAAAGAAGCCCAAGCAGCCCGGCGGCAGGCAGGCCGCCTAGCAGCCGGAAGGGCCGGCGTCGTACCCGTCCCGCAGCCGCCGGCTAGCGTTGGTGCAGCGCGCCCAGCACCTCTTCGGCCCGGCGCAGCGCGTGCCCCAGGCGCGAGGCGGGCTCGGGCAGCGAGAACAGGTAGCCCTGCAGCGAATCGCAGTCGAGTGCCGTGAGGTAATCAGCCTGTGAGGCCGTCTCGATTCCCTCCGCGGTGACTGTCAGCCCCAGGCTGTGCGCCATGTTGATCATGGAGCTGAGGATGGGCAGGCGTTCGCTGCCGGTCCGCACCATGGACACAAAGGTCTTGTCGATCTTCACGGTGTCCACCGGCAGGTCCTGCAACCGCCCCAGCGAGGAATAGCCGGTGCCGAAGTCGTCCAGGGCAACCCGGGCGCCCGCATCCCGCAGCGTGCTGAGCTGCCTGATCAGGTCGCAGTCGGCGTGGAAGAACACGCTCTCGGTGACTTCCAGCACCAGCTGGCGGGTGGCCACGCCGTTGGTCTCCGCCAGGCCCAGCACCTTCGCGGCAAAATCGTGTTCCTGCAGCTGCACCCCGGACACGTTCACTGCCAGCGACCGTGCCGGGTCCTCGCCCAGCCAGTCCGCCAGCTGCGCCATCGCCTGGGCCATCACCTCAAGGCCGATGTCCCGGATCAGCCCCGTGCGTTCTGCCAGTGGAATGAAGTCCGACGGCGGCACCCGCCCGGCGCCGCGGTCCCACCGTGCGAGGGCCTCGAACTGGACCACCTGCCCGCTGCGGTGCGACACGATGGGCTGGAAATCCACTGAGATCTCCCCGCCCTGCAGGGCGAACTGCAGGCCGCTTTCCATGTCCGTCCGTTGCACCAGGGCAGCCATCATGTCCGGATGGAACCGCAGGAAGCGGTTCTTCCCGGCGGCCTTCGCCGCATACATGGCGATGTCCGCCTGGCGGAGCAGCTCCGACGGGCCCACCTCGTCCCGGCCCCGCGATGCCACTCCCAGGCTCAGGCTGGGGCGGAGCGCGCGGCCGCTGATGGTGACGGGGACGTGCAGGCAGCGGACAATGCACGCCGCGATGTCGTCCACGTTGGGGGAGGCCGTCAGGAGCACCACGAACTCGTCGCCGCCCAGCCGTGCCACCACGTCCGCGGCGGGGACGCAGCCGCGGAGCCTGCGGGCCACTTCGATCAGCATGTCGTCCCCGGCCTGGTGGCCCAGGAGGTCGTTGACTTCCTTGAAGTCGTCCAGGTCCAGGAGCAGCACATCTACGGACTTGAGCCGGGGTTCCTGCAGCGACCCGGCCAGGGCGTCGTTGAATACGGCCCGGTTGGCCAGGCCGGTGAGCGGGTCCTGGAAGGCCATGACGCGCAGCTTTTCCGCCTGCTCCGCCAGGTCAAGCATCGCCTGGTGCGCTTGTTCCTGGGCCTTGCGGCGGGGAGTGACGTCCCGGAAGCTCCACACCCGCCCCACGACGTCCTCGCCCACCTTGTGGGGACGCGAATATCGTTCGAAGGTGCGGCCGTCCTTGAAGTCCACAACGTCGTGGCTCTCGGCGGTGGTGTTGCCCTGGACTTCCATGAGCCTGGCCAGGAACGTCCCGGGGTCCGTGAGCTGGCTGGTGATGCGCTCCATCACCGGGTCCGCGCTTTCGCCTTCCATGAGTTTGCGGGGAATGCCCCACATGGTGAGGAACTGATCGTTGTATCCCGCCACGGTGCCGTTGGAGCCCATCACCAGGATGCCGTCCGCGGTGGACTCCAGGGTGGACGTCAGCAGAGACATCGCCTGGCGAAGGTCCGCACTCGTGGCCTGCCGGTGCGAAGTACCCCGGACCGAGAGGAGGACCTGTGCCCTGGCCGGGACGCCGTCGTCGGGCGCGGTGTCCTTGGCGTCGCCGGCGCCGGCCGCTGCATTCCCGGGCAGCTGCCCGGGCCCGGCGGGAAAGAGGGACCCAGCCACTTCGGCGGAGAAGCTGGTGCCGTCGGCATGGACCCAGGCCACTTCCCGCGGGTGCGCGGCGGACCGGGCCAGGATCTGGTGGAAGAGCCTGTCCACCTCGGGGTGGGAGCGGTCATCCAGCAGCGTCCGGTAATCCAGGCCGGTAAGGAACCTGCGGTCCAGTCCAAAGAGGGTTGTTGCTGCCTTGTTGGCCAGGGTGATGGTGCCATCCGCCGCGAGGGCCAGGAAGGCATCCGGGCTGGCGTCAAGCATCGCCTCGAACGTCCGGACTGCCGTTGTGCTTTCGTGGCTGGATTCAGCCATACCACCACCCCCTCGCACATCATAAGGTGCGAACTGCCGGGAATGGGGGCCGGCTTCACTACGGATTGGGCACGAATACCGGTTCCGGCCCGGAACGCAGAAACGCCGCCCCGCTGCCGGGACGGCGTTTCTGCGCTAATCGATAGAGGGGCTGCTAGGCCCGGTGTC
Organism: Pseudarthrobacter sp. 10T415; assembly: GCF_056394175.1. Lineage (NCBI taxonomy): Bacteria > Bacillati > Actinomycetota > Actinomycetes > Micrococcales > Micrococcaceae > Pseudarthrobacter > Pseudarthrobacter sp. 10T415. Next base: position 17,561 of record NZ_JBFTHJ010000014.1, on the reverse strand, counting down.
CGCTGCGGTTCATGACTGCGCCGTAGATCAGCAGGACCACGATGGATCCGAGGATGGCCAGCAGCCAGGTGCGGATATCGAAGAACTCGGCCAAGCCGCCACCGAAGATCAGGGACCCGATCCAGCCGCCAAGGATAGCGCCGACTACGCCGAGGACCATGGTCACCACCCAGCCGCCGCCCTGACGGCCTGGCAGGATGGCCTTTGCAATGGCGCCCGCAATCAGGCCCAAGATGAGAAATCCGAGAATGCCCATGCTGTCACTCCTTATTAGTAAGTTGTGCCGTGCCCCCATCTCCGGTTCCCTAATTCAATCAGCGTGCTTACTTCGCTGCAAGGCTTTCAATATCACAGGATGACTATCAGTTTTCCCGGTAAACACCCGCCTGAGCAGCCATCTTGGCCTGGCGGGGCGCCGTATTCCGGGCCTTCGATAGGATGGATTGTCCCGCTCAGCACATCCTTAGGAGCCCGGCATGTCCAGCCAGCAAACAGACCGTCCGCGCGCCATTTTCCTCGACATTGACGGGACATATGCGGACCACGGCCTGGCCCCCGCGGCCCACGTGGAGGCGGTGCAGGAAGTGCGCCGCCGCGGCCACCTGGTCTTCGTGTGCACCGGGCGTCCGTTGTCCATGGTGCCGGCCCACATCCTGGAGGCAGGGTTCGACGGCGTGATCACCGGCGCGGGTGCCCGGGTGGAAATGAACGGGGAGGTACTCAAGGACACCCGGTTCGAGCCCGACGTGGCGGCCCTCATCGTGGACACCCTGGACGCCCACGATGTCGCCTACATCCTGGAAGCTCCCGAAGCTTTGCGCGGCCGCACCGGAGTGGGCGAGCGGCTCCGGCGGATCCTGAATCCCGTCTTTGCCGGCCGTTCGCGGCACGACGGCGTCCTCAGCACCGACGTGGATCCCGTGGAGGACATCCTGGGGCCGGTCCAGTACAGCGACGACCTTCGAGGCGCGTCCTTCGCCAAGATTTCCTGCTTTGATTCCCCGGTACCGCTGACCGGCCTCATGGCTGGCCTCGGCCCGCAGGTGGGGCTCATCCCCAGTTCGTTGTCCGCCCTCGGCGACTCCGCCGGCGAGATCTTCATGGCCGGCACCCACAAGGCGGTGGGCATCCGGGTGGTGGAGGAACGCCTGGGCCTGCGCCGGGAGGACATTGTGGCCATCGGCGACAGCGCCAACGACATCGAAATGCTTGAGTACGCCGGGGTGGGCATCGCGGTGGAGGACGGCCATCCCGGCGTGCTCGCCGTCGCCGACCGGCTCACACCCGGCCCGGCCGGCAATGGCGTGGCGCTCGCCTTCGCCGGCCTGGGCCTCCTGGACTGATACGTCCACTGGCCTGATGCTGGGCTACGCCGACGCCGGGACAGGGGCGTCGGTAGGGTAAAAAGAACCCCTGGCCGCGGACGTGCCAAGGCCGCGCACCACCCAGCCCTCAGCCTGCCAGGCCGCGGCATCCAGTGCGTTGCGCGCATCCAGCAGCACCCGCCGTCGTACCAGGCTGCCTGCGACGGCCGGGGACAGCCGGCGGTACTCATCCCACTCGGTGAGGAGCAGCACCAGTTCTGCGCTTTCCAGGGCCCTCGTTGCCTTGGCCTCGAACCGCAGTCGGGGGTAGCGCCGCCACGCGTTGTTCACGGCCTTGGGGTCGGTGACGGTCACGTGTGCTCCGGCCGCGGCGAGGCGGTCTGCCACATCCAGGGCGGGGGAGTCGCGGATATCGTCCGTGTCCGGTTTGAAGGAGGCGCCCAGCACGGTGATGGTCCGGCCGGCCACGGTGCCGCCGCAGAGCTCCGTCGCCAGGTCCACCGTCCGCTGCCGCTGGCCAAGGTTGACCGAGTCCACCAGCTGCATCCAGTCCGCCACGGCACCCACGCCGTGGCCTGTGGCCTGCGCCCGGAAACTGCGGATGTCCTTGGGCAGGCAGCCGCCGCCGAAGCCCAGCCCGGCATGCAGGTACCGGTTGCCGATCCTCGGATCCAGTCCCATGGCCTCGCTGAGTTCCGCCACGTCCGCGCCGGACGCATCGCACAGCTCCGACACCGCGTTGATGAAGCTGATCTTGGTGGCCAGGTACGCGTTGGCCGCGGACTTGATGAGTTCTGCCGTGGCGCAGCTGCAGACCTGCCGTGGAATGCCTGCGCGCAGCAGCGGCTCGTAGACCGCATCCAGGGCTGCCGTCACCCCTGCCGGAGCGCCCGTGGACCGGTTGAACGCAGCGGCTTTGCCGCCGTCCACGCCGTACACCAGGCGGTCCGGCACCAGCGAGTCCTTGACGGCCGTGCCCTGGCGGAGGAACTCCGGGTTCCAGCCCAGCAGGACATCGGGACGCCGGCCCAGCACCCCGCGCAGCATGTCCACAGTGCCCACCGGCACCGTGGATTTACCCACGACGACGGCGCCCGCGGCCAGGTGCGGCAGCAGGGCCCGGGTGGCGGAGACCAGATATGACAGGTCCGCGGCGTCGGAGGCCTTGTCCTGCGGTGTGCCCACGCACAGGAAGTGCACCTGGGCGCCGGCGGCGTCCGCGATGTCCGCGGAGAACCGGAGCCGTCCGGTGGCGCTGCCGTCCTGCAGCAGCTCGTCCAGGCCCGGTTCGTGGAAGGGCGCTGCCCCGCGGGCCAGCTGCTCCACTTTTGCGTGGTCCACGTCGATGCCCACCACTGTGTGGCCCATCGAGGCCAGCGTGGCCGCATGCACGGCGCCCAGGTAGCCGCAGCCGATCACCGAAATTTTCATAGAGCAGCTCCCTTGGCTTTGTAGGAACCGGACAGGGCCGGCTGTTCGGCAATGGCATCGGTGTAGTGGCTGATCAGTTCCGAGCACAGAGCCGGCCACGTGCGGGCCTGTACCGAGGCGTGCGCCGCGGCCGCGAACGCACGGCGCTTGGCGTCGTCGCCCATCAGGTCCAGGACGTGGCCGCGCATGGCGGACAGGTCACCGGGCTCGTAGAGCCAGCCGGTCCGGGAGTTCTCCACCAAGTCCAGTGGCCCGCCGCGTCCCGTGGCCACCACCGGCACCCCCGATGCCATGGCTTCCTGGATGGTCTGGCAGAAGGTTTCGAACTCGCCCGGATGGACGAAGAGGTCAAAGGACGCCACTGCGCGGGCCAGGTCATCGCCGCCCAGGAACCCGGTAAAAACGGCTCCCGGGAGGGCTTCCTGCAGGGCCGCACGCTGCGGCCCGTCACCCACCACCACCAGGGTGGTGTCCGGCATTCCGGCCAGGGCGGCGAGGTCCTCCACCTGTTTTTCCACGGCCAGCCTGCCCACGTAGCCGATGATCTTGTGGCCCGCCGGGGCCACCGAAGCCCGCCACCCGTCGTCGCGCTTGTCCGGCGAAAACCTGGCCGTGTCCACCCCGCGGCGCCACATCCGCACCCGGGGAATGCCGCGTCCGCGCAACTGGTTCAGCGCGAACGTGGAGGGCACCAGGGTCCGGGAGGCGAGCAGATGGATGTGCTCCACGCGGTTCCATGCCCAGTTCTCCAGGAAGGGGACGCCGTAGCGGGCCGCGTAGCCGGGAACCTCCGTCTGGTAGACGGCAACGGTGGGGATGCCAAGCTGGGCCGCCGCCTGGGCTGCCCGCCAGCCGAGGACGAACGGCGAGGCCAGGTGGACGACGTCCGGTGCGTAGTCGGCAAGGATTCGCTTGACCCGGTACACACCGCCCATCGCCACCCGGACATTCGCGTATCCCGCAAGCGGGACTGCCGGAAGCCGTTGGATCTCGGCGCCCTTGACGTGGTTCTCCGCACCGCCGTCATGCGTTGACGGCGCAATGACCAGGACGTCGTCGCCCCGCTCCTGCAGATGGTCCAGCACCCGCAGGATGGAGTGCGTGACCCCGTTCATCAGTGGCAGGAATGATTCAGCAACAATTGCGATCCTCACCCCTCCACGGTGGGTGCCGGCCCTGACGCGGCGGGGATGAAGGCATGGCCCGGAGGGAAAGGTTCGGTGAACAGCAGGGAGTGCGCCATCGCGGGTCTTTTGTAAAAATTACTAAGCAGACTTCCCATTTGATGCTAAGCATGCTTACTGTAGTGGGGCAGCCAGCGCAGTGCCTCAAGCAACGGGGCGGGAGCCGAAGACCGGGGGAATCCCGTGCCGGAAAATCCGCAGCTGGCGCATGCCCAGTGCAACGATCATCCAAGGAGAAGTCATGCTCAACCGGGAGAACATTGAGACCCTGCTCCACAAGGGCGGCAACGTCATCGGAGCCGACGGCGACAAGATCGGTTCGATTGGCCAGCTCTACGCAGACGACGACACGGGTGAGCCCACCTGGGTCACCGTCAAGACGGGCCTCTTCGGCACGTCCCAGTCCTTCATCCCTGTCGAGGGCGCGCGCAGCCAGGACGACGACCTGGTGGTCCCGTACACCAAGGACCATGTGAAGGACGCCCCGCGCGTTGACGTCGACGGCCACCTCACCCCCGAGGAAGAGGACCGGCTGTACACGCACTACGACCGTGGGGCCACCACGTACTCGGAGTCGCAGGACAATACGCGCAACGACGTCGACCTCCAGGGCGATGCCGACCTGAATGCCGGGACGCCCACCGCCGGTGTCACGGGCGGCGGCGACGCCGGCCGCGAACGGGACTACGACGGCGGCCGCGGCGTGGGGCAGGACACCTCCGGCCCCAATACTGACGACGCGATGACGCGGTCCGAGGAACGTCTGAACGTCGGCACCGAACGCGAAGCAGCCGGCCGCGTCCGCCTGCGGAAGTACGTGACCACGGAGAACGTCACCAAGACCGTGCCTGTCCAGCGCGAGGAGGTCCGGCTGGAGCGAGAGCCGATCACGGACGAAAACCGCGGCGCGGCACTCTCCGGACCGGACATCAGCGAAGAGGAGCACGAGGTGATCCTCCACGAGGAGCGCCCCGTGGTGGAGAAGGAAGCCGTTCCGGTGGAGCGGGTCCGGCTCGACAAGGAAGTGGTCCAGGACGACGTCACTGTAAGCGAGGAAGTCCGCAAGGAGCACATCGACGCGGACGGCCTGGACGGCGACCGCCGCACCGGGGACGACAAGCGCCTCTGACATAGCGCGCACCACCGGAGCTGCGAAGCAGCGTCGAACGCCTCGACGCCGGACGGCTCCGGAAGTGGGTGTGCGGATCCTGCGAATGCCGGGAGTCCCTTCGGGGGCTCCCGGCATTCGTGTGCCCGCACTCCGGGGGCCTGTCGCTGGCGGGCAGTCCGGGCCCGGCGTGACACCATGGATCACGATGAAACTGCGCGCTGACCAGACCGGAGACCGTGGCCTTCCCATGCCCTTGTGGCTGCAGGGAGCTATTGAAACAGCGCAGGCGGCGATCATCTCGGCGCTGGCCGTGCTGGTACCCATCATTGCCGTGTGGGCAACGGCGGGCTTCCAGGACGACGGGTTTGAGACGCTGGCCCGGCTCGCCGGCCAGTCCTGGCTCCTGGTGCACGGTGTCCCGCTGGAACTGGCAGCGGCCGGATCCACCGCCGCATCCCACACCGGCTCAGGCCTGCTGACGCTGGTGCCCCTCGGCCTGACACTGATCCCGTTCCTGCTCGCCTGGCGGGCGGGGCGACGCCTGGCCCGGGCCTCCTACACGGACCAGTTGTGGCAGGCGCTGCTGGGATCATGGGTGGTCTACTCGGCGTTCGGCGTGGCCACCGGTTTCGTCTGCCGCACTCCGGACGTCGGCATCAACCTCGGTTACGCCATGGTGGTTCCCCTGATCCCATTCGCCCTGGGCATGGTCATCGGCGCCCGCCGCGAAGCCGGATCGTGGAGCCGGCTGATCGGTGTGGACGCCGTCGACTGGATCTCGCGGACCAGCCAGCATTCACGGTGGGCAGGGTCCTACCTCGCCTCGGTGGTGAAGGCCGGGTTTGTGGCGGTTGCTGCTGCCCTGGCACTGGCCGCGGTGCTGCTGGCGGTGGACCTGTTCGTCCACTGGAACCTGGTGCTGGCGGTCTATGAAGCGCTCGACGCCGGTGCAGCCGGAGGCGCGGCGCTCACCGTCGCGCAGCTCGGCTACCTTCCCAACCTGGTGGTCTTCGCCCTCGCCTGGACCTCGGGCTCCGGCTTCGCCATGGGCGTCGGTTCCCAGGTGGGCCCGCTGGGTACCGCCGTCGGGCCCCTGCCGTCCATCCCGGTTCTGGCTGCCATTCCCGCCGGAGCCCTGGACTACGCCTTCGTGGCCCTTATGGTGCCGGTCATCGCCGGCGTGCTGGCCGGCTGGTGGTTCCTCCGGGAAGGCGAAAACCACTTCGACGAATGGCTCTCCATCAAGGTCCACGCCCGCTGGTTCACAGCCACGGTGTCCACCCTGGTCCTGGGAGTCTTGGCAGGGGTGGCTGCGGGACTCCTGGCCATGGGGCTGGCCTGGCTTGCCCGCGGCTCGGCCGGCGTCGGCCGGCTGACCGAGATCGGTCCGGACCCTCTGTGGACGGGAGTCTGGCTGGCCGCGGAGGTGGGTGCCGGCGTCGTGATCGGTTACGCTGCCGGGCCATGGCTGGAACGTGAGCGGGCCGTGTCGGAAGACGACGCCGAGCTGGTCCACTAGCTGCGAAAAGCGGGCCCCGTGGGTCCTTGGCCTGTCAGCAAAGGCGCGGCTACGGCGCCTGGCGGGGGAGCGATCCCTCCAGCTGCACTTGGCAGCTCCGCTGTGCCTGGTCCGTGAGCGCACGGTTCACGCACGCCTGATACTCCGCTGCCTGGTTGAAGAACAGGGCCGAGGCCAGGGTCAGCACCACCATGCCCGCGGTCACCATCAGGCCGCAGATGGTGGCAAACAGAACCAGCCGCGACTCCTTCGAACGGAACCACCGGATCAACAGGACGATGCCCAGGGCCAGCGCGGCAACGGTCAGGATTCCCGTCAGCCAGAGATAACGGACATCCAGCTGGTAGACGAAGAATGACCCCAGCACGGACACGATGAACATTCGGAACAGAGTGTGGGTCTTGGCCCTTGAGGCTTTTGCAGCCTCGCTGAGCGGCGGTTTTGTCCGCTGGGGCCCGGCCGGTTCCGGTGTGGAGTTCATGTTTTCCAGCCTACGCGAGCCTGCCCATAAGCTAGACGCATGCGCATCGTAGTCCTCGTTTCCGGTACCGGCTCCAACCTCCAGGCTGTCATTGACGCGGTCAAAGCGGGGGAGCTGGACGTGGACATCGCCGCCGTCGGAGCGGACCGGCCCGGCACCTACGGCGTGGAGCGTTCGGCCGCAGCCGGGATACCCACCTTCGTGGTGGACTTCAAGGAGTACCCGGACCGGGTCCAGTGGAACGCCGCATTGACCAGGGAGGTGGCCGCATTCCAGCCGGACGTGGTGGTGTCCTCCGGCTTCATGCGGATCGTCAGCCCGGAATTCATCGACGCTTTCGGCGGCAAGTACCTCAACACCCACCCTGCCCTGCTTCCGGCGTTCCCCGGTGCCCACGGTGTCCGTGACGCGATGGCCTACGGGGTCAAGGTCACCGGCTGCACGGTGCACTGGGCTGACGCCGGCGTGGACACCGGACCCATCATCGCCCAGGAGGCGGTGGCCATCGAGGACGCCGACACCGAGGAGACCCTGCACGAGCGCATCAAGGTGGTGGAGCGCCGGCTGCTGGTGTCCACCCTGGCCAGCCTCGCCGCTGCCTCCTAACCCTTCCCAACTAACTGGCAGTTGTTGTCGTTCTGGGCCTTCAGAACGACAACAACTGCCAGTCAGTTGGCAGTAGGCGCCTTAGCCTGTGGATAACCCGATCCGTTGGTGAAGGTTTTGCGATTATGTTGCCGTGAAGACCCCTCGCCCGCTGCCAACGCCACTTGCCTATCTGCCATTCACTTTCCAGGACGCGGTCGACGCCGGCGTGAGCCTCAGGCGGTTGCGTCATGTCGCGCTGAACTCGCCCAGCCGCGGTATCCGGGTTCCGAACGATGACATGCTTCCCGGTCCGGGCACAAGTCCTGGACCCGAAGTCGTCGTGCCGTACGCGAGAATCACAGCATTTTCGGCTGCGTCCCACGCAACGGCGTTTGCCTTTTGGCGGTTTCCTGGTTTTCTGCCCGGGGAAAGCTCCCTGATACACCTTTCCAGGCCTGACACGATGGCGATTCCACGCCGTAGGGGCGTTGTGGGTCACGTAGGGCAGTTCTTCGAGGACGAGATCGTATGCGTTGACGGGTTACTGGTGACGAGCAGGTCCCGAACATGGCTGGACAATGCCCGGCGGATGAGCGTTGACGAGATCACGGTTGCGGCAGACCACCTCATCCGCGTACCTCGGCCGGTCTTTGAGGCCAGAACGGATCCATACTGCACCCTTGAGGATCTGGCCGAGATGCTGGACCGGCACAAGGGTACACCGGGCATCCGGAAAGCCCGCTTGGCGTTGGACCAGGCTCGGGTGGGTGCTGACTCTGCGCCGGAGACGCGGCTGAGGCTGGCACTGGAGTGCGCAGGGCTTCCTGTGCCGCAGTTGAACGTGCCCACGGAACTGCGTGCCGCCGTCGTACGCCAACCTGACCTGAGCCACCCGGAACAGAAAGTGGCCGTGGAATACGACGGGGACGTGCATTCGACTTCGGAACAGATCGTCCGTGATATCTCTCGAGAGGAGGATTTTATCCGTGGAGGCTGGGTTCTCGTCCGGGTCTCCAAGCGTCACATGACAAACGGCGCTGGGGCAGCCGTCTCGAAGGTGCGGAGAGCACTGATCGGCCAAGGCTGGTCACCCGGCTCGTGAGTCGAGTTTCCTACTGAAGCCTCATGTCTGGTCCCGTTGGGAGTCTAAAGAGGCGTATGGTGTCGAAGCCGCCGGAGCTTACGAACGGTCCGGACTCTCTTCATCGCGAAGCGCCACGAATCCACGTCTCTCGGTGGCTTCTTCATAGGTGATGTGGATGCCAGCCCGGCGGAATTCCTTGCCCGCCGCTGCCAAACAAGCAGCCAAACGCCGGTAGCGATGATTGTCAGGCGGTAGAGCCAACCTTGCAGCGAATCTGGACTCAGTTGAAGACTAGCCAGGAGTTGGTCATTGAATACCACCGTCGCAGTGACCGCCATGAGAACCGCTACCGAGGCTGTGCGTGAAATGAACTTGACCCGCATCTCGGCCGTGTCCAGCAGGTCTTGTGTGTGGACTTTGAATGCATTGTGCTGTCGGGAATTGGCTTCCGATACCCGTTGTTGCACAGTCTCATAGTTGGCCTGAAGAACTCCAATGCGGGCCTCGAAGGAGGCCAGCTTGGCTTCCTCAGCAGCCTGGTCTTCCGCCTGGATCCTTCGCTCAGCCGTGTGACGCATCGCCCTTGTCTGCTGCCGGCGATGGAAGGCTAATTCGTTTGCGATCGCCTCTGCCGCGGCCGTGGGTGTGGTGAATGACAATGAGGCAGCCCGGTCAGCCACGGAAACATCTGCGTCATGCCCCACGGCCGTGGCGACGGGTACGGAGGACCTCTGAATGGCAAGCCCGAGGTCTGCTCGTTGGTAGCCCCGTAGCCACCTCCAGTGACCGCCACCCCGAACCAGCAGCACCAGATCCAGGTCCAGTTCCTCTGCTTCCCGGAGATGTGCCTGAAAATCCTCCATCTTGGCGTCGACACTCCACGAAAGGGTTCTGTAGAAGACCTCGGGTGAGGAGCCACCACTATGGGAGAGCCGACGCTCCAGATCTCCAACTCCTTGCGCGTTGGCAGGTCCAACGACCATGACGCGTTCCGGTTTGCAGTCAAGGTTCTTGAACGCGTTCTCAGGATTGTCGTGTACGAACGTCCTGGCAAGGCGACTTCCGGGAACGCCTGCCGCCCGGAGCGAGGCGATCGCCCTATTATCTTCAAGATAGAGTGCGCCGCGGCGGACGAAGCCAGGTTCAATCGCTGTGACCCTCATGCCGACCGTTCCTTCGGCGTTAAGCCATAGGGAGCCTTTTAGCGTCAATACCATGCCGCTGGTCATGGCCTTATCCAACGATGAGTTTCGTGTGCATAGCTGCGCGTCGATTTTGGGAACCATGTCTCCCCAGACAACGCATGGGAGGAGCTCCACTCCTTTCGGGGACACCGATACTAGATCAAAATTCCACCTCAGGCCGATCTTCCGTGGTGCCATGCACTCACCGCGGACTGTGATTTCGGTTTGTCGAACGCGGCTTCCAACCCAGCTGCGGACTGCACTGACTGAACTTCGAGACGAAGTCGTAGCCTCTGGTTGTTGGTTAAAATACACACGGCCTCCCCATCCGATACCCGAAACGCTTTTCCGCCCTTCGTTGTGGAGCCTAGCCGCGACCTCAGACACGGGCGAGTCAACTTTCCAGGGCCGCCATTCAACTGACTCGCAGTTGTTGTCGTTATCCGGCCTCAAAACGACAACAACTGCGAGTCAGTTGGGTGGGTGAGGGTGGAGGTGAGGGTGAGGGCCGGCTGCGGGGTCAGTCGAGGCGGCGCTGGCGGGTTTCGGGGGAGAAGAAGGCCATCCACAGCACTGCCAGCAGCACCAGGCCGCCGGCCAGGGCGAAGGACGTAGCCAGGCCCAGCTCAGGCCAGAAGTAGTTGGCGAAAATCAGCGGACCGAAACCGGCGCCCAGACGCGAGAACGTGGATGCCCAGCCAAAGCCGGTGCCGCGCAGCTCAGTGGGGTAAAGTTCCGACACGTAGGCGTACAGCACCGGTATGGCCACCTGCACCACGAACCCGAACACCAGCAGCCAGAACACCGCTGCAGACGGGATGTCCACCACGAACGCCACGATCACCAGCGTCAGTGCGGACAGCGGGCCGGTGATCGCAAGGATCCATTTGCGGCCCACGCGTTCCACCAGCAGGGCGGCAACGATGACGCCCAGGAGCCCGACGGCGGCCATGGACGCCGTGGTGACGAACGCCTTGTATTCGGCGAAGCCTGCGCCAATGAGGATCCGTGGCATCCACGTCAGTGACAGGTAGTAGACCAGCAGGATGCTGAAGAACAGGGCCCACGCGGCGGTGGTGATCTTCCAGTTGAACTGCCACACCGACCGCAGCTGGGTCCAGGCGCTGCCGGCGGAGAGCCGGGGTACGTCCTTCGCATCCGGCAGGCTGTAGGCCCGGGCTTCGGCGCCCGTGGCTGCCACCAGGCCGTCGATGACCTTCGCAGCCTCGTCCCGCCGGCCCTTGCGGATGAGGAACAGCGGTGACTCCGGCACGCTTCGCCGGACCCAGAACACCAGCAGCGCAGGCAGGACCATGACCAGCATGGTCAGCCGCCAGTCACCGTAGAGAGCCACCAGGCCAGCGGAAACGAAACCCGCCAGGGCAGCGCCCACCGGCCACCAGCCATCCATGGCGGTGAGTACTTTGCCGCGCTGCTTCCGGGGAGTGAACTCACCCACCAGTGCATAGTCCACCGGAATGCAGCCGCCCAGGCCAAAGCCGGCCAGGAACCTGAAGACACAAAACCAGATGAAGTCCGGGGCGAAGGCGCCGGCCACGGTGAAGACGGCGAACAGCAGCAGCGTGGCGGTGAACGCCTTCTTCCGGCCGATGGTGTCCGCGATGGTGCCCCAGATGAAGGCCCCCAAAGCCATGCCAATCAGGTTCGACGTCCCCACCCACGCCACCTCGCCGGGGGACAGTGCCCAATGCTTTGACAGCAGGGGAATCAGAATGCCGTTGAGCGTCACATCCCACGCGTCAAACATGAATCCGAGGCCGCCGATCAGGAAGATCCGCCCCTGGACTTTCCATCGCCAGGGCAGTTCCTGGACCACCTGTTCGCCGCTGGGCACAGTGGTGTAAGTGTTCATTGCCGCCTCCTTCTGAAACTTTAGCCCCGCCCACCGGCGTTCACACTCCGGCGGACACTCGGGGCAACGTGCGCTACGCGATAAACTGGCCCTATCCCCACCAACCGCGGCACTGAACCGCGAGATAAGACGGAGACATTTGTGAGCTTCACGCAGCATGAGCGCGTATCCATTGACCGTGTACCCATCCGCCGGGCCCTGATCTCGGTTTACGACAAGACCGGCCTGGAGGAGCTCGCCACAGGCCTGCACGCAGCGGGTGTGAAGCTGGTCTCCACCGGTTCCACCGCGAAGAAGATCGCTGCTGCGGGCATCCCCGTGCAGGAGGTTGAGGAAGTCACCGGTTCCCCGGAAATGCTGGACGGCCGCGTCAAGACGCTGCACCCCCGTGTCCACGGCGGCATCCTGGCAGACCGCCGCGTCCCCGCCCACATGGAGACGCTCGAAAGCATGGATATCGAGGCCTTCGACCTGGTGGTGGTGAACCTCTACCCGTTCGTGGAGACCGTCAAGTCCGGTGCCGCGCAGGACGACGTTGTCGAGCAGATCGACATCGGAGGCCCCGCCATGGTGCGCTCGGCCGCGAAGAACCATGCCGCCGTCGCCATCGTGGTGGACCCGTCCTTCTACGGCCAGGTGGTGGCTGCTGCCGCCGCGGGCGGTTTCGACCTGAAGACCCGCCGCCGCCTCGCCGCCAAGGCTTTCGCGCACACGGCGTCCTACGACAACGCCGTGGCCACCTGGACTGCCAGCCAGTTCCTTGATGAAGACGGCGACGGCATCATCGACTGGCCTGCCTACGCCGGAATGTCCCTGGAACGTTCCGAGGTGCTGCGTTACGGCGAGAACCCCCACCAGCAGGCTGCGCTCTACGTGGACAAGGCTGCCCCGGTGGGCATCGCCCAGGCCGACCAGCTGCACGGCAAGGCCATGAGCTACAACAACTTTGTTGACGCCGACGCCGCCCTGCGCGCCGCCTTCGATTTCAGCGAGCCGGCCGTGGCCATCATCAAGCACGCCAACCCGTGCGGCGTTGCCGTCGGTTCGGCAGACGCCGCGGACCCCATCGCCGACGCCCACGCCAAGGCCCACGCCTGCGACCCCGTGTCCGCGTTCGGCGGCGTCATCGCAGCCAACCGCCCGGTCACGGCGGCCATGGCCAACACCGTGAAGGACATCTTCACAGAGGTTGTCATCGCGCCCGGTTTCGAGCCCGAGGCCGTGGAGATCCTCTCCAAGAAGAAGAACATCCGGCTGCTCGCCCTGCCCGAGGGCTACGGCCGCTACCCCACGGAGTTCCGCCAGGTTTCCGGCGGCATGCTGGTCCAGGTCAGCGACAAGGTGGACGCCGACGGCGACAACCCCGCCAACTGGACGCTCGCCGCGGGCGAAGCCGCCGATGAGAAGACCCTCGCGGACCTCGCCTTCGCCTGGACCGCCTGCCGTGCAGCAAAGTCCAACGCCATCCTCCTCGCGGACCACGGCGCAGCAGTCGGCATCGGCATGGGCCAGGTCAACCGCCTCGACTCCTGCAAGCTGGCCGTGGAACGCGCCAACACGCTGGGCCTGCAGGTGGATTCCGACGTCGACGGCGCCGGCGGTGCCTCCAACGCCACGGGTGCCGGCGCACCCCGGCGTGCCCAGGGCGCTGTGGCAGCTTCGGATGCCTTCTTCCCGTTCGCTGACGGCCTGCAGATCCTGATCGATGCCGGGGTCCGCGCCGTTGTCCAGCCGGGCGGATCCGTCCGCGACGAGGAAGTCATCGCTGCGGCCAACGCCGCCGGCATCTCTATGTACTTCACCGGAGCGCGCCACTTCTTCCACTGAGCCGGTTGATCGGCTGCTCCGTAGATGCCGTTTTGAGACACCAAAAGGGCGTCTACGGAGCAATGGATGGACTTTAATTGACGACGGCGCCCGTCCCCTTCGCAGGGGGCAGGCGCCGTCGTTATTTTGTTGGCCTAGTCCTTGTCGGCCGGGTGCTGCTCTTCAGGTTTTGGCCGCAGCACAAGCTCCCGGGGCTTGGCCTCCGCCATCCGTTCATCGGTCCAGTACTTGAGGATTTCCTCGTGCGTCTGGGTTACCTCGATGTGGGCCACGCCGTCATCGGGCTCTTCGCTAGGACCGTGACGCAACGCGGTAGGTCTTTTCAATCGAGTCACCCCAGTACGGGCCGTACATGACCTTGGAGCCGCTGTAGCCGTAGCTGTTGATCGAGTTCTGCAGTCCATCCGGGCCGGAGCCGATGAACCACGGGCCGCCGGAGGAACCGCTGGTCATGTCGCATGGGATGCCCTGGGTGGTGAAAGCCGGGTTGACGGTGTCGTTTGTGGCAGTGCCCGCACAGCTCTTCAGGGTCTCGCCGTTGTACTGCTTGTCTGCAGGGTAGCCGTAAGACGTGTAGGACAGTCCGCGGTCCTCATTGAACGCCACTCCGGAGCCGCCCACCACGTCGGTCAGCAGGTCCCCGTCGAGGCGGTCCATCACGGCGAACGCCGTGTCGTAGGAGATGTCGCCGGAGGCGGTCCATTCGCTGGTGGTGTAGAGGTCGGTGGCGGTCCACTTTCCATAGGGCGCTTGGCCGTTCTCGTAGGCGGGAACGAAGACGAAGTTCGTGGCCTCCTGGCCCGGGCCGCCAAAGACGCAGTGGCCGGCTGTAGATACGGTGCTCTTGTTCCTGGACGTCACGGCGTTGCCGGAGCAGACGTAGTTGGCGCCGCCCATGGTGAAGAAAACCTTGCCAATGTGGGTCACGGAACCGGTTGTTGCTGCCTTGGCCTTGCTGGCGCCAACTTTGGTGTTCTTTCCTTTGGCCACTGTTGCGGGATTGGAACGGGGGCTCGTTGCCAGGGCTTTCCCGGCCAGGACATCACCGGGGCGGGCACCCTCCATCCGGTCCGCGGTCCAGTAGTCCGCGGCACCAGTGCTGTTAACGGCAAGGCGGGCGACGGAGGGGAGCAGGGCGTCTTCGGAGGGCGATGGGGAGGCCGGCGCGGCGGAGGCGCCGCCGGCGGTGGTCAGAGCCAGAACGGCTGCGGCGGAGAAGCTCAGGATGCCGGAAGCCAGGGACCGGGTGCGTGTCATTGTTGTCCTGTCTGAACGGAAAATGCCCCGGGGGAGAGGGCGCGGATCGACTTCAAGAATTTATCGCGCGCGTCACATATAAGTAAACAGGAGTGACTTACCCTGCAGCGGAAAGGGGGCTGTGGAGCCGCAGGTCAGGAGCAGGACGCGGGGCGGGGTGGGGCACCTGGGCGGGCGCCGCCGTCGTACGCTTCTCCATCGCTGTAATCCTGCTCACGGCGGGGTCATCCAGCGTTCCCGGTAGGGTTCAAACCCGTGTCCTCGGGTAAGTTGTACTTGGTGAAATAGACAAAGGTTTCACAACCAAGCCGACCTTCAGGGAGACGCCCGCGCATGTCCAAGATTATCTACACCCACACCGACGAAGCGCCGATGCTGGCTACCTATTCGTTCCTGCCGATCATCGAGGCGTTTGCTTCGACTGCAGGTGTGGAGGTGGAGACCCGCGACATCTCGCTCGCCGGCCGCATCATCGCTGTGTTCGGCGATTACCTCACTCCGGAGCAGCAGACCGGTGACGCCCTTGCTGAACTGGGTGAACTGGCGAAGACGCCGGAAGCCAACATCATCAAGCTGCCTAACATCAGCGCCTCCATTCCGCAGCTGAAGGCCGCCATCGCTGAGCTGCAGGGCCAGGGCTACGCACTGCCGGACTACCCGGACAACCCCTCCTCGGATGAAGAGACGGCCGTCCGCTCGCGCTACGACAAGATCAAGGGCTCGGCAGTGAACCCGGTCCTCCGCGAAGGCAACTCGGACCGCCGCGCGCCGCTGTCCGTTAAGAACTACGCCCGCCAGAACCCGCACTCCATGGGTGCCTGGACCGCTGACTCCAAGACCAACGTGGCCACCATGGGCCAGAACGACTTCCGCTCCAACGAGAAGTCCGTTGTCATCGAATCGGACGGCACCATCGCCATCCAGCTGGTCCGTGAAGACGGCTCGGTGAAGGTCCTCAAGAAGGCTTTCCCGGTCCTGGCCGGCGAGGTCATCGACGGAACTGTCATGCGCGCCGCAGCCCTGGACGAGTTCCTGAAGGCCCAGGTTGCCCGCGCCAAGGAAGAGGGCGTGCTCTTCTCCGCACACCTCAAGGCCACCATGATGAAGGTCTCGGACCCCATCATCTTCGGCCACGTGGTCAAGGCCTACTTCTCCGAACTCTTCGACACCTACGGCAAGCAGCTCGCCGCCGCCGGCCTGAGCCCCAACAACGGCCTCGCTGCCATCGTCAGCGGACTCGAGGACCTGCCCGCGGATGTCCGCGACGGCGTCCAGAACCTGATCAAGAAGGGCCTTGAAGACGGCCCGGCACTGGCCATGGTGGACTCGGACAAGGGCATCACCACCCTGAACGTCCCCTCCGACGTCATCGTGGACGCGTCCATGCCTGCCATGATCCGCAGCTCCGGCCACATGTGGGGCCCGGACGGCAAGGAAGCCGACACCCTGGCAGTCCTGCCGGACAGCTCCTACGCCGGCATCTACCAGGTGGTCCTTGACGACTGCCGCGCCAACGGCGCCTACGACCCCACCACCATGGGCACCGTCCCCAACGTGGGCCTCATGGCACAGGCAGCCGAGGAATACGGCAGCCACGACAAGACCTTCGAGATCCAGGAAGCCGGCACCGTCCAGGTTGTGGATGGATCCGGCAAGGTCCTGCTCGAACACGAAGTTTCCGTCGGCGACATCTGGCGCGCCTGCCAGACCAAGGACGCCCCCATCCGTGACTGGGTCAAGCTGGCCGTCACCCGTGCCCGCGCCTCGCAGACGCCCGCAGTGTTCTGGCTGGACGAGGAGCGCGCCCACGACGCCAACCTCATCGCCAAGGTCAACGAGTACCTGAAGGACCACGACACCGAGGGCCTGGACCTCCAGATCCTGTCCCCGGTCAAGGCCACCGCGTTCACCCTGGACCGGATCCGCAAGGGCGAAGACACCATCTCCGTCACCGGCAACGTCCTCCGCGACTACCTCACGGACCTGTTCCCCATCCTGGAACTGGGCACGAGCGCCAAGATGCTCTCGGTTGTTCCGCTGATGAACGGTGGCGGACTCTTCGAGACCGGCGCCGGCGGATCCGCCCCCAAGCACGTCCAGCAGCTGCTGAAGGAAAACCACCTCCGCTGGGACAGCCTGGGCGAATTCCTTGCCCTGGCCGTCAGCTTCGAGCACCTGGCCACCACCACCGGCAACGCCCGCGCCCAGGTCCTGGCGGACACGCTGGACCGCGCCACGGGCACGTTCCTGCTGGAGAACAAGTCCCCGAGCCGCCGCGCCGGCGAACTGGACAACCGCGGCAGCCACTACTTCCTGGCCCGCTACTGGGCCGAGGAACTGGCCAAGCAGACGGACGACGCCGACCTGGCCGCCGCATTCAGCGCCGTCGCCAAGGAACTCTCCTCCCAGGAGGAAGCCATCGTTGGTGAGTTGGCTGCGGTCCAGGGCTCGCCCGTGGACGTCGGAGGCTACTACCACCCCGAAGACGCCAAGGCCTCTGCTGTCATGCGGCCGTCCGCAACCCTGAACAAGGTCATCGACAGCCTGAGCTAGCTGTAATTCCCACGGACGTTGTGAACAGCGTGGCGTGATGTAAAGGGCGAGGGCCTCCGGTATCGATTTGGGTTACCACACTCATCTCGATGCCCAGGAGGCCCTCGTGTCCTACGTTACTCATGCCAACGCCGACCTCACACC